>PXYT01000052.1 GCA_003023725.1 Sulfobacillus benefaciens | reverse complement strand
TGCCGATAAGTGCTATATCGGAGGATTGCGAGAGGACAACACCGCACTATAGGAGAGGATAACATGAGCGATTTTTCGATGTTTGGCTTACCCAATATTGACGAAACCACCGGACTGCCCCAAGTGAAAAATGTGGCGCAGGCGGCGGCTCCGGTGCTCATTGGCAGGTTTGCGTATGGAGACTTTGCGGCCAGTGCGACATACCAAGCGGTGATGATCAGTGTCTTGCATCGTCACGCCACACAGCGTAGTTTCATCATTTCCAACGAGCTCAATGAAGCGTTAACCAGTGTCAGGTTTTATGTATTTGACTCGACGCAAGACACCAACTCCAACACGGCAGGCGGTCAAAGTTATGCCGACTCAGGAGGGATTGCGGCATCAGGCTATGGCCAGTACACGAGCGAGGGCGGCAGCGGGGCCGGAGTGCTCGCCATGCATTTTGACTCCATCCTGATTGAGATGGCAATGGGCGCCACGGCTCCGACTAGTGGGGATGTTTACGTCTATGTGACAGAACTGTTTGACTGAAGAAAGGGGGTGAGGACATGATGGAAAATCCACGCGTCAAAACCACATTCAATCAAGACATTGAGCTCCTGACACGCACACGGCTAAGTGTGCGCGAGGCGCAAGATCTCGTAACGGATCTGCTTGCGAAACTGGCCGAAGTCAGCGACATCGGGGAAATTGTGGCGTTAGCGAAAACCTTGTACCAACAAGGAGGCAATCACTAATGGCCGGATCACGGTTTCAAAAGCTCGCCCGAAAAATCGCCCATGAGTATATTGACGCCGGCTACTCCAAAACCGCTGCCCGAGAAATTGGCCGCAAAACGGCCGCGAAAGTAGGATTCCGGAAGTATGGAAAACGGCGTATGGAACGCATGGCACATCGGCACAAGGGAAGAAGGCGAAAATAATGGAGGTATATGAAGCGGGAGGGTCATCTGGGAAAAGCGACAGCAGTACTTGGATATGGGTCTTGCTGCTGGGGGGCGTCGCAGTCTGGCTCTGGTGGCGATCTAAAAACGGGCAATCGTTGCTGCCCTCCTCCCTGTCTGGCGCTCTGGGACAAATTGAGTCGACCGTAGGAGGAGCTCTTGGCGCAAACCAAGCGGCTAATGTGACAAGCGCTACGACATCCTCGTCAACGTCGTCGGGCACATCATGGGCGAATCGGGCTCCGGAGCCTTCCACGGCGATGACCTATCATGCCGGATCCACGGCCAGTTTGGGCTTTAGTGCCCAAAACTTTGCCTCGAAATTGGGACTAAGTAAGCAATACGGGGTTTATTATCCCACGCAAAGTGTGAATTCAGGCGGAGCATTGAATATGAACGCGAAACCGGTAGTGGTCAACTATTCCAACACGGCAAATCCCGCCGCTCCCAGTCAGTGGCAAACCAACGTATTGGAAGAGGTGCAATCGGGGCAAATCAAACCGGATACGGCGTCCCAACAGTCGGCAGCGGATAAATATGTTGCGACAGCGAATAGCGACATTGAGAGTTACCTTAAGGCGCACAAGGCACAATATGGCAACTATACGGGATATGTGAAGGTGCCACTAGGCGGAGGCAACTGGACCGACGCTTACGTCACAAACGGACAATATAGCTAAGGAGGTCTTGAGGATGGCAGAGCGTAAACGGCGTACTCGTCATGCGCATCATCGAAAAGGAGAAAAGCGACGGGTGCATCATCGATCTCATCATCGAAAAGGAGAAAAGCGACGGGTGCATCATCGACGAAAGAATATTGTAGAGAAAATATTCGTCAAAGAGGTATTTTAAGCTCCTCTATAACGCGGCAGAAGAGAAATCACTGCCGTAAAGAATGAGAGAATCCAACAGACGCTGATCGGTGGCCGAAGAGGCATCGCTTACTGTCGCCACATAAGCGCCCGATAAACTACCCGTGGTAAAAATGTCGCCGACAACGTGGGGGCCAGAAAATGTCCAAACGCGGGAGTGAGGGTGACCGGTTAAGGAGCATCCTGCCGGCAACGCCTCAGCGGGATCAAAGGGACTATTTTGCAGCAAGACGTTATGGTTGGCACCATAATCACTAAGGACCGAGAACGTGAACGTGCCGGAAGACCCAGTCCAATTCAATGTCGTCCCTCCATTAGACCCGGATTCTTGTTGGGGACCGCCCCAAGAGGCGGGGAGACTGACAGTCCCCCATTGATTAAGGTTCAGGGTTTGCCATGAGGGAGAAGGGACAGAAGGCGGGGCCGAGGTGGCTGCAGCGGAAGACGGGACAGAGAGCGAAGGAGACGGCGAAGGAGAAAAGGAAACAGAGCTGGACGATGGCGAGGAGGAAGACGCCGGAGTTCCATGAGAAACCGAGGCTCGAGGCGAAGCAGCCCAATGCACCTGCAGATGGGAACCGATAGCATACCCGACCGCGAGGAGAGGAGGCACGGCCACAATGATGCCTCCGATTTCCAGTGCCCGAATCCAATCTTTAGTCATCACGCATCATTCCTCGAATAGTCCTCTTTAGGACACTGTACCATAATAGTGCTGGAGGTACCAACAAAAAAGGAAAAAGGCCAAAAAGGAACGTTGCATCGCAGGAGGAAAAGGCATAGAATAGAACCAATTCCTGGGGAGTGTCCGATAAGAGAGATTATGTTAACTAAAGAAATCAAGACAAGAGGGGACCGCCTTTTTGTGTTTCGCGCTATCATTTTTGCTCCAGTGACTCCAGTGATTTGATGATCCGAGCTGGATTCCCAGCAACCACAACGTTATCCGGAGCATCATGCGTCAGCACGGATCCGGATGCGATTACCACATTGTTACCGATTGTGATGCCGGGATTGATTACGGCACGGCCTCCGATCCAGACATGATCTCCGATTACTACCGGTTTTCCGTATTCCAGACCCAAAGCCCGATGGCTCGGGTCCAGTGGATGCGTGGCGGTATAAATGTGGACTCCAGGCCCAATTAGGCAATGATCTCCAATACTCACGGCACACACGTCTAGAATGACACAGTCAAAATTAGCAAAGACGTTATTTCCCACATGGATATTGTAACCGTAGTCACATCGGAACGGAGGTTCGATGATCACGTTGCGGCCCATGGATCCGAACAGTTCGCTGAGAAGGTCCTGGCGCTGTGCATACTCTGTTGCCATAGTTTGGTTAAAGAGCCAGGTAAGCCGTCTTGCGCTTTCGCGTTCCTGAACCAATTGCGGATCCGTGGCGTGGTAGTATTCTCCCGCCAGCATACGCTCCCGTTCTGAATTCGGTGGCATTGACTGCGTTCCCTCCTCTTCTACGGCAAGTAATAAGGGCTCAATCAAAATTAATTCACTCTGATCGTACCACATGCCTACAACGCCGAGCGCCCAATTCTTCCATGCACGATACTTGCGGTAGAAAGCAGGCCAGTAGATAGATGGCCATGATAGATGGCCATCTTACGGTGTTTCTAGTGCAAGAGGGGGGAGCCCTCTTTCCCTCTTCCCCCTCCCCTCCTCTCACTCATTGGCCTTGAGTCAAGTGCCACTTATAGCTGCTAGTTGGTAGAAGTTTGTGATGATCGTCGTGGGGAGTTTGTCCTAAGAATTTTCCTCGACTCGATCCCGAACACACGGAGAAAGATGACCTGTTATTTCCAGTAACCGGGGCAAAATGGGCACATTTTCACATTTTAGGGACGGCATCGCTGCCAAGGTGCCTTTTGAGTCGGCCCCAGGTGGAGACTTCAGTCAGTTCTCTCATTCCTGCCAGCTGATGGTCTTCACGGGCCTGGCTATGATGGAGTTGTCTAGCGACAAGACCCAGTCCCGTGTACACATTACGAAAACCGGGAATTGTCCTGTCCGGTGCGTGTTGGTGGAGTATGTGCATAGTTATCGGTTTCGCCCCGCTTCCCATTAGGTGGCGCGCTCAATTGCCTGCGCCTGCATGCCGATTGGAAAGGATTGGGGCCAAAAAGAGGTACGCGTCCGCTTATACGGCGGTCGACAACTGTGTGGGTACGTCTGGGAGGCGGCGATATGGATGCGGGCCACGCTTTTCAGCGACATGGGAACGCTCGCATCGTCACAGGCGGTAGTCGCCGGACGTTGATAGGCTTATCACGTTGCGGACTGCATAGATGTCTGATTCCGGATAGCCCTCGTCGAGTTGCTAGGCGTTAAGACTCTAGTCGAGCACGCGTGTGTAGAAATAGTTTTGGGACGATGAACTGACTGGCTCTCAGTTTTGGATGCTATAGAGCAACCAATGTCCTCGCACATTCACAAAATAATACCAGGGCGTGAGGGCGGGATGCTTTTTGTACCAGGTTGTGAAGGCTTGTCCGGGCTGACCTGTGGCCAGCACCCAGGAATGATCCAAGATTTCTGGTCCGTACTGGCGTTGAATAACACCCGCGTAAGGTGACCGGGATGCGGGCATACTCTCGACATTTTGAGCCGTTAGAGGTTTCCTCATCTCGTGATACCATGGGCTATGGGGGTTGGGAAATGTCCACTCATGGCGAATGCCTGGCCAAAAACTGGGATCACTGTATTCTTCAACTTGCTGGATGGTCGTAGCTCGACTCAAGTGATTGAAGACCGCGAGCACCGCCAGTGTCGGGTTGGAAGACCACATCTGCAGTCCTGTGTCGCTTGGAACTTTATAGGCTGCTCCCGTGATGGGATAATGTTTTGTGACGGCGGGCGGATACCATTGGGTATTGCTGAGGTGATGCGGTAACGCAACCGTTGTAGCCGCCACATGTCGCACGTGCGATGATGAGACGGATGGAGCTGCATTCGTGTGGCCACAACCAGATACGATAGTGGCTAAGGATAGGACGGCAACGGGTACCAGAGCCTGAGAATACCTGATCATAATGTTTCTCCTCCCATTTAATAAGAACAGGTACAATACGGGGGCAATTATCACCACAGACTGCCGAGATCCCGCGATCGCAATCGCGACCGCTTTGCTGGCAAGGCCCCACATCCCCCACCGTGAGCCATGTATCCATGCCTCCTCCCCAACGACGAAGAGAAATAGTCATAAAGGAATGAATCTAAGGGTAGGGATTGGACGGGATGACTACTTCCCCGCTCTCCCTGGTTCCCCAGCGTGTGTCTCTTGTTCGGATGAATGGTACGGTTTTTGCATTGTGAGTCCAGTAATGACGCACAATTCTTAATTCCCGCACTTGTTGGTTCACGACAACGCTGAGATGCGTCGAAGAGTGATCTGCTGTCGTCAATATCTGTAGCATTCCTGACTCCATTCCATTTGTTTATTTACCGTTTGTCGAAATATAACTCCTGGTCACCGCGATTGGTTACCGATTGCTCTGCATATATGCACTTTCATCTTCCTACCAAATAATAATATTTATTGGAAGTAAAAGGTTTGATATACCTCTAATAATGCGAGAAAACAGTGAGGTTAAGCCTTTTAGTCTGCTTCTCATAATAAGATCCGCCAGGAGATGTGATTGAATGGAACATAAAGATTCGGTAGTTGAGGGCTATTTACGTTGGCTGGTTCGGCAGCCTTTTTCTCCAAATACTCGAATCGCATACGCTTCTTTAACTTAAAGGCCTATACTTCCGTTTACACTGGGCGGAAGTGACGCTGGTATTACCGCAACTAGGCTCAGAAGAGGATGGCCGGGAGGAGACTCTATCAGGATGTCGCACCAAATTGACGATGTGAAACTGGCGATCAGGGTGGCCAGATGATTAGCGAGACGCTCGTAACGTCACTGCCGCTATCACGATATAGATCGCCCGCCTTTATCGGAAGCACATTATCACCTACAATTTGAGAACCGAACCCATTGCATGAGTGGCTTCCTTACCGTACGCCCCTATCGCATTATATGAAGTGACGTATTTCTAATTTCTGATGCGATTACACTATTCATGGCACTATTAAAATATACGAATATATGAATGAAAGTGTTTCTATCCATAAGGAAAGAGTTAAAGACCTCTTTTTCCGCTGCCTCGCATAACGACGTCTGACCATACACGGGGCCAACCAGACAGGAATTCGGCTAAAGCTTTCCTCTTCTTGAGTACGGTGGCAAAGAAGACCTGGTAAAGGATTGCGGTATCCCTGCTGCGTTCCGCTGAGGTTATATATCTATGCTTTCGCGGCAGATCGACGCATCCAACGCAGCTGAGGCAAACTGTTACTTGCAAGTGTGCCAGTCATCTCGGCATTCTTCCGGCCGCTGAGGCGTCGTGTTATACTACTTTTCGCTAGACCGCATTTGATTTTGCCTTTCTCGTTAGAATTCAAGTTAACTAAAGTCGGAATTAACTGAAAGGGGGCAGTATTGTGTCATTGTCAAAGGATCAACATTCGCCACCCCGGCAACGTTGGGCACGCATTATTCCCGTGGCCTTTCTCATGTATACCATTAGCTTTATGGACCGTATTAACATCGGGTTCGGATTTTCGGGCATGGAGAAAACGCTGGGAATTAGCGCAACGGTGGCAGGACTGGCGGGCGGTATCTTCTTTTTTGGTTACTTATTTTTACAAATCCCAGGAGGTTACCTGGGTGTTCACTGGAGCGCTAAGAAGTTTGTCACGATTGCCTTGATTATTTGGGGAATTTTCGCGGTGTTGACGGGAGCCGTGCAGAACACAGCGGAGTTATTATTAGTCCGTTTCTTTCTAGGTGTTGCCGAAGGAGGTGTCTGGCCCGCCACCCTGGCTTTGCTAGCTAAATGGTTCCCATTGGATGAAAGAGCTCGGGCCAATTCCTACTGGATGTTTTGTCTTCCGGTAGCGGCCATTATCATGTCCCCGTTTGCAGGATTCATTCTGGCTCATCTGTCATGGCGCTGGCTGTTCTATCTGGAAGGGCTTCCAGCCTTTATCTGGGCTGTTGTCTGGTGGATTTTTATTGATGAATCGCCGGAACAGGCGCGCTGGATCTCGCCTGAGGAACGTGCGTATCTTCAAGAGAAATTTGCGGAAGATGCCCAGCAAATCCGTCCTGCGGCAAACAACTGGCGACAGGCTTTTGCCAACGGCCAAGTGTGGTTATTGGTCCTCGTCTACTTTCTCGCTCTGATCGGTCTTTATGGGGTCAGTCTGTGGCTCCCGACGATTTTGAAGAATTTGTCGTCCTTGGGACCCGTGGGCGTGGGACTTTTGGGGACCTTGCCTTATATTGTCTCGGTTCTGGCCCTTTGGTTGAATTCACGGCATTCCGATGCCACGGGAGAACGCAAGATGCACATTGCCGTGCCTTTGGTGGTGGCGGGGATCGCCCTGTTGATCTCGGCAATGATAGGTCGCTCTAGTCCTGTTTGGGCCATAGTTTTCATTTCTTTGACAGAAGCCGGTGTCATGGCTTTTCTGGGAGTATTTTGGACGCTTCCGCCGATGATTGTCGGGAAGGATGCCTTGGGTGCTTCGATGGGGCTCATTAATGGTCTGGGCAATTTGGGCGGATTCGTGGGACCCTTTATGGTTGGATATCTCCTGACAGTTACCCATAACAGCATCGTGGCCGGGCTGACGTTTATGACCATAACCTTGGTTCTGGGAGGCTTGCTCATATTACGGGTCCGTTATGTGCGGGCTTCGGTGCATATCCCCTCCCAATCAGTCGGAGGATAACCGAGCACAGTAGAGCCGCAACAACCCGTGCGCGATCTGAATCTCTTTGGGTCAGCTTGATTTTCTAAACGGTTTGTGTGCAAGGTCTTCGCCTATGGTCTTGGGTGAATGTGATGAACTTATAGGGATACAATTCCTTTTCAGCCTCCGAGGCTGTAGCTTATCAGGCAACAATCAATAGGACACTAGGATGGCCCGCTCTTGGCGGGCCATCTGGCGCGTTGTGACGTTAGCAATGGAATACACCTGCAGGCGTCATCAATTGCGATGTTACGGATTTACCGTGGGGTTCTGTGGTGTGTAAAAGCCGGGTTTCGCCAATATGTACAGTTGAGTGTGTCCTAGATTAAAGAAATTTATCCCACAGACGTCATCGAATAAATCCCTACCCTATAGCAACACCCTCTGATTTCTTCAGATCTTTGACTCCAAACATTCACAGGACGTTACGTGAGCCGCAACTCCCATTGTGAGAACTGTTACATAGCTTTATGGTTTGGTAATGAGATTCTAGTCTCCGCTTGTTCTGATGGGTACTCCGTTGCCACTAGATAAATTTGATATGAGCCGACTTCTCAAGAGTTTAAATCTGTTTTGGTGTTAACATGGCGATCTATTAACAAACCAAAAATTTTATATGACGAGGAATGGCAAATAGGTAAGTTGTGCTAGTCGATTTTTCATGGTGCGACGGAGGGTTATTTGTACGGAGGCAGAGGCCAATATTTCAACAATTGGCGTGATCCCGTTTTATCTTACCGCCGGCAAAAATTTGACGTTTGCCTCATGTATTGAACCGAACACTTCGCCACACTAGGCTCCGTCCCCGGTTTTGGTCTTCTCTCCCCTGCTGCAACTTCATTCCCTATTAACTCTTGTATAGTTTTAAACAAATGAGTCGAATGGCTTATGTTGCGAAAGTTCGAATGCACGGTTTGCTCTAATTCAATGGGTGGAATTGCCATGTGATTTATTTATTTGGAATCATTTTACGATAGGTCAAATCGAATCTAAATTTATTGGTTTCATAGCATTCAACAAAAATAAAATACTGAAAAACATAGTTGACTATGCCGGGGGCCGAGGATATAATTTCGTTAAAAATTATTTCATTTGCGTTAATTTTTGAGATTCATTTCTTTCTTTAATGATTTAAGGGAAATGAATTTCAGAAAAATTACCCCTTTCCGTAAAGTAAGTCTTTTCATGTCTAGAGAAACAATTCAAATAGAGGGTGATATCGATGCCTAAGAGGCAGAGCACGCGTTGGCCATATCGATGGATACCACTGGCCGTCATTGTGAGCTCTTTGCTCTCTGGCTGTGGCCAACACTACACAATTCTTCATCCTGCCGGACCGGTGGGACAAACAGAACTGAATTTGTTGGTCTTGGCTTCTATCGCAATGGCCATAGTCATTATCCCGGTGTGGATTCTTCTGGCTGTCGTGCTCGTCCGTTTTCGCGACAATCCCCGGCACAAGGGTACTTATATTCCCAAGTGGCAGCGGAGTAAATTTTTCGAAGTGATGCTGTTTGTTGTTCCCCTGATCATCGTAGCGGTGATAGCAGTCCCTACTGTTCAAAAAACCTATGCTCTTGATACCTTGCCCAGGCAAAAGGATCCGCTTATCATTCATGTCACTTCTCTTGACTGGAAGTGGATGTTTCAATATCCCGTCCAGCACATTGCTACGGTCAACTACATCAAAATCCCGGCTGGTGTACCAGTTCTGTTTAAATTGACTGCTGATTCCCCCATGAACACGT
Source organism: Sulfobacillus benefaciens (assembly GCA_003023725.1). Classification (GTDB taxonomy): domain Bacteria; phylum Bacillota; class Sulfobacillia; order Sulfobacillales; family Sulfobacillaceae; genus Sulfobacillus; species Sulfobacillus benefaciens. The sequence continues at coordinate 14,022 of PXYT01000052.1, read as the reverse complement.
TCTGGGTGCCTCAACTAGGCGGCATGGAATATACTATGCCCGGTGAAGTACTTCCCTTATGGCTTGAAGCCAATAAACCGGGCGTTTATATGGGACGCAGCGGACAGTTTTCCGGCAGAGGTTTTGTTCACATGGTGTTCAAAGTCGATGCTGTACCGCGTACAGCGTTCAATCAGTGGGTCCATCAAGTAAAGACCACGGCACCTTCCATGTCCGTGGCAAAGTACCACGCTTTGGCCCATTTTGGCTACGCCGGCGCAGAAAGCTTTTCGTCTTATCCCGCTGGCACATTCCCCACCACGTCTCATGGGTTTACCTTGACGGGGTCTTCTCCGATGGTCATGCCTTAGCGCAGTCTGCAATTTACGCAAGCACAATTTTGATGAAAGGTGGTCGTCTTTGTGAGTCAGATTTTGGCCAGGCTCTTTCCGCCGCAGACGCGTCGTCCTGATGAGGTGGTCATTGAGATTGGTATCGTTTTGTCCATGCTCTTCCTTGTCTACATGTTGACCCGGCTAAAAAAGTGGGGCTGGTTATGGCGCGAGTGGCTAACGTCCGTTGACCACAAGAAAATTGGAATCATGTACCTCGTGTCCGCCCTCCTGATGTTGTTTCGAGGAGGCGTTGATGCCCTCATGATACGCTCGCAACTCGCACTGCCGAATAATCACCTCCTGCCTGTTGGCCAGTACGATGAGTTGTTCACGACTCATGGCACCATAATGATTTTTTTCATGGCGATGCCATTTTTGTTCGCGCTGTTTAACGTGGCCATTCCTCTTATGATTGGTGCCCGGGACGTAGCTTTTCCCCGTCTTAATGCCATAAGTTTTTGGCTATTTGCTGCCGGCGCGATTCTCTTTAATATCTCGTTTGTTGTTGGCGGATCACCCAACGCAGGGTGGACGGCTTACCCCCCGCTTACAGAGTTGCGATTTAATCCCGGGGTGGGAGAAAATTATTACTTAGTGTCGCTGTTAATTGCCGGGATTGGCACCACCATTACCGGCATCAACTTTATGACGACGATATTGCGAATGCGTGCGCCTGGCATGACCCTAATGCGCATGCCGATGTTTGTGTGGACGGTTTTGGTAACCGGAGCGTTGATTGTCTTTGCCTTCCCTCCCTTGACGATTGCTTTGTTGTTGACCTTGTTGGATCGGCTGTTTGGCTCATCCTTTTTCACCTTGGGACATGGGGGAATGCCGATGCAATTTGTGAATCTCTTCTGGTTATTTGGCCACCCCGAAGTCTATATCGTGGTCTTGCCAGCCTTCGGGATTTTTTCTGAAGTGGTGCCGGTCTTCTCCGACAAGAAGCTTTTCGGATATCCGGCTATGGTGGGATCAGTGTTGGCCATTACCCTATTGAGTTATGTGGTATGGGTTCACCATTTCTTCACCATGGGAGCGGGACCGAGTGTCAACGCATTCTTCGGCGTGAGCACAATGCTCATTGCGATTCCCACCGGCGTCAAAATATTTAACTGGGTATTGACCATGTGGGGTGGACGCATACGGTTTACGGTCGCAATGCTGTGGCAGCTGGCCTTTATTCCCGCGTTTTTAGTGGCGGGAGCCACTGGTGTGCTATTGGCAACCGTACCTGTTGACTATCAGATGCATAACAGTTACTTCCTGATTGCGCACTTCCACCTTGCTCTTATTGGAGGAACCGTGTTCGGCGTATTGTCGGGCATGTATTACTGGTGGCCTAAAATGTTTGGATTCATGCTCAATGAACGACAAGGCAAATGGGCTTTTTGGATATTCGTCAGCGGCTTCTTTGTAACATTTGTGCCGCAGTATATGCTGGGATTCGAAGGCATGACCCGCCGCATGTACACCTATCCCGCGGGATTAGGGTGGGGTCCTTTGAATATGGTCTCAACCATAGGCGCCTTCGTCCAAGGCCTGGGATTCCTGGTTCTGGTTTACAACGTATTGTGGAGCATGCGTTATGGTGAACGCGACCTCACTGGCGATCCGTGGAACGGCCGTACCTTGGAATGGTCATTGCCGTCCCCCGCTCCGTCTTATAACTTTGCAGTGATCCCGGCCGTGACTCACCGTGATGAGTGGTGGGAAATGAAACAATCCGGGAAGGCCAGAGCGTATAAGGTCAAGTCCTCAGCGATTCGCCCTATTCATATGCCAAAGCGATCAGCTATGCCCTTTTTCTTGGGAGTAAGCTTTTTCGTTGTGGGATTTGGCATGGTGTTTTCATGGTGGGTCATCACCATCATCGGCGCACTCGGCGTCATTGCCTCACTGCTTTTTTCCGCCTTCGATTATAACGACAGCGAGGAGATTGACCCCGAAGACGTCCGGCGTAGCGAAGCAAGCTTAGGGAGGTTGGAAATATGAGTCAAGCGGTTCGCCACCTGGAATTACCCGAACAACAATTGCCACTGGAATTTGCCGATTATCACGAGAGTATCAAGGTTACGGGATTTTGGATTTTCCTGACAACAGATCTTGTGTTGTTCGCATGTCTCTTCGCGACATTTGCCGTGATGCGGTATGACTTCGCAAATGGACCCACTCCTATCCACTTGTTTCATATGGGCCCGTTGATTTTGGAAACCGCCTTGTTATTGACAAGTAGCTTTACTTGTAGCCTGGCTATATATCAATCTCGGGCTCAGAACAAAACCGGTGTGTTGTCGTGGCTTATATTGACGATTTTGCTTGGTATCGGATTTGTCGGCACCGAGGTTCACGAATTCATTTCATATGTGGGTTTAGGGGCTACTTGGCATAAAAGCGGATTTTTATCAGCATTTTTCACCCTCGTCGGTACCCACGGTTCTCACGTCACATTCGGAATCTTTTGGGCACTCACGCTCGTGGTTCAATTGGTCAAGCGTGGAATCACTCCGAGAACTAGCCGGAAGCTCTACACATTTGCCCTCTATTGGCACTTTTTAGACATTGTGTGGGTGTTTATCTTCTCATTCGTGTATTTGGTCAGCATGACAGGCGGTAAAATGGCCTAATGACTTCACATAAAACAGGAAGGACGGGTTGGATAATGGCTGATCGACTATATCCCAGTCACGGGACAGGAGCTATGAATCAGGTAGAACTTGTGGAAAATGAGGATAGCATTGAGATCTCCTCCCTGGCGCCTCATTTTGCCGTGCACAAGTTCCCGTGGCGTCAAGTTTTTGGTTACGTGGCCTCTTTGGTGCTTACAGCGATGGCGTTTATCTTGGTCATAAACCACGTGTTGCCGGTGAGCGCCTTGGTATCCGTCGTTATTGCGTTGGCAGTCTTGCAGGCTGCCGTCCAGCTTGGCGTGTTCATGCACCTAAGGGAAAGCCGGGGAATGGCCTGGCAGATATTAGTGCTGGGACTCGGGGGCTTCATTGCATTATGTGTTGTAGCCGGGTCCATCTGGATTATGATGTTTAAGTCTGGTGTAGCATGACTCTAAAGTGAAGAAGGAACCCATTGGCTGGACGCCAGTCGGTCACTGATTAATTAAATAAATTCTGGTGTGACCTTGGATTTAGACAGGAAATTCTCAGACTCTCTTGAGATGGTTATGCCCCTGCCACCGATTGAGAACCGCCATATTTCTATGCGCCGATGTTTTGCCTTCGGTCTAAGAATGAGGAAGAAGTGAGCATCCAGAGTAACAAACATACAAAAGGCGTCATCATTCTCCCGGACGAGGACGCCTTTTGGTTTAGGGATAAATTTGGTGAATGGACAGCCATTGCGTCTTGGGAACCTATCCCTCCACGGTTGATGTCTGAATGCTCTCTTTTTCGCCAGACTTTTCTCGTAGATTTTTGGCGGCCCGTTCCACAGCATTCACGATGTGTTGATAGCCCGTACAGCGGCACAGATTCCCCGAAAGAGCCTCCTTAATTTCGGCACGGGTCGGATCGGGATTGTCCTGCAAGAAGTGTACGGCAGTCATGAGAAACCCGGGAGTGCAAAAACCGCACTGCAAGGCGTGCTCCTGCCAAAAGGCATCCTGGATGGGATGCAGCTGTCCGTTTTGCGCCAGCCCTTCTACTGTTGTAATGTCGGCTCCATCTGCCGTCACGGCTAAGGTGAGGCAGGAACGTGCGGGCTGACCGTTCAAGAGCACGGTGCACGCGCCACATACTCCCTGCTCGCAGCCCAAATGAGTGCCTGTCAGCTTCAGATGCTCACGCAGGACATCGGCTAAAAGCCACCTGGGTTCCACATCCATTTGATGAACCGTGCCATTGACTCGGAGTGTTATAGATACCATCTTTAGAATCCTCCCTTACGCGGGTTTTGGTTGAGCGGCCCTGTGCAGCGCCTCACGCAGCAAAGCTTCAGCTAATTGACGCCGATAGGCAGACGTTGCATGCAAATCATCGATTGGATCAATGGCCTCGGCTACAGTGTGTGAAATGTCCTTCCACAATGAATCTTGAGCCACTTGGCCGATGGCCTGCCGTTCTATGGTTTTATCCCGCCAAGGAACGTCTGTCACACCCCCTAAGGCAATACGGCATTCCCTGACGACCCCGGACGGTCCAACATCTACGGAGGTCGCGGCTATAGTCAGTGCAAAGTCCCCGGCTTGAATGGCATATTCGGCAATGTGCCCGTATGTGCTGACTTTGGGTAGACGAATTCGCAGCAGCATTTCCTCTGGAGCAAGCGTGGTGACAAAATAGCTCAGGAAAAAGTCACCCGCAGAAATCGTGCGTGTCTGTGTCTGCGATGACACTATTAACTCCCAGTCACCCAATACCGCCAGCACCGGCAGTTCTGCAGCCGGATCGGCGTGAGCCAGACTGCCTCCGATGGTCCCCCGGCTGCGGATGGCCGGATGCCCGATCAGTCTCTCCGCTTGTGCAACTAAAGGGGCATGGCGCCGCACCAAAGGACTCCGTAGCAATTCGTCATGACGGACTAATGCTCCAATTTCTAAGGCATCCCCCACGTCTTGAATGGATGTGAGTTCAGTGAGGTGGTTGATGTCCACCAGAGCATCAGGGCGAGCCAGACGCATATTCATCATGGGGATGAGGCTTTGCCCACCCGCCAGGATCTTGGCTCCTTCCACAGTACTTAAAAGGTGTAGGGCTTGGGCCACACTCTCGGGACGATAGTAGCTAAAGGCCGGGGGTTTCATAATTTTGCCTCCTCCCGGTGCATCGCCTGGAACAGTCTTCCTGGAGTAATGGGCGCGTAATTCAGTCTCAGTCCCTGATCCCGAAACGCGTCTTCGACTGCCGAGAGGATGACCGCCTGAGACGGGATGATTCCCGCTTCTCCCACACCCTTGTACCCGCCCGGGTTTCCGGGAGCCCGGTAATTGCGGTGATGGATTTCAATGTCCGGAACGCTGACGGCGCCGGGCAGATGATATGCCAGAAAAGAGGTGGTGATGGGCTGGCCATTCTCGTTAAACCGCATCTCTTCGTAGAGTGCACTGCCCAATCCTTGCACAACGCCGCCGATAACCTGACCGTTGGCCAGGAGGGGATTCACCACCACACCTCCGTCGTGGACGACAACGTAGCGTGGAATTCGGATTTCCGACGTTTTTTCGTTGACCTCGACGATGACTCCATGGCATCCGAATCCGTAGGTCGCAGTATTGGAATAGAAATAATATTCATGAGCGGGCATGGAGTGTGAGGCTCTTTGTAATTCCGATGCCAAGAGCGTCCAATCCAAGGATTTTGCCGAGGTTCCAGGAGCTGAAAAGGTTCCTTGGTGATAAACGACATCCGTCGTCTTAACGTCCAAAATTTTTGCTGCGGCCTCCCGAGCTTTTTCCAAAAATTCCTGACCGCCAATGACGATGGCATTGCCGGCCATGATAACGGTGCGGCTGCCAAAAGTTCCAATCCCCTTATCGATACGCCTGGTGTCGCCTTCGACTACAGCAATCTGTTCGAGCGGCATTTCAAAGGTATCTGCGGCAATTTGGGCTAAAGCCGTGCGGTGTCCCTGCCCTTGGCCGGTAGCTCCCGTAGCCAGTTCGATCCGGCCATCCGCCGCGAGACGAAAATGCACGCCTTCAAATCCGAATCCGGCAGAGATTTCGACATAGTTGGCCAATCCGAGACCCAGACGAATGCCCTGGGCGCGGGCTTGTTGCTGACGTACCCGGAAGGCTGAAACATCCACGATATCGAGTAAGTCTTGAAACGTCTGGGGATAATCTCCCGAATCATAGACCACCCCAGGGAAACCTGTGGCATAGGGGAAGTCCTGGGGCCGCACAAGATTTTTCATGCGAATCGCAATTCGGTCCATACCCAACTCATCAGCGGCCCGGTCCATTATCCGTTCGATGATGTAGTGGCCCTGGGGACGTCCGGCTCCACGGTAAGGAGTTTGCGGGACCTTGTTGGTCATGACAGTGTAGCAGTGGATGGCAAAATGCGGAATGCGATAAGGCCCCATCAGATTGCGGGCGGTATTGTGGGCTACGAGCACTCCGCCTCCGGGATAGGCCCCGTTGTCCTGATAATAGGTGTCGACAAATGCCACAATGCGCCCATCGTTTTTGATCCCCAACTGAACATGATGGGTTTGTTCGCGTTCCTGATACGTTCCCAGGAATTCTTCAAAGCGGTCGCCAGACCACTTGATGGGATGCGCAAAGTATTTGGCTAAATAGCTCACGAGAACTTCTTCCGGATAACTTCCGTTCTTGACCCCAAATCCTCCGCCAATTTCCGGGGCAATAACATGCACGTGATTTGGATCCATTTGCAGAAAAGTGCTGATTCGTTCCTTGGCACGATGCACCGACTGGGTCGCATGGTATACCATCAAGCTTTGGGTCTTTTCGTCGAATAGAGCCGCAATACCGCGTGGCTCCATAGCCTGTGCGCTGACTCTTCCCATTTGAAGCGTCGCGGAAATCACGTGGTCGGCTTCTTTCAGGGCCTCTTGGCCATCGCCACTGACAAAATTGACATAATCCAGAATATTGGTTCCGAATTCCGGGTGCAAAACGACTGAATCCTGACGAGCATCCTCCACGTTGACTACCGGGGTTAATGGCTGGTAACTAATCTCAACCAAATCGGCGGCGTCCTCCGCAATATAGCGATCATCCGCCAAAATAGCGACAACGGGTTGACCTACGTACAATACCCGTTCATAGGCTAAAGCCGGCGGCGACAAGGGCTTCATGTCGGGAAGAGGCTGCCGTAAGTCTTCCCAATCGACAGCGGATATCACGGCGTGGACGCCGGACAATTTCCGTGCGGCATCGGTGCGGACTTCCAGAATCCGGGCATGGGCGTGAGGGGAACGAACCAAGGCCATTGCCCACTGGCCCGGGAAATGAATGTCACTGACATATTCGCCCAGTCCTTGAATCAGACGGGGATCTTCTACGCGCGGGATTCCGCGGCCGACCCACGTCTCTTTCGTTGTGGTCATCATGTCACCTCGATTGTGTAGTTAATTTTCTCCATCGTAATGCTTATCATGGAGCGCTTCAATGTCCACTTCTACACCATGGACTCCAAACATTATCCGCTCGGGAACCTGAGCGGTCTGACAGTGCTCTGCTCAACATGGGGAGCCCGGCCTTTCCCCGGGGACGTGATGAGAAACAGAAGAGAGAGAAAGACGGCCAATCCCGTAAGCAATCAGGCCGACACATGATCCTCCGTTCTAATCGTCTTGACTTAGTGACCGGTAAAATGCGGGGTTCGCTTTTCCACGAAGGCTTGCAGCCCGAGATGATGATCTTGGGTTAAGGCAGCCTGTTGCTGAAGGTCCTGTTCAAGACGCAATTGTTGTTCCAAATTGTGCTCCCCACTTTCATTCAAGGCCCGTTTAATCATGCCCAGGGCTAGAGGAGGCAGAGCCTCCAGACGATCGGCCAATTGGCTGGTGGCGTCATCCAATTCCTTTGCCGGAACTATTTGGTTAAGGATGCCCAGAGCATAAGCTTGTTGCGCGGAAATAATATCCCCCAGCATGGCCAGTTCCATGGCCTTTCCAAGACCTATCAGCCGCGGCAGAAAATATGTTGATCCGGAATCGGGGACTAGGCCGATTTTCACAAAGGCTTGGGAAAAGCGGGCATCTTCGGATCCGATGCGCAAATCACAAGCCAGGGCCAAAGACATTCCTGCCCCTGCCGCGACACCGTGGATTTTAGCAATAGAGGGTTTGGGCATCTGTCGTAAGGCATAAATGACCGGATGATAATAGGCGTCAAGGTGCTGAGCGATATCCAAATCTGGGCCCTGGGCCATGACCTCTTTTAAATCCTGTCCCGAGCAAAACCCTTTGCCGCTTCCTGACAAAATTACGGTGCGGACGGCTCGATCTTCCGCCATCCGGGCCAAAACAGCGGCAAGCTCCTTGAGCATGGGACTATTCAAGGCGTTAAGACTTTGCGGACGATTAAGACGGACTTCCCCCCGGTGGCCATGGATTTCCACTTCCACGAACTGATATGACGGCATAGTGGGTTTTCCCCTTTCCAGTCTTTTAAAGCTCCTTAGCCACCAGGATTTTAATGGTGGCTTGTACGACGGGGTCGCCAGTTTGTTTGATAATCGTCATCGCGCAAGTTAGCACGCCCCCCGATGATTTTTCTTCCTTCTCTATGAGCTTTAGGTGCACACGTAGGGTGTCTTGGATATATGTGGGTTTGACAAAACGCACGCGGTCAATGCCATAAAACGCGAGCACGATTCCGGGTTTAAATACCATCAACCCCGTAGCCAACGACAGTGTCAGCATGCCGTGAGCAATGCGCTGCCCGAATGGTCCCTTTTGAGCCCATTCCCGGTCTGTATGCAAGGGATGCCAGTCTCCGCTAAATGCGGCAAACATTACCAGGTCGGATTCGGTGACCGTTCTTCCCCGGGATTCCCAGCTTTCTCCGATCTGATAGGCGCTAAAAACGCGGTCAAACATGAATCACAACCTTTCTTTATTTTTGCCTTTAAGGACGCTCCACCAAAGTGGTAATGCCTTGGCCTACGCCGATACACATGGTCGCGACGCCTTTTTTACTGCCATGACGTTTCATGCCGTGTAGGAGCGTGGTCAGAATCCGCGCCCCGGACGCTCCCAAAGGATGTCCCAGAGCGATTGCCCCTCCCTGGCGGTTGACAATTTCGGGAGCAAAAGGCAAATCATGCAATACGGCCAGAACCTGGGCGGCAAAAGCTTCATTGAGCTCTACCTCCTCAATCTCATCCAGTTTCCAGCCGTGGCGGCTTAAGGCCTTTTGCGTAGCCGGCACCGGTCCATAGCCCATGATCGCGGGATCCACTCCTGCCACTCCGGTTCCACGGATATAAGCCAAAGGTTCCAGGTTGCGGCGTTGGGCTTCATGAGCTTCCATTAACACGACAGCGGCAGCCCCGTCATTGATTCCCGAGGAATTCCCCGCCGTTACGGTCCCCTCTTGACGAAAAGCCGGATTTAAACGTGCCAGTTTTTCCAACGACGTGTCGGCTCTAGGGTGTTCATCCCGGGTTACTTGCGTGATTTCGTGAGTTTTGGGATTTTCCACAGGAACGGGGATTATCTCATCATCAAAGAGCCCCTCGTTCTGGGCGGCAACAGCCTTTCTATGGGAGTCAAAGGCCCAAGCATCCTGGGCTTGGCGACCGATATGAAACTTTTCGGCAAGATTTTCGGCGGTTTCTCCCATGGAATAAGGATAGTATTGGGCCTGCATCCGGGGATTGATCATCCGCCAGCCAATCGTTGTATCGTAAAGTTCCCGGTTTCCGTTGGCGAACCCCGTGTCGGGTTTGGGGAGAACGAACGGAGCTCGTGTCATCGACTCGACGCCCCCGGCAATAATGATATCGGCCTCGCCCGAATAAATGGCCTGATAGCCGCGGTTGACGGCCTCGAGGGAGCTGCCGCACAAACGGTTCATGGTCGCTCCGGGCACTGTCACCGGGAATCCTGCCAAGAGTAAGGCCATACGGGCCACATTGCGGTTATCTTCTCCGGCTTGATTGGCGGCTCCCAAGAGGACATCATCGACCTGGACAGGATCCAGGCCGATATCATTGATAACCGTTTTCAGCACTAGGGCCGCCAGGTCATCCGGGCGCACATCCTTGAGAACTCCTCTGTGCCGGCCAATGGGTGTGCGTTTGGCCGTTACGATGACCACTTCACGCATTGTTGTCGCATCCTCTCCTGATTAGCGGGAGAAATTCCCGTTTACAGCAATTTGTTTCAGATATTTGTCACGTCGGTGTGGCTCTAGGGTGTACCGGCTCATTTTCCGGCCGAATCCGGATTGGCTTAAGTCCGCCCCAAGGGGCCGCTGTGGCGTAGACGTGATATGCTCTTACCCGGGCGGTGCCGAGCGAGAGATTTTGGGTGAGATTAACGTGCCGGTCCGTGTGTTTTCCCTCTGCACACCGGCTGCGATCCCCCTAAAGAGACGCCTTAGCACGATTTATGGATTCGTCGATACCGTCAAATGGCATCACCGCGACGATCGGCTCAAAAATTTCTTCCTGTACTATCGTCATGTTATCACGAACATCTGCCTATGCTGTGAGCTAAGTAAAAAATCTCGGAGGACTGGCATCCGGCATTTGCCTGCCTTCCCCCAGGACTGGAGAATCTTCCCTGTGGGCTGGTTTCATACATTTTAAAACCCATTGGGATTATTCTTCGGAGACAACGGGACCCGGTGCGGTTTTGAGATCCCAAGGAGCCCCCCTGAAGTTTTCGAACATCATGGTGCATGAGGCTGTTGCATCTGATTCGGAAGTTTCCCGGACAAGACAGATGGGGCGTCGTGTTAGATTGACTTCTCACCGATTCATAAAAATCGCCAGCATCGGCCTCCTAACGACTCACTTGGGATCGGAATCGGCGCAGGTGATATTGGAGAAACGATTCCGGCAGCCGTGAACGATCGGAGGTAAACAGGCATGGCGGTAAAAACCCTTTCAGCGATTGCTTTTATTCGTGCCGGTTGAAGAGAGGCCAACGGGGAACATGTCATGGTTTCCCGTTGGCCTCTCTAGATCCACTGCTTTTTTCCCTCGGGTGTCGGGCAGCTGCAGTCCCTTAATCCTCAGAGGATGCGATGTACATTTTCCTCAGACCAGCAGGAAAGACTTGAAGGTTTTTCGAGGCTTCTTTCTCGGCTTCCAATTGGACGGTGACGTTTAAGGCGGCTTCGTCTTCACAGCTGATTTCTGTCAAGGGCTAATACAGGGAGGAATGGCTGATTTCCCGTGAGTTGTTTTCGTCATGATTCTCAGGTTCTGATGCCCCGGGCATTTTTTGGCCAAGGGTGTATCGACCCAGCGAGAGTAGCCGTCAGAAACTTACGGGTTGTCCGGAGTGTGGTACCCGTGCAATGACTTTGATTGTGGCCGGACTCTCGTCCTTTCTTCGCAAATCGTTTAAAAGTGTTAGAACGGTTGAGAACATTTGTGGCAATAATAGAAAGACTGACCGGCAATCCGCCCGAATTCAGCGGTGAGGGTGTTGTTGGATCTGCAGTAAGGACAGAGGACAGAATACAGGCGGTTTCCGGAAGCCCGCTGGGTGTCCAGGGCTTCTCATGGGCAACCTGGCCTCAAGGGATCTCGCTAGATGAGGGACACCTTGTGTCCCCTGAACAGAAAATGAAATCCTCCTTCTCTCCCCTTCTCTTTCGTTAGTTCGGCCGTCTAGGCCCAGATGATCACCTCATCCGTTACCGGCGACAAGATGCCTGAGCTCAGCTTCCGAGTGCGGCTACGAGCGCAAGCGAAGGACCATAGTTTCAATGGCGGGAGAAAGAAGAGTAGCCAAGGATGGGTCGGGATCAAGGGCGGTTTGTAAGGCCGTGAACACGCCTGTCAACAGGGCGTTGCCAGCCACGTCCCACCCAGCATTCTGAACAATTTTTAACGCCTGATCGAAGTCCTCCGGAGCATAGAGTAAGGCAATCACCACAATCAAAAAATTGGGCAAGCAATGGTCCCAGGGATAGTAATGAAAGCTGCTCGCAACCCACCTCAATGCCTCATCCCAAAAGATCCCTTGGCGTTTTCGTTTCCAGACAGTCGCAGTGAAATTCCGCAAGGAGTGGTGTCGCGGAGTCAATGTGTGTATCGAGCGCAATAAAAGGGTCGTCATCCGCGGGGATTCTGACTGGATGAGAGCCAAAGACACCGTGCGTGCAATAATCGCCGTAATGAGGCGAGCCTGAGATCGATATGCCCAACTAGCGTCGAGATCCGCCATCTCTGCAGCTTGACTGGGGACCAGGGACCACATCCCCCAAAATGGCGCCCGGCGCATGGCACCGCTCCCTTCGTGGAAGGGGTACCATTCGTGGGGATCCCAATGATGAATGAGTAGCCATTGTTCGGCACGACTCATTTGGCATTGATCAGGATGTTCTGCAACAATCCGCCGCAACGTGTGATCGTCTAAGACGATTAGACCCAAAGCGTGAGTGCGATAAAGTTCCCAGTGTGCTACCAGGGGAAGCCATAGCGTCGTCGGAAGAGTGGGTTTGCCCCACACCTGGCGCAGAGCACTTTCGGCTCCGATCCACACCTGGCCGATTCGGCGGGCCGTTACTTGGCTGTGTGTCATTCTATGCTGGAGTGTCGAGCCCAGGCCAACAACACGCTTATCGTCCACCGTCCAGCGTCGCCAGGGCAATCGGGTCATTTGACGGAATAATTCGGGAAACTCCATGCTTGGTCCAACCTTGTGGCGCATGATCCCATACCGAATGTCCCGCCCTTCTGCCCAAGCTTGCTGTAACGCTGCAACATACCACGAGGGCAATGGTTTCATAAAGTCCTCCTTGTCTATTCACACTACCGCCTTGCTGAGCGGTTGATTCACGTTGAGAACACTATCAAGCAATCAGTGAGAAGCGTCGGGAACCGCCATACCAAATGACGCAGATTTTTACCTTTGAATCAAGCGGTAACACGTGACTATCTGTGCCCCATGTTCCATTAAAATCACGTATGTCGCCATAAGATGCCCCGCCATCGGCGTAATCTACAAATATCACAGCCGTTATCGCAGCAATGGACGCGGGATAGGTCAGTTTGGAAGAGAAAGCCGTGGGTTTGCTAGACTTCACGGACACGGATACGGTTTGTATTCCCCTCCTGAGTCGTCCTCAAATTGTTTCCGATAACCGGTTCGGGTCAAAAGTCATTCAGCCTTTAGAATGGACTTCGTCGGGAGCGGCCCTTACCCGTGGATCTTCACAAGAGGGGTATCCGTATTTCATGATTGATCGGCTATCGTGTCTTCCTAAATGAATGAGAGGCTTTTTGTTGATCGGAATCATGCATAAGTCGCGGAACAACCGGTCAAAGTGGATTGGGCTGGATGTCTTGTGCTTCAGGTGCTAACGCCGTCGTTAACGACAGAAGCTTAGGTACGAATTTCTAACCGTTCCCATTCATGAGCCAATATACTCATTTCGCAAATATTCCAATATTCCCCATCGATTTTTCGACAATCACGCAAGACTCCTTCCAAGGTGAAGCCTACCTTTTCGTATGTAGCGATAGCTGATTTATTGAAATCAAATACGCCAAGGCTCACCCGATGTAGTTTCAAACTTTCAAAGGCAATTTTCAATATGGCCTTCATCATACATTGGCCGATGCCTCTGCCTCTCATTGACGGGTCTCCCACTAAGACCTTCCCAATTCTGGCAGATTGATTTTTCCGGTCTATTTGACCGAGGGATATGTGCCCAACCACTTTTCCGCTCTGGGTATCCAATACACGATACACCAAACTGGTCGCGTCAGGTTTATTGGCCGCAGAAATGTATTGTTCCAACTGTCTCTCGTCCAAAGGATAAATAAATCCTGGTCCACCCCATTGCAACAAAAATTCCGGTGACTTAATCCATTCGATTAGCTGTCCAAAATCTGACCGTTCAAAATACTGGAGTTCAACCATTTTTATCGCCCCTGATCCCATTATGAGCTTTTTCCGCTGTGCGGAAAATTCGGGCTGTGGATAACTTCTTTATGGCATTATATGCCAGATATGAGTCGTGAAGGACGTGGCGGCG
>PXYT01000051.1 GCA_003023725.1 Sulfobacillus benefaciens | reverse complement strand
GATCGCCGCGGCCTACGCGTCCCGGACAAGCCTTGTTGTCATGGACAGCACGACTCATATTTGGCATATAATGCCATAAAAAAGTTATCCACAGCCCGAATTTTCCGCACAGCGGAAAAGGCTCACTAAGGATATAACTTGCGGCTCGCGAGCCAACTCGGAGCCTTCGGATGGAACCATGATGCGCCCCCAACTTTTGTCATGGATCCCGTCTCGGGCGCATCCGGCCCCACTTTCGGCTCCTTTTCCTGTCACAAGCGACCGAAATAAGGCATGCCCACCGGATGAGTACTCCCGTTCAAGATATCCTTCCGCAACGATTCAGAGAGGATCTTTTTCCCATCGGCGGTACACATATAAACCATTGGTGGACTTATCACAATTTAACTTTGCCGAAGACCTGAATGCGGTGTGCAGAGTCATTGTGAAGAAACCATGATTCCTGTACTGTGGAAGAAGAATGCGGCATGCGACGGCTTGGTGCCGGCGTAACGGGGGGATAACAATGAACATCGAATTGCTGGGAAGCTTGATGATGATTTACATCCGCGCAAATTATCCGAACTGGCCATACGAAAGCCTTAGAGAAGAGGATGTGCGGAACGTAGCGGCAATATTTCGGGAACTCGAGCCCATGTCCGATGAACAATTTGAGGAAACGGTGGAAACTCTGCTCACTTTGGGACCTCATCGTCCGACACCGTTGCTGGAACGACTGGGAATGGTCTGGGCCAGAAGTCAAGTCGAGGGCTGGCCTCAGCACCGTCCCGAGGAGCAAGAGTTACGAGACGCTCTCACAATATTGAGAAAAGCCACACCAGCCACCGATGCACAGGTTGAGGATGCGGTTCAAAACATTTTGCATGAAGACATCAAAGATGGGTGGGTGTTTTAACCCGCTTTCGGTACCTTATTTACCAAACGGTTCAGCCATGCGGAAAAGCAGCGTTATCTGTGCCTACGAATGACTGGCTTTCGGACCAATTGGCATCCAAGACTCTCACGTACGTGATTCACGACACAAGATTTTGCCCGGTCCGGGGGCTCCGGTGAAAAAGCGCTGAACAGGGAGCGGATTTTGCGTTACCCTTCCCTTAAATGGTCAACAGACGAGGATAACCATGGTGCGACGCTTAGGGGGACCGGGGGAGGGAGGTGCCCGCGGGGCCTTCGTATTCGCGGCGCCGCGTGTACCGGCGTATGGCCCGTACAACACCATGGGCGTCTGGCTCCGTCAGCATGATCATCCGAAATCGCCCTCCACGGTGCTGTTGGCGTCCAGCCAGATCAATCGGCTGGACGTGAAATCCACGGACCGAACCCGTCTCCCCATCACTGAAGGAAATCGAAGAGCGAAGTGCTCTTCGATAAAACACTGCGACAGAGGAGGCACATTCTCCTTTGCGTAGCCAATTTTTCTGATTCAGATAATCCTGACAACAATAAAACTGGGGGTAAGTCAGCTTGTAGTCACTAATTTTTAGCCACCCTGTCCAGCAATCCTTGTGTGCCTGCAGATGGCAAAATTTGCCGCCAAATGGGTTTTAACACATAAGAATTGCCAGGCAGCACTGTAGGGCTTTCAACCGCCATAGTGATTCGTTGAGGGAGAGGTCGTTCACGGAATTTTGTCTGTTTCGCGAGCCCGCGTCCTGAATCCAAGCTTATCCTCTTTTTCTCATCATGAGTGGGCCAATCGGAGACAACGGATATACATCGGTGGTGCTCGGATTGCCCATGATTAACTCCTAGAACGTCGGGTGTTCGCGTAAGGGCGTTTCCAGCCTTGTGCGGTCTTGGTGCTTTGTGACTGTGAGTCGGGGGGTCACATGTCGTTTGGCAGACCGAGCTCTGTTACAAAATACTGGCGAAAGGAGCAGCGGACCGGGAGCAAAATGCCACGGTTATACCCTGATACGCAATACTTTCGGCAGCGGAGATCCTGGTGGGTCCGTCCGGTTCGACAGGCCATCCGCACGACATCCCCAGCCAAAGCTTACGTAATGCCAGGGTCAGCCTGGTGAAACTCATGATAAGAGTCGGAAGGCCCGCGGAAAACATTTGACTTGCACGGCACGCTCTTTCAGCAGAATCGTCGATGGGATGGGATAGTCTTCCCTCGGCCATATTCGCAACATCGCCATGAGCACTTCAATAAATTTTTAAGAAATGATGTTGACGGTAGTTTACAGACCGGTTAGTATAGGCTCATGAAAACGTCAACCAATACACGCCAACATTTGGCCGCTACCGCTGCCCAGCTGTTCTACAGCACCGGAATCACGGCTTCCGGCGTCGATGCCATTGTGAGTCACGCCGGAGTGTCAAAGCCCACGTTATACAGCTACTATCACTCCAAATCGGAGTTGGTAGCGGCAGCCTTACGGTTTCAACACGAAACCCGTAAAGCGATGATTGAAACCTATCTCGAAGAGCGTCACCATGACAAACCGGAAGATCGGTTAATGGCCGTGTTTGACTGGCTCGAAGAATGGTCTCGCGAGCGGGGAAACCGAGGTTGTGCCTTTATCAATGCTGCCGTTGAGTTGGTGCAGGCTCAAGACGAACCGGCCCGGCAGATTATTCGTCGGCATAAAGAGTGGTGGCAAACACTGTTGAGAGATCTCGCACGCAACGCAGGTGCGAAAAATCCGGAGAGTCTGGCGGAAGATCTGTTACTTCTCATTGAAGGAGTGAACGCCCGGGTTCTTATAACCGGTAACTCATCATCGGTTGCTTCAGCACGAAAAATCGCCGGGCTTTTGTTGCGCGAATCGCAAAGCGAACGTTAAAGCCCCATCTCAACCACTC
Source organism: Sulfobacillus benefaciens (assembly GCA_003023725.1). Lineage (GTDB taxonomy): Bacteria > Bacillota > Sulfobacillia > Sulfobacillales > Sulfobacillaceae > Sulfobacillus > Sulfobacillus benefaciens. Next base: position 21,277 of record PXYT01000051.1, on the reverse strand, counting down.
ACGAAACCGCCGTCAAAGATTCTGAGGAGGATAAGCCATGATCCCGGAAGGCACCCCCATTAAGGAGGATACCTTGCCCATCTGGGTTCCTGCGGTGTTAGCCACGGGGCCTATGGTGGCATTAGGTTTCGCACGCTTTGCATACGCTTTACTGTTGCCTGCCATGACCCATTCCCTAAGCTGGTCGTTAACCACGGCAGGAGCTATGAACACCGTGAATGCCTTAGGATATCTGTTAGGCGCCCTGCTGGCTCCTTGGATGACTAGACGGTGGAGACTCGAACCCATTTTTGTACTCAGTCTCGTTGTCACATCCTTTACGGTATTGGCCACCGGTTTGACTCTCGTCACTGTCCTTCTCGCCATCTTCCGTTTCATAAGCGGCGTTTCCGGCGGAGTGGTTTTTGTCGTAGGGGGAGCTCTCGTGGCTCAAGCGAGCGCCAATGATTCACCCCGCCGGGCAGCGATACTGCTGGGGTTGTATTTCGGCGGCGCGGGTCTGGGTATCGCGCTGTCTGCCTGGATCGTCCCGGTCGTTCTGGTATCATTTCCTCGGCTGGGTTGGCAAATGGCTTGGATTATTCTTGGCATTCTGGGCTTGCTGACCTTGTTGGGTGTGATTCCGGCAGCCCGCAAAACGGTGCACAACACGATCACACGGAGCCGGCACGACGAATTCCGTGACCCTTCAAAGCCTGGACAACTGTGCCGGCTTAGTCCCACTTTTGTGGCGTACGGGTTGTACGGATCCGGATACATCGTCTATATGACATTCATTATCGCGTTTCTGCAGCACCAGGGGGTTCGCGTAGGAGAAATTGTTTGGTTCTGGACGGTTCTTGGGGGAGTTTCCATGCTGGCGCCTGGCATCATCGGCACAGTGTTAGGCAGAACCTCCGGAGGCCGGGGTACGGGTGGTGCGATTCTTTTGGTTTTAGCCGGAGTGGTGTTGCCTTTATGGTCAACCACGCCTCTTGCCATCTTAGGCTCGGCAGTATTGTTCGGATCGGCATTCCTGGTCGTGGTGACTGCCGTCACTACCGTGGCCCGCCGTAATCTTCCGGCTGATCAATGGACCAAGGCCTTGGCATTGCTGACGGTAGCTTTTGGTATTGGTCAAAGTCTCGGGCCCTTCATAACAGGATGGGTCTCCCAAAACCTGGGAGGTGTGCAATCAGGACTCCTCTTAAGCGCTGTCATCTTGGGTGCGGGCGCCGTAGCAGCCTTTATCCAGCGGGACTATCCCGGCACCCTGGAGAGTCTGGCCAAACCCCGCTGCGAAGCGGGCGAAGAAAGTACGTAATGCACTTTCTGTATCCAAGACCCCGGGGCCGTGGCAAAGCCAACCCCCGGGGATCAGAAATTTCGTTCCGTTTTCTCAAATATGACTACGGCTGTCGGCGATCCGATCAAATTGGTCCGTAATCTCTTCCACGGATAGTCCCTTAGTCTCCGGCATCCAACGGGAAATGAAGCCTACGGCCAGAACGGACAAGATGGCAAAGAGCAGCATGACTCCTGTGAGTCCGATGCCCTTCTGCAATACCGGAAAGGCCTCGACAATGACAAAGTTGGCCGTCCAGTCGATAAAAGCCACGAGCGCAGCCATCCTGCCCCGCAACGCGGTCGGAAAATACTCGCCTTCAATGATCCACCCTGTGCCACCAACACCGAAGGCAAAAAAGACAATGAATCCGGCCAGCATCGATAGCAGTGTCACCACGCGCGCAATGCCGCCCAAATTGGTCAGCGCCAGAGCCGCTAATACCATAAACACCGCCATGCCTGCAAAACCCACCCGCGAAATTCGGCGTCGGCCCCAGCTGTCAATCAATCGAAAGCCGATATAAGTCGCCGCCATATTGACGGTGGCCAAAACCAGCGTGGCTTCAATTCCGGACACGGCTGCATGAACCGCGGTGACGTGCCCGGAAGCAAAATAGGGTTTCAGAATCTTAGGACCATACGTCAAAGGAATGTTAATACCGGTGATTTGCTGAAAGATCATGAACACTCCCGCGACTAGGAGCGCGTAACGCATTCCCGGAGTAATGCGCTTCGGAGTCTGTCCCTTGTCGTCGGATTGGTTCTTGCGAGCCTGACGCAAATCCTCCATGGACGCTTCAATACCTAAAAGCCGGAGAACCTGCCGCAGGCGTTCCAATTGACCGTGCTGCAGAAGCCAACGGGGGGATTCCGGCATGTGCATTCTGTAAATAAGCCCAATTATGGCGGGGACGGCTCCGAGACCCAAAATCAACCGCCAGTCCAGGGTCGTAGCCTGATTTGGCAAAAGTGAGAACACCACAATTCCCACGATGTAGGCCATAAAAATTCCGACCGTAATCATCCATTGTTGCAAAATCGCGAGCGATCCCCGCCGTGCCTTAGGCGCGTATTCTGCAATGTAGACCGTGGCAATGGCGGAGTCGGCACCAATGGCCAACCCGATTAAGGTTCGGGATGCCAGAAGCATAAACGCATTCACGGTAAACGCCGACAATAAGGCTCCTGCAGCATAAATTGCCGCATCTAAAATCAAGAGCGATTTCCGGCCCCAGGCATCGGTTACAGGCCCCGCCGCCAAAGCACCAATCGCCGCCCCCAAAGATGACCCCGCCACCAGATAGCCCAGGGCAAAGGACCCCAAATGATAGGGAACAAAATTCAGTGCGGATCCAATATTGGACAAATCATACCCAAATAGAAAACCTCCAATGGTCGCCATAATCGTCAACGACCAATAAAACGAACCTCCCTTATGCTTGTCCAGCGTCTCGGTAAGACGCCAGGCCTCTTTGACATGAGAGGCCACAGCTTATTCCTCCCTCCAACAGTGCCGGACCGTATCATCACCCTGCACTGGTACTCAACCTCTGTTTTCGACAATATAAGAACTTCCTCGCGTATTCAAGAATCGACACTTTAGGCCAAAACTTCTGACCCTTTCGAAAAAACCAAAACGTTATAACGACCTGGCGATAATGAACACAACAAAGCGGCAAGACACGTTGGCGAAGTGGGCTTCCTGGCTCTCCAATATGTCGAGCATTTCTCGCCGCGTCAGCAGAAAATCTCCCGATCGATCGACGCCCTAAAAATGCCTGTGATTTTTGTTGGATGTAAACCTTCGCAGATCCTAACGTGCTATAAGTCAGCGAGTACGTGTGCACCGGTATCATCCCCTTTCACTGGTGCAAGACGTCTTGAAGCACTCTCATGAAGGCGCCCCTTGCTCAATGGGCGTGTCAGTGGAGCAATCAACGTGAACCCGGGGCTATACCAAGCGTGGTTATCGCGTTTCGGCCCCGTCTCCGGATCGGATCAGGATGGGACAGACTGGAAGACGGGGCCTTGGTTCCCACGGGGCCCCAAACGCGTCCTCTGCATTTTTATCTCCGAGTCGTAAGGTAAGGTGGGGTGGCATGTGGGCGACTCCTCTTCGGTTTGCGGCGGCTGTTTTACCTCGCAGGAGGTGATCCCGGACTATGTAGCCGATCCGGCAGTCGAGACGAAGAGGCTGCGGAACCAGACCTCGAACTTTCATCTCTTTTCTAAATTGGTGAAACGCGCACCCTTCCACCCCCAGCGCATTGATTGTGCACAATGTGACGACGTAGTACTATCCAACTGTGCGGCAAATAATACAGGAGAAAGCGCGCTTTTTGGAAGAACTCCTGCAGTGGGGAGGGGGTGACGATGCGTGGGCAAAAAATTATTTGAGCATGATGTTCCCGCATTCCTTCGCTACTGAGCGAAGAGAATCCATTCCGGTGGCCTTCGCCAGTGGACACGATCATGTCCAATGTGACGGAGGGATAGTAGTGAGATCACGATATCTCGGTGGTTTGTACATGGCTTCTGCCGCAAGTATTTGGGGTGGCATGTACGTGGTAAGCAAGGTTGTGCTGACAACAGTGCAGCCCTTGGCGTTAGTATGGGTGCGGTACGTGGTGGCGTTGGTCGCACTGGCTTTAGCAAGCCTGGCGACAAAACAATCGTGGGTAATTCGTTGGCGGGATGTGCCGCTTGTGATGGGAATTGGGGTTATAGGATACGCCGGATCCATCTGGGCGCAGTTTCTGGGCACAAAACTTTCAACGGCTCAGATGGGGGCGATGATTACGTCAGCCACCCCCGCTTTTATGGTTCTCTTCGGGCGGATCATACTTCACGAGAAGATTACGGCTCGAAGAGCGGTGTCTGTGGGCATTGCGACCATTGGAGTCATTTTCATTATTGGGTTTGGTACGGCGAACCGATTTGATGAATTGGGGGGACTCATCCTAACCGCGGCGGCTCTGAGCTGGGCATTAATGTCGGTTCTGGTCAAACGTGTTCCTCATGATTATTCTCAGTTAACCGTCACCCTCTACGCTATTCTCACAGCTACCGTCGTCATAACCCCTCGGGCGATCACCCAAGTAATTCACATCCCGCTGGAGATTTGGCTTTATCCCCGTATCTGGATCGGCGTACTCTACTTAGGACTCGTTTCAACGGCCGGGGCATTCTTCTTATGGAATAAGGGATTGCAATGGGTCGAGGCGTCGTCGGGAGGTCTCTATTTCTTCTTTCAACCCCTTGTCGGCACCATCTTGGGATGGGCCGTTTTAGGAGAAATGATTAACTGGGCATTTGGGTTGGGGGCTCTATTAGTTCTTGGCGGGGTTGTATTGGTTTTGCGCGAATCTTAAATCAAGTCCTAGGCGAGAGGATAGCCGAGAGATGACAGTCGTTATTCCTTCTCGCGCCAACGATTCGGCCGTGTTCTTGGGGGTTTTGACGCGCACCTGAGGACGCAGTTCCAAATCTTCTCGGCCTAGCCCATTTTTGGGAGCAATAGCCATTGGCGTCACGAAATGAATTCTGTAGGTTTGTCTTTCGCCTTTTGTCTACGGATCAATCTTTGCTAATGGCACAAACAATCTTACTGCACCATTTATGGGAAGAGGCCCTTATTTGAGGAATCAAGGGCCTCTTCCCGTTTCCAAAATCGGCCCCCCGGCTTTAACCGGGAGTGGTTCAGCCTAAGGAATCGTAACAGCTCGCAGAATAATCGGACCATGCAAGTAATTTAGTGCCTGCTGTGGTGTGCCCGATGGTGTCAAAACATCCATGACGTTTGTCGGATATCCGGTCGGATCGGCCTTCACATATCCAAAATTATATGGCCCGGGCTGTGCAGAAATAGGTCGGACCTCTCCGGGAGCGTATCCGTCCTGGCTCAAGGTCGTCACATAAAGACCCCAACCCGGTTTAAACGACCCGATGAGGGAAGAAGGAATTTGAATACTGACAGTATGGGTTAACGAATTGGTCGTTACTGTCAGATTTCTACTGAGTACCGTGCCTTGAGCGTTCACAAGCTTCGTATCCCATCCCGATACTCGCAAGGCGTAATTCCAAGGAGTCGAAAACCCAACATTGGCGTAAGGCAATGCGGCCGTGCTTCCTCCGGAGGTTGCCGGATTGACCAAGTAAATCTCCAGCAACTTTGTGCTAAAGCCGTTAGGGGCACCGTAGATGTTATTGAGCACGTCATAGGACACGTTTACCACGTCGCTATTTCCGCTCTGGTGCAACGACACAGATGTCATATCAAGCATTCCCGGGACAAACCAGCTGCCGGTAGGATACTGGTAAAAGCCGGGTCCTAGGTCATCAAAAGGAAGGTTTCGCCACGCGGCCATAGGCGGCGTAGAATAAGATACTACCTCGGAAAGAGCTTTGGTCATATTCCCGCTTTTTTCCGTCACCTCTACCGTCTGCAGAGCTGACGAAATGCTCACGGGAACCGAATATCGGCCTTGAGAGTTGGCGGTGGTCGTGGTGATCTTGATCCCATTATTGCTCACCACAGCAGCGGCGATAGCGGCGCCAGGTGCCGCTTGTCCCGAAAGAGTGCCTTGTTGCGAGTGCACTATCCAGTTGCCGCTATCGACACTATACATGCCTGTGGCCGGTACAGGCGCACTATGTCCGTCTGAAAAATTTGCACTCAGCGGTAAGGTGCTAGGCATCGGATTGGTGAGATTGAATTCTTTGTGCAAAATTCGAGGTTGGTCCACTAACTGATTTTTGCTGATGTCAATAGCCAGACGGACATACTGGGCCATGGCCCAGTTCAGGGGAGCCGCGGATCCTGTCGCCACTCCAGGTTTGAGGCCAATGCTAGCGGTGGCGGGGTTGGTGCCCGCTGGCGATCGAGGAATTGCCGTAGAAAATGGCCAGACCTGTTCAGGAATCATGCCTAGGCCATATGCCATATTCTTCATGGTTTGAAGATAATACAGCGGCGAATGCGCACTCTGAACGCCCTGTAAATGCGCTGCTAAGTCATACTCTCCCCGTTCGCCGCCGAGAACGGGCCATAATCCGCCATACCCTGAACCGTTATACGGGGCTCCATTAGCGTAATTTCCATACCGGTCATGGTTATAGCGATGGAATCCGGGTCCATTGGGAGTCTGAACGCGAATAGTATGATCAATGACACTGAGCGAATGAATCACGACGGGATCTGCCGGGGAAATCAGTCCTAGCCGAACCAATGAAAGAAATCCTTGATCGACAATAGCATTTTGGGGATAGGTGCTGCCGCCATTGGCGATAGTAATTGTATTGCTTGGGTTGTTTGCATTAGGGGCCGTACTAATACGGACGAAATAGGGCCGGGAAGATAGGGGACCATTGGTCGTGACCGTCCATGACTGGAGATGGTTCAGCCAGTGTCGGGCCACAGCTTGATAAACCTGTGCCTGAGAAGGATGCCCATCCTGGCGGGCAATTTGGGCCCCCAACGCCAGAGCGGCAATATCTACAGCCATGGTGTTGGGAGAAAAACCTGAACTCTCTTCCCATCGATCCAATTGTGTCCACGGTCCATGAGCCAAGATGTAATTCAAGGCCGGCTCAATGTGTTGTTTATAGGTACCAGGACCATCTTGTCCGAGTTGATAGGCAAGAATCACGGGAAAGCCGTCCTGGTCAAGTTCTTGTCCGATCCAAAACGGTGTGCCATTTGCGAAGGAATTTTGCGGGAAATTCCCGTTTGAATACTGGTCAACACTGAAGAACCAGTGGAGGATTTGAGATGCCGTACGGCGATCTCCAGCAGCCAGCAGCGCCGATGCCATCTGATAGGCGTCCCGTACCCAGACCATGTGATATCCCGTGACTGAGGATGTCGTGGCCGGCACACTCTCTCCCCATGGCGTACTTAGAGATGCCGCCATGGCCCCAACAGATGTTTTGTCCTCCGCGGCTTTTATTGTCATCAACGAAAGCCAATACTGATTTAATAGCCCTGCGCTTAGGCCGTGGGGGTGATACAACGGAGCAAGATAATGATGCCACTGTGCCACGAACTTCCCTAATAATGACTGGGCGGGATGCCCTAATGTGCTCATAGCCGTCTGAACAGCAGTCGGAATTTGATTGCCGTAAGCAATCACCACTTCGCCGCTGGCCTGACGATCCGCTCCTCGGCTGAGAGGAATTTCTCCGGTTTGTCCAATATTGCCCGTGGCTTGGGTGTACGAGGTTAAGTGGCCCGTGGACAGCAACTGGGTTAGCCCATCATTGCTGTTCAGATAGCCATTGCTGGTCTTGATGAATGACGGATTGCTGACGATGGCGGACGACACGGTTCCATTGCGGGCTTCTAATACCGTATGATTTTGGATCTGAGCAGTGAGACCCGTGTTGTCGGTCCCCAAATTATTCAAATGGGGATTACTAAACAGGTAGAGATGATAGTCATTGAGAGATCCGGAGCGAATCTTGATATGATACTCCATGACAATGGAATTCGCATGGGGATTTGTGAAAATTGTTTCGTCCAGTTGATAGGCCTTGCTGGCTGGCGTATTCACAATGTTCACGGCTAAAGCCTTGTGACTGACCAGCGAGTATCGGTGAGTCATGGCAGACACGGGAACTGCATGCCCGTTATGAACAACAATAAACTCAATGGTTCGGCTGTCGGCCACGTTGATGGTCGGATAATAACTCTCACCGATGGAACCATGCACAATATCGGCCCACACTTTGGACACCGTATCCCGAGCCGTCACAACCGCGTCATTGCGGCCCACTGTCCAATATGGGGTTGCCGGTCTAGAAGGCACGGGAGCCGGCGTTGCCGATGCCGCTAGAAGTAGAGGGGCGGGCAGGAGGAAAACGGCTCCGACAGCAATGATAGTAGAACGAAGCATTCTTTTCGTATTTGTCACCTCTCGAAAGACAAAATTGTTAAAGACGTGGTGCTAACAGTTGCCCAAAATCACATCCAAACATAGACAACGGTTGTTCGACTGACCTTTTTCTCATCCTGGCGGATGGAGAGGACTTTGGGTAGATCCTCTTATCGGCATAGGGTTGATCCCCTCAGCTGTTCTGCCATGATGCAAGAGGTGCTGCAGTTGTATACGGTTTTCGTGAATCCCGGATGCTTGCTCTGGCAACACCCGCACCACGTCCTTATTGGTCCGTTCTATCATACATCCCGGCAACGCCGGCGTGCCCCAAGGTCCCCTTGATTGACCAGGCATCAATCACCTATCCCTTAACCGATCCTGCCAAAAGGCCACGGACAAAATACTTACCGAGAAGAATGTAGACGACAAGGGTCGGAATGGAGGCCATCAGCGCGCTCGCCATCTGCACATTCCACTGAATGGTCTGGCTTCCGGCAATGTTTACCACGGCCACGGTCACCGGTTGATGCGGCGGGGTAGTGACGGCCACTGCAAACAAAAAATTGTTCCAGATTTGGGTGAATTGCCAGATGCCTGCAACGACAAATCCGGATGCCGATAGGGGCAACACGATCCGGCGAAAAATCCCCCAGTAGCCCGCCCCGTCCATCTGGCCCGCCTCAATCATCTCGCGGGGAATACCGACGTAGAAATTCCGAAAAATCAAGGTCGTAATGGGAATCCCGTAGACGACATTGACTAAAATCAGCCCGGGAATCGTGCCGTCCAGCCGTATTGCCTCCAGCACCCGCAACACCGGAATGAGCACAGCTTGGTAGGGAATGAACATTCCCAGCAAAATCAGAAAAAAGATCGTGTTGGACCCCCGGAACCGCCATTTCGACAACGCGTAGCCATTCATCGCCCCAATCAGCGACGATATCACTGTCGCAGGAATGGTTAAATAGAGGCTGTTGATGAAATTCGGCCCTAATTGCGTCCAGGCTGCCCCCAAACTGCCAACACTGAAGGTTCGCGGCAAGGCCCACATATGGGCCAGATCAATGGCCGCGCCGGTTTTCAGCGAGGTCACCGCCACCACATACACCGGCAGCAAATACAACCCGGCAAACAGCGTCAGCACGAGATACAGCACCGTTCTCCGGACGCGACGCACCGCCACCATTAGGCTTCCTCCTCTCTGCGCAGGACCGTGATCAAATACGGAATGCTAAAGGCCGCCATAATTAGAAAGAGGATCGTCGCTATCGCCGCGCCGTCGGCAAATTGACTCCCCTGAAAGGTCGTCTGAAACATATTCAGGGTCGGCATATCGGTGGTAAAATCCTGCCCCGGGCCCGTCATCGCATAAATCAGCCCAAATACCTTCAGCGAGGCTGCGCTCAAAATAATGACCGCGGTAACGGTGGAGGACTTAAGCTGTGGAAAGATCACCGACCAAAACAAGCGCCAGGCCCCGGCCCCATCGATGCGAGCCGCTTCCTTCATCTCGTCCGGAATGGCACGCAACCCAGCCAGGTAAATGGCCATCGCGAACCCGGACATTTGCCAGATCGCCGCCAGCGTTACGGCAACCAGAGCCAGCGGAATTCCGACCTGAATGAGGCCGAGCGGAATCGACGGCACGATGGCTGTACTCAAAAACCACTGGGGCGGATGCGTATCTCCGAGCGCACGCAGAATCAAATTCACCCCGGTCTGGGGATTGAGGAGCCACGACCAAATAACCCCGGTCGCCACGAACGAAATCGCCATGGGGAAGATAAAAATGCTTCGAAACAGGCTCTCCGCCCGGATTTTTTGGTCGATCAACACGGCCAGGAACAGCCCCAGCACCAGACAGCCGAGAATAAACAACGCGGTGAAGACGATCAAATTGCGAATATCCGACTGGAATCGGAAGGTTTCGAACACCGCGACATAATTACGGAGCCCGGCCCAATGAAAATTAGGGATATAGCTGTTCCAATCAGTCAGCGACAGATAGCCGGTCCAAACTATAAAGCCATAAACAAAAACCCCCAGTGCCGCGAGCGACGGCACCAGCACCAAGACTGCCGACCAGTGGTCCCACGAGATCCGCCGTTTCATCCCGGATCCTCCTTCTTCGATGATGTGCCCAGGTCCGCGACCGGATACCCCCGGCCCCGGTCGCGGCGACTACGTTTAGGGCAGCGGATTGGCTTGAGCGGCACTCGCCAAAGAGTGCACAAATTGGGACACATTATGATTGCTGACCAAAATTTCCATGGCATTGTTCACGGCGTTGGTGAAGCCCGGATTCACCGCTCCCTGGCCGATGACCAGGACCAGCTTGTCCCGCTTATACGATTGCATGGCCGAGCGGGAATAGGCGTCATAGGCCTTCGGGTTGGCATCCAGCCGGGGCGAAAACGTCCCTTTGAGTGGATTGAATATCGCTTGGCCTTTTGCCGACCCCAGCACTTTCAGATAGTCCAGCGTGGCGGTTTTGTTCTTCACATGCGACGGTAATCCGAATACGTCCGAGACCACCGCGAAGGTGCCCTGGGTCCCAGGCGTCGGTGCCCAGCCAAAGCCAGTTCCGGGGGTAAGGTGCAAATCGGTCGTGAAGTACCCTTGCGCCCAGTCGCCCATGACATTCATCCCGGCTTTACCCTGGGCTACGAGTTGGTCGGCTTGCTGCCAATGTAGGGCCGTATAGTCGGTATTGGCATACTTCAGCATCCGCGTGAACGTCTGCGTCGCCTGAACTACCCCGGGACTGGTCCATGATGCATGACCCGCCAGCAGCGCGTCATACTGTGTGGGTCCGACTGTGCCCAGCAAGACGTCACTCCATAACAGCGTGGCTTCCCAGTTACCATGGTTCGCCAAGGCTAAGGGAGTAATGCCGTGGCTTTTGAGGACCTGAGCATCTTGGAAGAATTGGGTGAAGGTGCGGGGGGGAGTTAAATGATACCGGTGAAAGAGCGTGGGATTATACCACAGCACATTGCCCCGCTGCATATCGACCGGCACCGCATAGATTTTTCCATGGAAGGTTAAGAGGTTTAACAAGGATTGCGGATAGTCGTGATACCACCCTTGTTGTCTGTAGAGAGCGTTCAGAGAGCTCATGTCCCCAGCTTGAACCCATGAATAGAGCTGTCCGTGCCCGGCATGAACCTGAAATGTGCTGGGGGGATTGCCGGCCTCCATACGGCTCGCCAAAACGGCCTTGGCATTGGATCCGGCGCCACCTGCCACGGCCTCGTTAATCACCTTGAATTGAGGATACTCTTTGACAAATTGGGTGTTCAGAGCCGCCAACGCCTTGCTGCTTGCCACTCCGGTCCACCAGCTGAAAATTTGTAACTGCTTCGATCCATTTGCGGGTGACGAGGACGTCGTGGACGGTTGCGTGCCGCATGCGGCGATTGTTCCCAATGCCAGCACCGATGCTAATGCCATACCTGCCCTTTTCTTAATACTCATAATTTTACCTCTTTTCTTTACACTATTTCTCTCAATACCATAATGTTCCTCAAAACAGTTAGCAACCCCACTATTGAAGACACATGATTGAATTGCCATACCAACAATCATCATAATCGTGTTGGAAAGACTCCGCAACGGGTAAAAGAAGAAAAGTTCTTGGACAATATAACGTTGTTGGTATATATGATAAACTAAGTACTGGAAGATCGCAGTCGCTAGCACGATTTACCGAGCGGATCAGGTGGATAAATTGTCATATTGCACTCTTTTCGGATAAGACGTGACCCAAAACATCCAATTTGAAGGACGGAAAACAATGTACAAAAGTGTTGACGCCTCCGTGATGCGCCAGTTTAATAAGCAAACGGTATTAAGTCTTCTTTATCAACAAGAGCAAACCTCGCGGGTCGACATTTCAGAACAAACCGGCCTTAACCGGGCGACGGTATCGTCACTTGTGGACGAATTAATTGACGAGCAGTTTGTGGAAGAGGTGGGCTTTGGCGCATCAAGCGGCGGTCGCAAACCCATTCTCTTACGATTCAACGCCAGGGCGGGTTATACCATTGGCATTGATGTGCAGATAAGTTACATCACTACGGTGGTAACAGACGCAGTGCGCCGAGTTGTTTATGAAAACCGCTGCCAGCTGGACGCCAGAACACATTCGTTAACCGCGGACCGGCTGTTTGATGTGTTGAAAAAGGAAATTGGGCTAGCCATCGAGGTGTGCCCCCCGAGTCCTCGTGGTCTGTTCGGTATTGGCATCGGGCTTCCGGGACTAGTGAATTATGCCACAGGCCATGTCTCCTATCTGCCGAACTTGAACATCACCGAATGGCCCATTGTCGAGCAGTTGTCCGAAATCTACCCCCAAACTATTGTTATCGATAATGATGCCAATTGTGGGGCATGGGCTATCTACCTTTCGCACCGCATTAAGAATCTTCTCTTTATCAATGCGGGCATCGGGGTGGGTTCCGGAATAGTGCTCAACGGTCGTGTCTACCGTGGACGCGATGGCATCGCAGGTGAAGCAGGGCATACCACCATTTCCACCATTGGTGTCTTATGTTCTTGCGGCAATTATGGTTGCTGGGAGCAATATTCATCAGAACAGGCGTTGGCGAGGTACCTCCGTGAGCAAGGCGTGGATCCCGCCGATGAGTTTTCTCCGCTTTTTGTGTCCCATTGCGTCCACCATGCTCAAAGAGATGTGGAGGCCTATTCCAATTCCCTCCGTTCGCTAGGGCAGTCCTTGGGCATCGGTATCTCTAATCTTTTACAAATTTTTAATCCCGAAGCAATCTTTTTGGGCGGTACGATAGCAGAAGCAGAATCGATCATATTACCGGAGATTCAACGTGTCATACGCCACCGCGCGATAAGTAAAAACAAGGATATGCCGATCAAAATTGCGCCTCATCCCACCGTCGCGGTGGGGGCTGCGGGTCTGGCCTTAGCCCAAGCCATCGATATATTTCCCGCCACAACGGAAAAAGAGCACTAACTTGGTCTTTGACTCGCATACGAGATCAGAAAGTTTCTTTGGGGGTACAGACAGCATTCCACCGATCCAGCAAGACGCGAAGGCCACAACTGGACTACTAAGCAAGATATGATGTGTACGAGAACACGTGAGAAGGTCAATTTGGTGCGGCCAGCGGGCCTCAATCCGCAAAGCGCTGCCAGTGTTGAACCCCCATCAACAACTGCAAGAGACGTCGTGCTATGAGTCTTCCCATGTGGTCGAAAAAATCAAGACAAGGTCGCTGTCGACATCCGGCACTAACATTAAGCACGGGGGACTTTTCCGGGTTAAGCTATCAACTCGGTCCGGGGCAGCCCTCGGAAACGGTCAATGAAACTCCTAAACCCGGTCAACGGGGAGGGGGGAGTCCCCCCGGGCTTCTATACCCTTCGCCTTGCGGCTTCTCCTCCTAGGGTAGCCGTGAAGTGTTCGAAGAGCGTAATGGGATGTGTGTCGGGGTTCGAAAGTCTTCCACAACGGACCGCACCATGCGGCAGATAGTGGAAGAATTTGATTGGTCCCATCTTAGATGCCATTTGTGGTGTGAACCCATGGCGGATTGTCGGTTGTGGCTCCATGACGATAAGCTGTCAGAGCCTTTTCTTGACCAAAACGTTCATCACCCATTAATTCGCTTAGTTCCGCGCAAAAATAGTTCAAAAATCCCGGCTCTGTGACGTCGCTTGGAAGATCGTGCCGCCCGCAAATTCCGGCGAAAAAAGCCTGATCCCCTTTTGGATCCAGCCGGTAGGGGTGATGGGCCCAGGGGGGTCGCTCATCCAAGACCTCGAGCCACCAATCATTTTTATCTCCGGCTACAACCCAGTGCCATCCAGGACTCCAACGCGGATGACGGGGATGCAGTTTCTCGACATCAACAAACGCCAATGGATCAAATGCTTCCCTGGCCTTCACAAACGTTACTAAGGGGTCATATAGAGCAGCCAAGAACTCATCTTCCGTAACCGGAACAGATCTTATGGGAGGCTTAGGCCGATCCGGATAGCGGTCCCCCCAAGGGTTGAAAAATTCGCCTTCATTTTCCCATGCCGGGTCGTTCGCAGCTTGTTTCTGACCCAACTGTTGATCCACCATTTTAGTTACCAGAAAGTCCAAAAATTCATCGGGTGTCTCGATACCAGACTCACGCGACCAGGTAAAGAAATAGTCCATGGGATTTAACTGATACGGACGTCCAAATATGGGGGGCCTGTAGTCAACAACCTTTAGAAGCCAATAATCTTGGTAACCTGATAGGATCCAGCGCCACAGCGAATAGGCACCATGCCCTACAGGATGCTCAGAGAGATTTTCGATATCATCCCACTCTTCCTGGCGAACAGGCAAAATTCCTTTTTCTCCCGCGTCGATGACGGCGCGATATAAGGCTGCGAGAAATTGAGCCTGTTCCAATGGTTTTTTCCCTCCCGGATTGATCATCATATTATCCACCTCTTAAGTGGTGTCGAACAGGAATTTTCGACCCACCGTGCGTATACCCATCGTGAAAATTCTTCCGCGCAGTACGGGACAGTACAAGAGAATCTTACCACACCCCCCACATTCTCACGGCTCTCACTTCGTGAGCAGCAAAGACAACCTGATTGCGCATTAGGCAAACAGCTTGAAAAGAGTAGGGGAATGGGAGGGTTTGACATGATGAGTTCGAACTTCTCGAAAGTGAATCGACAACACACCAAACATCCCATTGATGATTTTTACTGAAATCCTAAACTTTCTCGCAGAAAAAACCCTATGGCTTGACCGTACTCTTTGAGAATGTCTTTATCTGTGGATCCTGTCACAGCCATTTGAACAGCCCATCCATCCTGGGCATTGATGAGAAACCTCGCTATGGCCACAACCCGCAGCCGAGGATGAAATTCCCCGCGGTCGACACCGGCTCGAATCATCTGAACCAGGGCTTCCGTGAACTTGTGGCTGCGGTTCAGAATATGTTGACGCCGTTTGGGATCGTCCCGATGCTCTAAATTATACTCAACAATCATTGCGACCCTCCGCCGATCTTCTTCTTCAATAGGTCCTGTAGGGATGGAAAACTGGATCAGAGCTGGCCCAAGCGGTTCGCCGCTTTCGTTTTGAAGAAGATCTCGATACCCCAACGCTTTCGAGCGGAGTGAATCACCTCACCGGCCATTGGGATGGTATTCGTCGTAATCAAACCCCGCCATTTTTAGTACCACGCCGACGGTCGCGAACGAAGACGCGTTGGCCGGATGAGTTTCCGCTTCCGTTGCCCGCAAGCCCGCCATCAAAGAGAGGACTTTTGCTTTCCCGAAACGCTTCTGTTGGTGGGTGGAGAGTTTTGTCAGGATGTAGCGCTTGCCTCTGTATGTATACTTCCCGAGTTTCGCCATTATTTTGATTTTTCCTGGAAAACCTTGGTGCCTATGGCTTCCCCATGATTCTAAGTGTAAGGTACGAGCCTTTTCCGCTGTCCTTAAGGCTTTGTCCCTTCAAGCTTCGAGAACAGCGAAAAGGCTCTATATAAGAATGATACGAGGAGACAGCTGAAGAAAAGTGGGGAAACTTATTCCAGGAAAGGCCAACGGGATACGGTGTGTTGCTGGCCTCCCGGCGGCAGACCGGGAGGCGGCAGAAGAGGCACATTACGGGCGGGGTGATCCTCCTGGGGTGATCGGTGTGCGCCGACGTGATGAACGGCGGCTATGACCCGCAACCCGGGGTGCTCCGTTTTACCGGTGAGCGGTTTGACGAGAGTAGCGGCTAAAAGAGAGGCGGAGAACGGAGACTCGATGGATCAGGGGCAGCGCTGACGTCGCTGGTTTCGGTTGAATTGTATGAGAGCCCGGCGTTCCTTTCCCGTGAGATATTGCGGCGGCGACTTATGTTGCAAGCAGGGAATCGGGTTGACGATGCACCGTATTGTAGTGCCATTCCATCATAAACGGCGAAAAGCGGCGATTGCCGCGCCAGCGGATTTGACGATCGGAGTCCGTGACGGGTTGGACGGTGCCCACCGGCAAGGATACGGTCAGGGGCGGATAGCGAACAAAGCCGTTGGAGCCGCGGCCGCCTGGAGCCAAATCGTAGGTATAAGCCTGCCGCCATAAACTGGCGCGATCGAGCACAGGCGGCACGCCCATGTAATCGGTGGCAATCAGAGAGGAAAGGCCGTCAGGGTCTTGAACGAGACCCAGCCACAGATAGGGCCAGGCTCCTTGCGGACAGTGGGGATCCGGGACAAGAATCCATTCTTTTAAATCGCCGGTATACCATTGTTCGCCGGATCGGTATTGGGAGGCCCGGATGAATAGCCACCCGCTTAAGATGATAATGGCGAGTCCGATCGCGGTAAACAGGTCACTTCCGGCATTGGCCCAGGGCGAAGGCCCGGCAGAGGAAGAAAAGACACTCGAAATCATGAGAATCGGCATAGGCAGGCCAAGAACAATAAAGGCGCCAAGGGCCATGGCGCGCCAACCGTTAATGGACAAGCCGCCCCGGAGGGCGGCGAATAGGCGTCCAAATTTCCAGTGCGGGCCTATGGGGCGATCCATGTTCCAAGGAATGGGGATCTTATGCATGCGGCATGACGCGGTCACGAACAACCGCGCTTTCTTCCTTTAATTAAGTGTGATTAAGTTCTAGTCAGGGCGCAAGCGTTTTTAGCGCGAATCGTGCCGATGCCGCCATTGAATGGTGACCAGGCCCATGATCCCGGCTACGGCGCTAAAGCCCCATAATCCGACTAGAACGCCTTGCCAGAAAGCCGGGGTGGCACTAGTGGCCGACAAGGCTGTCATGGTCGCACTCAAGGCAATCCAGCCGGTTAGCCATCCGGACTGTTGTTGCCACGACAGGTGTTGCCAGCGTTGACGCTGAGAGAGTTTCCAGGCCCGCAAAGACCTCATCGAACAACCCTTCCTTCACAAAACGGGATTTTTCTTAAGAATACACGATCGACAGTAACCAGGGAATTTATACCCGCCAAAATCTTCTGCAGCCGAACAATGCCGCAGGGAGTGACCACGATGGGAAGATGCCGGAGAGAAGCGTGCTGTTTATTGTTCGTACCATTGCGGGTTCGGGATGATAAAGTCTTTCACCTGGGCGGTGTGATCACAGTCAAAATAACGACACGGCATGTCAGGCATCCAATGAGGCCGCACGTTTTCTTCGTGAATATCCGAGTAATCGATGCCCGTAGGAGAAGCCAGGGTGAGAATCGTCGCCTCGATATCCACGACATCGGAACCACCGGCAGGACACTTGGCGCTGACTGATTAGAGGCGTCAGACACGGCGCCGTGACGCCGCGACTCACCGAATTGTGGTGCGAGAAACGATGCCAGCTCCCATCAAACTTAACTCGGCGACGTACGTATACAAGTCCTCCATGGGGACATTTCTCCTCACCGGGATCGCCTTTGGTGCCGACCGATATGGCCCTGGCAAAATACGCCAGGGCCATATGTGCGTAATCAGAAAACAGCCAAACCACACAGTCGTATCGGCGGATGGACACGTTGGCTACGCCAGTCTCTGCATCACGATAGGGGATGAGGATCATGGGAAGATTTGTTGTGATTTGAGTATTCTTGCCCTCATCCCACTATAGGAGTGTCAAAAAGCGCGACCGTGGGGCTGGTCGATATCATGTGCAAAGTGAACTGACGGAAGCCGCTTTGTAGGCACTAGCCGAGTAAAACGGGGCCACCTGAAACGGTGGCTCCGAGGTAAAAACGAGGTCACTTAGTGACATGTCACTGCGTGACACCCGACGCCTCCCTGCGGACGGGATCCGTGGAACGGATGATGTCACTGGGTGACAGATCTGTAACCATTGTGATCGTGCCAGCGTTCTTGACTATGGAAGGAAGGAACGTGATGCGGCGCGCAACAAACCGGAGAATGGCGGCTATGGTGTGGGGTTTGGGGATGACAATCATGGTCGGATTGACCGCTTGTGGAGCCGGCGTTCCTTCAGCCCCTTCGACGGTTACGGTCTCGCCTGCAGAATTCCAAGGCTCTGGACTGAAGCCGGGGCTGGTGCTCGGCTGGCACACCCGATTGTACCAGCTCGTCGGGACAGTGAACGAAAAGCAAGTGGGCAAGAAACTCGGTCAAGTCCTCTACCACGGACCTTTAGGAAGATCTTTTGTTCTCTTCGCCTTGCGGGGACAACCCACGTCCCACGCCATACTATTTGAGACGACGCAAGGCCAGTTCTTCAAAGCGATAGTCACCAGCCGATAGGAAATCATGCATCCGTTTTGGATGCCCATAATTATAGTCGAGCTTATTTACTTAGTGGGATGTCCATTTCACGGATACTGGGCGCAGGGGCTCTAATTGACATTGCGAGGTTTTGTCAAACTTACCCGTCCTCTATTTGCACTGGGTGACAGCGACGCTGGTACTACCCCCAATCATGCATTCGCCTGTCATAAAAAGCATACCGCAAACGCCATTGGCCACAAACCGTCTCAGAACACATGGTTGTCTTCTGGTGGTTAATTTGCAAGCTCTAAGGCATTGTCTCACACCGGCTTTCGGCATCCGGGAAACCGGGAAGCTCGCGCAATTAATGCAAAGAGAATCTGCTTGCTTGGATCCGCGCTACATTCTGTCACACGGCACTCTTAATTACGAGTAATTACGAGCGATATGTGGAAGGGTTAGACCCGGTTCGGATATTTTGCAAAACATGGATAGACCAGAGCGATCGAATGTATCTCATAAACTAAACGGTCGTTTGTGCGAGTCGGCTTGTCACGTGTCTTATTGGCCCGAAATTCCCCCAAGAGTCTCCATATCCCCTATAAGTTGATCCCTGGTGACTGCGACGCTGGGACAGCGTCTATTTCGAATAGAAATGCACAACGTATTGACCCGTCTTTGCGGGGCGAACGCTACCGTGCCATGGTGAATCGCCATTGGCGGTGGCGAGTCAGCCATCCAATCCATATGGGAAGTGATGAACGCCTTGGAATCGGGTAGAAAGATGGTGACAATCCAGGCGAGAACACTCTGCACGAATCCTGGGTTCGTCACGTTGGCCAACAATGCTCGAACGGGAAAACCATGAGGATCACACAATACGGTAAAAAACTCCCTCGCCTGACGCATCGCTTCCGATCGAGTGATAATGTCATCGGTTAGGGACCCCGCGGGGGGATCGAGGAGAATCGCGGTTCCCTTCACGATCACGCCGGACGGGGGGGTTCGTGAAGGGAACAAACTCGACAAGTTGGGGAGTTCCAGCCATAGTAACACTTCCGGTGTGGCCTCTTCCGCGGTCAAATCTTGTGTTTCCTGCGATACTGCTCGACGTACGCTTGAGAAATGACAACACTCAATGTCCGAGGGTCTAAGGAACGGCCCACGGGCACCACGTCAATGACTTGGGCCGCGGTTTGGACCGGATTACGCCATTCCTGTCCATAGGATCCCATTATTAATGAATCGCAGAAATTCGTTCTGCTTTAGGAGCCATTGGCGCGCTGTTTTTTGGCTCACACCCAATCGTTGAGGCGCTTCTACAATGGAGACCGTCGCGTTCGGGGTCTCCGTCCACTCTGATCACTTCCATAGCCAGCATAATTCCTTGTCTACGGTCATGTCTAGTCGGTGATGGATATTGGGTATTTTCGCATCGTCCCTCCGATGACGATGGATTAAGCTCAATCACCCACTTTTAAAGAATCCAGCGGTTTCAGAGCAACAGAAGGCGTCACCGAATTTGTGATTGACTGGCCCATTGCCACCGGATTGAAGAACCATCATCAATTAAGTCATGTCAGAAGGTGCAAACCATGGATGCCCTTTTGACAGCCATATCCTTAAGTCAGCAGAAAGAAAACTAAATGCGGGTCCCATTATGCGATATCGACTTCGTAGATTGCTAGAGACGCCAACAATCCACGAGAAAGTACAGTTGCAAACGTTAAAGGACATTTAGATTGTCGAAAACAGTTAATCCCTTTAGTAGACCGTTTAAAGTCCTATCTTCAAAATGAAAAGTGATAATAACGAGCTTGACGAGACAACTCACGCGTCCGACATCTATAAAGGACACATTATAGATCTTCACCGATGGATGTTCATGAATTCAGAACGTATTGCGAACATTCTCAGAGGCCATTCGCCACGCAATTCAACTCGGGCAAACTTATAGTTCTCAATGTTGGCATAGGAACAGAATTTAGGGGTATTTGTAATAACGTGTTGATGCCAAGAAGGAGAAAGGGTGGAAGGCTTGCGGATGAACGCCGTGGATGCCGAGATACTACCTGGGGATTACGAGTTTTGCCGTCGGGTACCGGGCACCTTGGAAGAAGTGACTGGATGCTTTTCTCGTGGAGCGCGGCATCACATGGCAACCCGCCACGACTCGGTAAGGTGGGGGGACGTGGAACGTTCGGTCTGCGCCATGAAGTGGGTGGAAACAATGAAGGACCGCAGTGAGCAGTGCGTAAACGCGCCGTGGTATCGCACCTTCGACGAGTTTGCAGCCATGGAAGAAAAATATGGCTACTAGCGTCCTAAGGTGGACCCCCTGAGCACGAACATTCCAATCCTGCTACGCCTTGTTGAAACCCGGAAACTGTAGCACGCTTTCAACACACTTTTACGGATACCCGACAATTTTTATTTCGGAACTCACGACCTATCCAAACTTCCGCTTCTTGGATCAATCGAATTTGGGTTAGCATATCCTCAACACCGGGTGGTGCACCTCGGCGTGACGGCCCTTTTAACACACCCGTAGCAGCAAGCCAGCGCGGAGCCCATATCAGATTGCATTGAGGTAATAACACCGGAGGTGAATGTTGATGTATTCAGTCCATATTCCAATTTTCAGAATCATGTAGACCTCTAATGCCTTCAGATCGGCAACTGGAGGGTCAGCGCCGCATAACATGTAAAGACAATTCCCCAACATGGGAAAGGTCCGTTCGAGACTCAACAATCGGCAGTCCTTGTTGGAAACGATAGTATGTAGCAATAATTGGTAACTGCTCAGTACCCCGCCCGTGGAAAATAATGCTGGACAGAATGAATCCCATCCGCTAAAGTAG
>PXYT01000050.1 GCA_003023725.1 Sulfobacillus benefaciens | reverse complement strand
CCGCGGTGGTCGCGGTACCGGGGCCCACAAATGATCAGCCAGCGCAGCTGCAACGTAGCAGATGTCGCGTTCCAACATGTCATCCGGCGCCGGGAACCAGTGAGTCCAGCCCGCCTCCCAGTCCTCCGGATTCTCCCCGTGTGCTGCCCGCCAAAGACGCACATACAGTGTCGCGTAGCGTTCCGCGCTCGGATTCATTGGTCGTCCCATCTTCGTCTTCGGTTTCGACTTTTCGAACAATTCCTCTATCTTCCCCGGAAGGCCTGACGACATCTTCATACCTCCTTTTCTCCTTGCTCTTATATATCTTAAACGATGTTATGGTATCTGTAAAGCTACTTTCATATCTCCCTAGTAAAATATTTCAAGCCATTACTGATTCCACGCATATGAGTATCTTAAAAGATACTATACAACGTGTCAATCACTATGTTATCTTATTAGATAGTTAGATTGCAGTGAAGAAGGTCTTAACATTGTTAACGAATGACGAAATTCGCTCTCTTATGCCCGCCGCGTCTACATCGGCCGCCAAAGCATTCGGATCTCGAATCCGCCAATCCCGCCGCGCTCGAGGACTCAATGCCCGGCAAATCGCAGACGCCCTGGGCGTTCAGATCGGCAGTTACTATCATTGGGAGCAGGGGGTGATTATGCCTAGTCCCGAAAATTTAAAGAAATTATCGTTTGTGATTGGGCTCCCCATAGAATTTTTTCTCGATGTCCCCATCCCATCCCGCGGCAACTCCGCCGACCCCCCGACCGACATTGCCGAGGCAATATTCGCACTGGCACAAATGTTCGGGGAATCTGGGAAGGACTATTCAAAATGGTCACCGGCCGCCCAACAATATCTTGCAGACGTCTTGCAGTTCGCTATAGAGCCGATCCCGGATCGCTTGAGTACCATGTTGTCTCACTATCCGGTCAGTATTGATGGTTCAGCTGCCACCGCCCGGTGGGCCAAGCGCAAAGGCCTTGTGGACTGGTTTCTTGTAGCCAGTGATGCCGCCTTGGACGTAGTTGAGGATGTCGTGCGTCGGTTGGGGCGTGCGTCAAAAGAAAAGGAGTAACAGACGCTCGGTTGTTCTCTGGTTCGTATGCTGGATGTTTTGGAACGAGCGGGCAGGCTGGATGCGTGGGTCGGGAAACGCGGGGTCTAAAACCCCACCCGTCTTGTATTGTCACGAAGCGGGAAAAAAGACCAATAAATGTGGTAGGATTTATCTTAAAAAGTTCACTATAATAAGGTAGTAGACAGTTAAACAAGAGGGGGACACTATCATATGGACGCGGAATGGCAGTCACGCCTTCTCCAACAGCTCAATAACAAAACACAACCGGGAGGTCCAGTGTGTCCGTTATGCGGCCATAAACAGTTTAGTTTGCTTAATGGGGTGATGACCCCAGCCTTTTCCCCGGATTTTCAGCCCAATGTGGTGCGACTCGGAGGACCCACTTTGCCGCTGGTCGTGTTAACCTGCACACATTGTGGATGGACGGCGCAAATTGCCGCCCGGGTGTTGGATCCGGATTTTCCCTATGACAAGCCCTCAATCACCCCCGCATCGGCAACATCTTCTCTTTCGCAAACTCATGACGGATAAATCGGAAGACAACGCCTCAATCACACTCGGATCGTCCAATCCAGCAGAACCGGTCGCCGTGGACTCCACGTCTCCCGCTTCTTCGCACTATATGCACACCGTGTTATGGGCCCCACCCGAAATCAACCATTTTGTTGTTCCCGAAGATACGTTGCGTCATAAGTTGGACACGTGGCATGCTGGCGACTTAAATCTAACCTGGGCCTCGACCGCCGCCGGTATGGCTGTTTCTCTCTTCGGGGCCTTGTGTACCACATCTATGCCCGCTTTCACGCGAGGGGTCTTTGTGACCCTGACCCTAACATTCTTCGTCATTGCCGCCATCACCGGTCTAAAATATGAGAAACAACACAAGACCTCCGATGAAATCGTCGATGAAATAAAACAAACTCTCACGCCCCATCCGTCGGCTCAAATCCCGTCAACCATTCACGACTCCTCTCACTCTCCCTCCGTGGGATCGTGACGACTTCCCAAGTAGTGGGCCGAGACCGCAATCAATCCGCAACCCCGTGAAGTCCGGAATTTTCACCACATCGAACCGCCAAGTTCACCCCGAACAACAAGAGCGGCTCGTCGGCATTCCCAAGGATCTAACCCAATCCCATTAGGACTGACGTTATGTAGACCGAGACCAGTTCATGAACCGAGAGGCCGTGCCACCACGTCAGGCTACTCCCCAAAGGGAGAATGAATAAGGCCTCAAACCCCGCCCCGCCTCTCAAGGAAGCGGATCAAGGTGGGCCGGTTGTTTTAATGGCCTTGTTTTCTTGAATTATCTAGGCAAACGACCTTTCCCAGGGGGTCGGATGTGGCAGACGTGACGTACCACGTATGTCAACCACGTAAAAACAGCCATCACGTCATAGCCAAAGCCTCGCATGAGATGGGTGCAAATCTGCACCCGGTTGCCAATCTGCAACGGGTCGCAGGAGAAAAGCCTCTCCGATTTGACGGGTTTTGGGGCGGAGCTTTATCGGCACCGGGGGACTCGTAACGCCCGATCTCTGGGTCTATTGAATGGTAGGCTGTACCATCTCTCCCAGGAGCCAAAGACTGCCTCAAGGTAAATGAAAAGACCGACGTTACCAAGGTCTTTTTCCCCTATAGGGTCTAAATGATACGGGTGTGGCTCTTCTGGAGGGAAGACCCAGCCCACAGATGGCTTCGCTGACGGATTTAAGGTTTGTGGGCTTTGGTCGACTCAATAATAAGGGACACCCGCGCTCCCAGCGCTGTCACCAGTTTCTCCAGCTTCCCGAGACTAATGTTTTGATCGCCCGCCGCCATGCGATGAGTTGCCGGGTCAACATATATTCTAATTGGCTTGCATCCCAAGCCCATTGGAAATGGGGATCGGCCCGGCGCTGATCGATATATTCCTGCAAGTCGTCATTCTTCATCCCTGCTCATCTCCTTTTCGGCTATAGCCTACAGATTAGGCCAGCCATCACGCGGTGTGATAGCTTGCGGTGGCAGGGGGACTTTACCGTCACTCGGGCACACTTTGGTGATGAGACAATGCCAACAACCCCCCTTAGGGGAAGGAAGAGAGGCAAGCCCGTTTCCTGGATCTCTCGATCGGTAGATCGTACCATCTCTACCGGCCTCTTCTTCCCTGTGGAGTCTTTTGCATGGTTAGCATGGTTATGATCGCCGTTTGCATGGTTATGTTTCGACAAAACCATGCGGGCTGAAACCGTTACCCCGTAACGGCTGTAGCGATACTTAGTACTACTACGCATGGTTAGCATGGTTTTTTCCCCGCCTACGCGGGAAAAATCGTATGTGCGTACGAATATTCTGTCTTTTGTGCAATATCGAGGGTGCGTGCCTCTCTCAACTACTCTTTCCCCTTTCAAGGATGCATATGCTGTTGCACGATTTCATGGACTTTCATAAGATATGCACGGTGCGCATCTGTGTTCAAGGGTGCTCCGCTGAAGTACACATGGGCCGCCGGGTTAATACCCTTCCGTAAGGATAAGCGATAACCCTGACTTTTAATCGGGGAGGCCAAACGGTCTCCCCCATAGGGAGTATCAGGCATATGGCGATCCATATAGAGGGTGGTCGATAGCAGCTGATTAGCCTCGTCAGGTATGGACTGTGACCATAGTTGACGCAGCGGTAACGGTAAAATCATGCTGAGCGGAGCGGGCAACTGGATTGTCATTTCGGAATAATGCAATTCAGTCTCAGGGTCAGTAAGGGCTGGACCCTCGTCAAAAACTCGTGCCACATCTCGAATAGTTTTCACCACCGCTTCTCCGAGACCGATCAGAACTTCTGATGGGCCCGCAATATCCATGACGATCCGGGTCTGCTCAATATGAAGGAAACGCACAAACACGGATCCATGTGTGGGGTCGGTCCAGCTACCCGAATTAAAAACCACGCCCGGAGGTATTACCGGTGCCACAAGCCCAAAAGTTTCCATAGGTTGGGCGATTTGAACCCATTGAAAGCGAACCAAGTTTCGGATCGCGTCTAGTGTGTCAGGTGTGGAGATAGCGGTTAACCGCAATCCGTCAACGGGAAATTCTAAACTCTTTCGGGCCGCTATGAGCTTAATGTCCATCGATCATCCAGCCAAGTTGACGTTAGCAAAATTGTTCGAAACGGTCGTCGATGAATCGTGACCTGGAAAATTTACCACGTTAGGGTCTGTCGAGACATTGTCAAAAAACGCCATCCGCTGTTTAGCCACATCGATACTCTCAAACTGTATCTTCGGGACCATTCCGCACGCCAAAGCAAAATCCGCGAGACGGTGTAATGAAATTTTCCCCTCAAAATCCTTTTCCCATCGTGCTATGGCAGATTGCGTGGTCCCTATAGCTTGGGCTACTTGATCCTGCGTCCATCCTGCTCGTCGCCGAGCCTTAAAAAGTTCAATCATGGTATCCATCAGAAATTGATCCTTTAAGGCATCCGGCCAAGTCTCTTCGTGATGCATTAACGTATCGCGTAACAAATCTTCCACCGATTGGCTACTCACACGAATGTCGTCGTCCATCGTTTCTACCCCTTCCGTTGCCAAAGCCTTTTCGCTCGTTCTCTGGCCGTATCATAGTCTTGGGGATTTCTCCGGCCACTCTTTCGCCAAGTGTGAAGCCAATATGCTTGAGAGACATCATTCCAAATCATCAGGGCCACCCGCCAATCACGCCCTGCGCGTATCTCAACCACGCGATATTGTCCCGCTCGGTGCTCTAGAGGTTGAAGATCATACCCTGGCGAAAGGTCCGCATCGTACTCGCTCTGTTTCCATTCCTCTTGAAATTGCCTCACAGACATCAAGACCTTTTCTTGTCCTGGAGGCTTTAGCTTCCGCGTCGCTTTTTTAAAAGCCTCCAACACGAAGAATTGCGTAGCTGCCCGCCTCATACTTTTACCCCTATTATATAGCAAATTCGTGATAATGATTCCCTTTGATCGAAAAATTTTCGAACTCCTCTTCACACGAGAGGACTACACGCTTAACAAACCACCAATCCCCTCCCTTCTTGGCAACCTGCTCGCCCTATGCGGTAAAGCAGTCGAGCAGGGTTGTCCAAAAGTTATCGGCAACAATCAATGGCATCAAGAGTCGATCCTGACGAGAACAATGGCTCCCTCCCCATTGGGATAAATGGTTGAATCGTTGCCCCGGTCTCTTTGACTCGCTTTTCAACAGTTTCAAGCCGAGTGATTAAGTTAGCCTATCACCCCGAGTGTACAGGGTGTTTACGTCAAATGGTGTCCATGTATGAGGCGTTGTTCACTCGACACAGTATCAAAATAAAAATCCGCCACCTGAGACCAGGAATATTTCCCGCCGTCCAAAAATGACGGGCTGTTCACTTCTTGCCTCTCTATGGTGTGTCTTTGGTTATGGACTTAGGATAATTCTAATGCAAATAGGAGATGTTACAATGCCTTCTCCCACAAATTTGAGATGGCCTAAGCCGGCGGTGACCTTTTTCCGTCTCACGACGGTCGACAGCCTGTCCGATGGATGCGTTAACCATCCCTCATAGGTTTGGAAACGGTGGACCGTTGCTGCCGGTGTCCAAAATCCTCGCGCCCAGCCAGTGAAGCAATTCCGCCATGTATATAGGAATAGGCTCAGCGGAGTGCTTGCGTCAACTCGAGAAACTTACTCCTTGAGCCCCGGGCTGGGCACCAGTATTCAATATATAGCGGGAGGCTCCCTGGCAGTGATGGCAAACATCGAGTGAACCTGGGAAGTCTTGAAGTAAAGCGAGCTCACGGACACAATATCAGGCAATCGCTACGACAAGACGCCAACAGGGGAATAAGAAAAATGCGCTGAAGGTTATGTCTCATTGTACAGAATTCTTCTCTTTACCACAGGTGTGACGGGTGAGACCAAGTCATGGGGTTCTGCATGAGTCAGTCCGCATGGAATAGACCCGGAAACAACGCTTCGGCCTCCTGATTCGCACTATTATTCTTAAATTCGGAAATGTTATGCACTCAGAGATCGCGGACCCACGCCGTGATTTGTCTTCTTTGCGCGCTTGACACCCGTCTTCGACCCCTCAAACGTCTCTTACCGGTCGGGTTGCGGACGGTTCCGGACAGGTACCGGGTCAGTTATGATCGTCCGAAAGTGGCTCTGTGTAAGGGCTCGGGTCAGCAGGTCAGTATTTTCCCTTTTCTGCTAAAGTTTTTAGTAATTCACCCCACATGACGATAATTGCGACAATTTAAATTTATATTCTTCCCCTAAGAGGGTCTTTCTGGGCCGCCCCTCCTTCCCATGATCACGCATCCCACAATCATCGGACAATTCCCACGCGTCATCGTGTGGGGCAATCTCGCAAAACATTACGGAGAAAAGCGTTTTTACTGACCTGCTGACCCGAGCCTTACAGCCATGCGGGTTTCCGGCTTTCCACTCCTGTCCGGAACCGTCCGCAACCCGACCGGCAATCCGTGCCCGTACAAAAATTAACCGGGAGCTAGATAGCTCCCGGCATATCAGCCTTCATCAAACATCCGATCCCATTCGAATTTGACGGCAACTCCCGCGTAGCCTTTCGTGCTGCTGGTTCCACGGCCCACCCTGGGACCGAGATGTTCCGTGAATTTTTTCCCGAATGTTGTGCGCGACATGTACTCGGGATACTTCTTTCCGGTCCAGTTCTGGTACCAGTGCTGGTACACTTGGTAGAGCCGGGGGGTTGCGACCCATCCGTTCGGATCCAACTCTAGCCATCCATCGTCTGGGTCGAACCACTGCTCCCACAGATCGATCTGGCGGCGATATTCCTGTAATGCCTCGCCGGCCGATGCCGGAACGGGCATGTCCTGCTGTCCGGTGATTACCCGGTGCAACGCCGTGACGGCAATCACCAGCAACGTTTCGATGTTGTCCGTGGTTTTCATCTGATCCTCATACCCTGCGTTCTCAGGTTGTTTCTGATCAAACATAATGATCGTATCACTGAGTCGACGGAACATTCCCTGACTGCGGTCGGCGACTTTGGGCACCACCGGCCCGGCCATCCAGACCCTCGCCTGAAACTGCGTGGTGATGATGTCGCGATTTTTGCGTTCCCAATCGATGGCATCATCCCCCGTGAGCTTTTTGAACCGTTCCGTGCCCCGAAGTTTTACATTTTCGTCCATATCAGGGCTCACCACCACAAGGGTGTCTGGCCGCAAATTGGAGAGCCCGAATCGGTTATGGTCATCGTATCCCGATAGAGATACCGATTGCAGCAGGGGTCCCAGGATGTGCATCCAAAGCCGGATCCAGGTACCCTTCCCGTTTTGCCCCGAGCCGATCAGCAGCAGAGCTTTCTGCCACTGCGCCCCACGAATCCAAGGGGTTAAAGCCACCGCCGACCGCACCAGTACTGCTTGCGTTTTTGGCCGGGCTTCCTTGTCTTTCCCGAACAAGTTTTGAAAGTGTGTCAACCAAAACCTGATCGATTTCGGGGGCAAGGGTTGGTCACCCATCCAGCGGTAGGGGATCCGCCAGGTTGCGCGGTCGTCTGCGGTCAGCGGGCGAAGCACCAACGTTTCCAGATCCAATATCCCGTTGGTAAACACAATCGCTTGATGCCGATTCCAGTGCTCGCGGTCCCAATTGATCCAATCCCCATCATTGGGCCGAGGCAAGACATATCGGAATGCCGTCATCACGTCGCCTACGCGAGTCACGGATTTTTCGACAGTCACACCGTGATTACGGAGCTCGTTGGCTATCGATTGAATCAACCGCTCCACATCCGTTTTAACGGGCTGAAATAACGGATCACTGCGAGAACGCAAACCATAGAGATCATCATGGTACCACCCCAACGTTAGTTCTTCATAGAGCACGCCAGCCCAAAGCGTGCTGTCGCTGGCACCAAGTTTTTTATCACCCACCGCCCGAGTTAGTGTAGCGAACCACTTCCGAACAAACCACGCAGTCCAATCGTCTGTCCACATGGAAGGTTCTGCCGCCTCCGCCGGCTTGCGTTTTTGTCGTAAGTGTGCTGTAATATCAATAGTTGAATTACTATTCTGACCCACTTCCGCCTCCGCTTGCACGGGGGTGTTTTTTTCTGGAATGTCGCTCATTTTTGTCCTCCTGGGGAGCTCATATTATTTTTTTGAAATCAAAACCAGCTCCTTCCTGCCGTTGTTCGGCGAAATTGTCTGTCCAAACCATTTAAGGTGAGAAGGTGAGAGTGCAGCCGGTTTGCCGTGGCGTACTACGCTGCACTCTCGTGTTAAATCTAGTCGTCTCCACCCAAAATCCGGTACACTTCGCTGATTGGGATGCGCTTGACCATCGTGCCCGGAATTTTGACTTCTGTTATGTCACCCCGCTCTAGCATCCGCCGTACTGTAATGCCGGATATGCCTAGTACTTTCGCGAATTGGGTCACAGTGAGTAGTGCCGGATGAGGGCTGCCCGTAATGTCCGTAATCGTCTCCCCAAGCCTGTCTGCTGTCGTCATGGTCTTATTTCACCTCCCGTGACCATGGTTGTCATTGGTCTATATAAGCATAGTAGCGACCTCGTAGATAAAAGTCAATGGTCTTTCGTGGTCTTTCGTGGTAAAATTCTCTATTAAAGAAAGGAGTTTTACACTATGCGAGAGCGAGAGGACAATCAGAAAAGGAATTCGGGGGCCCCAGCCCCCTTCACAGCGCCATTAGGCACGATTTTGTCTGTATTGCGTTTAGGTCGCAGTCTCGGTCGAGAAGAATTATCGCGTCAATTAAATTTAAACGCGAGTTACGTGGCCCGGTTGGAACGAGGTGACCGCCAACCGTCCCCAAAAACCCTGTCAAGTTGGCTAGCCGCCTGCCCCGTGCCCGTTCTGCCGATTGCGGCTCTAACGGCGGATTTACCGCCCTGGCCTACCGACGGAGAGCGAGAGCCTTCCTCCGCCAAGCAGGATTGGACCCTTGTCCACCTATCCGTTTCGGTTTCGGGCGACGAGGCGGTGTGGGCCGAGGCTGCTGCCCACGCCCTCCACTGGTCCACGCCCGATATTTTGGTTCGCACCATCCACAAGTCTCCGGATCTTCTCGGCAGCCTATTATGGTTAAATGTCCGGGCTGGTCGTTATCATCATCTCCCGGCGGCGGCATCGATTACGGCCGAATCGTTATATTCAACACGAGCTGGATCCGATCGGAATGGTATCAACCGTTATGGGAGGCCCTGACGTCCATACCAGTAGAGCCCACATCATCTCAGCCGGCTGATATCTTGTGGGACCACCTGGCTCAACTCTGGCCGATGCTGCCCTTTCAGGCTCGTCAAGGGTTGGTGGCGGCTGCCGAAGCATGGAGCAAGCCCGGCCCTTAAGTCCTGTGTTCGACCAACCTATGCAGGGTTGGAGTGAGTAAGCGTCATTCACTCTAACCCCTTTATGCGCAGACCGGGACAATTCAGGTGACTCCTGGCGCGTAACTCGCGTCCTCAAGAATGGTCTGTCGTTTCTGCCGTTATCCCCGCTCATGTGGATGGAATTGTGGATGATCGGGGAAATGGAGGGCCAACGCGCAAAATAAAAAACCCGCAATCGCTTGCGGTATCAGGTTTTTTGGTGGTGCGCCCGTGAGGATTTGAACCTCAGACCTCCTGATTCGTAGTCAGGCGCTCTATCCACTGAGCTACGGGCGCAAGATCAATTGTTTACTCTCCAAATCAATTTCTTACAAGTGGCGGAGGGAGTGGGATTCGAACCCACGCTAGGCTTGAGAGCCTACTAACGGTTTAGCAAACCGCCCTCTTCGGCCAACTTGAGTATCCCTCCACACGCGAAAGCAATCATAGCATATCGGAAATCACTTAAGCAAGTCCTGATATGTGGATATGTTTCCACAGAAAAAATGGCGGAGGGGACAGGACTCGAACCTGCAAGCCCGAAGGCGGTGGTTTTCAAGACCACTGCGTTACCAATTACGCTACCCCTCCAAGGACAAAATATAGTTTACTCTAAAAACATGAACAAATAAAGAGGCAATGTCTGTCTTTTAGTTCGAAGAACTTGTGCCTCGCCGCTTTCATTTTTGAATCTTTCCTAAACCAGTCCTAAATCAGTTCTTTGTCGTCTAAATACGATCTTAGCACGTCCGGAATTTTAACATGTCCGTTGGGTCGTTGATAATTTTCCAGTATGGCCGCAATAGTCCGTCCAACCGCCAACGCGCTCCCATTCAAAGTATGCACGAATTCGGTTTTTTTAACCCCAGAAGGCCGATAGCGGATATTCGCTCGCCGAGCTTGAAAATCGGTCATGTTACTGACGGATGAAATTTCCACATACTTCCCATAGCTAGGCATCCATACTTCAATATCGTAGGTTAACGCCTGCCCAAAGCCCATGTCGCCACCGCACAACATCACCGTACGATAGGGAAGCTCCAGTTCTTCCAGTACGCTTTCGGCATCCCGCAGCATTTCTTCAATGGCAGCTTCAGAACCCTGCGGTTCTTCGAAACGCACGAGTTCAACCTTGTCAAATTGGTGCTGACGGATCAGTCCCCGGGTATCCCTGCCAGCAGCACCAGCTTCCGCACGGAACGAAGCCGTGTAGGCCGTAAATTTTAAGGGAAAGGGACCGGTAATAATCTCGTCGCGAAACAGATTGGTTAGAGGAACCTCGGCTGTGGGGATAAGGTAATAGTCGTGTGGCACAACGTGAAACGCATCCTCAGCAAATTTCGGGAACTGTCCCGTGCCCAGCATGGATGCTTCATTGACCAAATAAGGAGGGGCTACTTCTTGATATCCGCGTTCCCTGGCATGGTCCAGCATGAAATTAATCAGTGCCCGGTTTAACCTAGCCCCCATACCGCGCATGAGGCTGAACCGAGACCCGCTAATTTTTCGGGCGCGCTCAAAATCAATGATTTCGAGCATCTCACCCAGTTCCCAATGGGGCTTAGCAGGAAATGAAAATCTGGGCACTTCGCCGAACCGGTGCATCTCCTGGTTATCGTCGGCTGACTCTCCTTCAGGTACTTGCGGCAAAGGAGTATTAGGCACGGTGTAAAGAAAATCTTGTAATTCCTGATCTATCGGCTCCAGAGATGCTTCTAATTCTTTAATCTTTTCACCAACCAACCGGGTTTCGGCAATGAGACCCGTTACATCTTCGCCTCGTTTCTTGCGCTGCGAGACTTCCTCCGAGGCCTGATTGCGTTGAGCCTTGAGACGTTCAATGTGTAATGTGATTTCGCGTTTTTTGGCATCCAGACGCTGGACAACGTCTAAATCCACCTCAACATGCTTTTTCGCCAGAAGCCTCGCCACGGTTTCGGGGTCCTGCCGTATTCGCCGGATATCAAGCATTATGCCCTCCTGCCTTTCCATTTGAGAAGTCTGTTTACTCTATTCACAGGTACCAAGCTACTCTGCAACATCCCTTCGTTCTTTCATGCGCGCAATAGCCATATCATAAGGAGGCTGAATAACGCCCTTCTCTGTGATAAAGGCGGAAATCAAGTCGGCCGGAGTTACGTCAAATGCCGGATTGTATGCCGGGAACCCATCCGGCGCGATGCTCTGGCCCTTAATGAGTCGAACTTCTTGCGGGTCCCTCTCTTCGACCAGAATGTCGGCACCGCTCACGGCATGAGCGTCGAAGGTGCTTAACGGAGCGGCTACATAAAAGGGAATATGGTGGTAATGTGCGATCACCGCCACGCTATAAGTGCCAATCTTGTTCGCCGTATCGCCATTTCGCGCAATACGGTCTGCCCCCACAATTACACCATCAACCCAGCCTTTGGCCATGACTGCACCCGCCATGCTATCAGTGATGAGCCGGGCCGGAATATGATCCTCTTGAAGTTCCCAGGCGGTTAACCGAGCCCCTTGCAACAGCGGGCGGGTTTCATCAACGAAAACTTCCCGCAATTTCTTTGCCCGAAATAAAGTGCGAATGACGCCTAGAGCCGTTCCATACCCGCCTGTTGCCAACGAGCCCGTATTGCAGTGCGTCAGGATCCCAACGGGTTCCGGAAAAAGAGAGAGGCCCCAGTCACCAAGCCGCCGATTAGAGCGAATGTCATCAGCCAGCAGGTTATCCGCAAACGTTTTGAGCTGAGAAACTGACTCGTCTGCAACCAGTCCATCAATGGCTTTTAACGCTTCCTGAAGGGCCCAAGAGAGGTTTACGGCAGTTGGACGGGACGCCTCCAAGCGGTTGGCACTCTGATACAGCTGGTGGTTGAAATCCGGGGCTTCCCTCAGACGTAAGGCTTCCAGCCACAAGCCATAGGCTCCGGCGATACCAATGGCTGGCGCTCCTCTTACGGCCAGCACCTGAATTGCATAGGATACCTCTTCCCCGTTCCTGCAACTGAGATATTCGATTCGTTCAGGGAGAAGCCTTTGATCCAACAGATACAAGACATCATTGCCCGGACGAATCGCCTCGACGACATCTCCAGCAAAATCCATGCCCTTGCCCTCCTCGGAAATTTGCGCAAATAAAAAACTCCTCCCACATTCGGGGACGAGTTTAACCCGCGGTGCCACCCCACTTGACGCTAAAGCGTCCGGCTCGTGCTCTGTTAACGCCAGAGATACGCCGACTCCTCGCCGGACCTAAGGAAAGCGGAAGACGACCTACCCGCCTGCCGACTTTCACCTGCGTCGGCTCTCTGTCAGGCGTCTTGTATCGCATTTTCTTTCCTTGTCCCTCAAAATTTTTCCCGAAGCTTGGTTCTATGTCGATTTTGCCGTACTCATCCGGCCTTGTCAACAAAAAATCAGAGGCTTTACCAGCCTCTGATAATTGCTAAGTTGCTTTCAGACTTTTAGTGTTTTCCTCAACTTATCCACAAAATACTGATGAATCCGAGCATCGCCACTCATTTCCGGATGAAACGCCGAAACCAACAGAGAACCCTGTTCCGCCATGACAACGTGCCCTTCATATGTTGCCAAAGGTGTAACCCCGGGTCCGTACCGTGTGATCCGAGGTGCCCGAATAAAGACGGCGGGAAATTCCGGTTCGTCATGAAAAACGGAGATTCGAAGTTTGGTTTCAAACGACGCCAATTGCCTGCCGTACGCATTCCGGTCTGCCGTGATGTCCATCACACCAATCCGCGCCGGCGATGAACCCACCACATCGCGGGCCAGAAGAATTAATCCCGCACAGGTTCCGTAAACCGGGAATTGCTCATTGTTCACGCGTGCCTGAACTGCATCAATAAGACCTTCCTCCGCCATTAACATCCCAATGGTAGTACTTTCTCCGCCTGGAATAATTAATGCCTGAACACTCCGAAGATCATTTAAGGTGCGCACTTCGACCGGTGTGGCCCCAGCACGAGCCAAATGATTTTTGTGCTCGCGAACATCCCCTTGTATGGCTAAGACACCAACCCGCACACCCATTTAAATCCCCCGGTCCTGCATTCGGTCTGCTGGTGTTAATGTGGCCATTTCCAGTCCAGGCATGGCTTCCCCAATGTTTTCGGAGACTTCAGCAATCACCTTGGGATCATTGTAATGTAGAGTGGCCCGAACGATAGCACGGGCAAAGGCCTCGGGATTTTGTGATTTAAAGATTCCGGAACCCACAAAGATTCCGTCCGCTCCCAGCTGCATCATCAATGCTGCATCAGCAGGACTGGCAATGCCCCCGGCGCTGAAATTAACGACCGGCAGCCTCCCCATCTCTTTGACTTTGCGAACAATTTCCAAAGGCGCTCTGAGTTCCTTTGCCAAATCAGCCAATTCATCATCAGGCGTATTCACTAAACGCCTTACCTGAGCATTGACTGCCCGTAAGTGGCGCACTGCCTCCACTACGTTTCCAGTCCCAGGTTCGCCCTTTGTCCGGAGCATTGCGGCTCCTTCCGCAATGCGGCGCAAGGCCTCGCCCAGATCACGGGCTCCGCACACGAAAGGAATTTTAAACGCCCACTTATCGATGTGGTATTGTTCATCGGCCGGAGTCAGGACTTCGCTCTCATCAATGTAATCGACTTCCAAGGCTTCTAGAACTTGAGCCTCGACAAAATGGCCAATACGAACCTTAGCCATTACTGGAATGGACACAGCCTGTTGAATGTTCTTTACGACGTGTGGATCAGCCATCCGGGCTACTCCTCCGGCAGCCCGAATATCGGCGGGAACGCGTTCCAATGCCATGACCGCTACCGCTCCAGCCTTCTCGGCGATAACGGCCTGTTCGGGCGTAGTCACATCCATAATGACACCACCCTTAAGCATTTCCGCTAATCCAGCCTTGACGTTAAACGTGCCCGTTTGTTTTTCTTCCATATTTTTACGCTTATCCTCCCTTACGGCAATGCGATCAGTCAAATGCTGGCTGGATCGTTTATTGATAGTGTAATAGCTTTATTCGCCCTCGTCATCAGCAGATACGCGGGTAAAAGCCGCAACCGTCTTATTTTCCTCGAGCCTCATAACCATTACGCCATGTGAGTTCCGGCCTTGTTTGGACACGCCGGACACATCCATACGGATGAGAGTGCCGTCGCTGGAAATCACCATGAACTGTTCATTGCCGCTCACAGGAACAATTCCCACTAAAGGACCGGTCTTGTTCGTAACGCGAAGACCTAATATACCTTGACCGCCTCGGCCCGTCACGCGAAACTGGCTGATATCTGTTCGTTTGCCGTACCCGTTTTCGGTTAACAGCAAAAGCTCGCCTTGGTCACTGACAACCGCCAACGACACTACCCTGTCACCCGCTCTGAGACGGATCCCGTGCACTCCCCGCGCGGATCGACCCATGGTCCGCACGGCGTCTTCAGGAAATCGAATGACTTGTCCTTGGCGTGTCGCCAGCAGGGTGTCTCCCTGGCCGCTGGTCTGCTCAACCCCGATTAACTCGTCGCCGGGATCGAGATTAATCGCAATAATTCCACCACCACGCCAGGTATTATATTCGGACAACGCTGTCCGTTTGACAATGCCCTGTTTGGTGGCAAACACCCAGTATCTGTTCTCATCCACGGATTGCGGCAAGGTTTGTACTGCCGCAATGCGTTCATCAGCTTCCATTGCGATTAAATTAGCGACGGAAATGCCTTTGGCCTGCCTGGAGGCCTCGGGTACTTCGTACACCTTGACCCGGTATATTCGTCCCTTGTTCGTAAAGAAGCACAGGTAAGCGTGAGTTGAGGCAATGAATAGATTATTGACAAAATCGTCTTCACGGATGTTGCCCCCCATCACGCCTCGGCCTCCCCGTTTCTGCGCACGATAGACTGAGGTGGGGGTGCGTTTGATGTATCCCCGGTGAGTTAACGTGACGACCATATCCTCTTCGGCTATGAGATCTTCGTCACTCATATCCTTAACGGAAGGACCAATTTTTGTCCGACGCTCGTCCCCGTACTTGTCGCGAATCTCAATTAAATCGTCTTTGATAATTTGATAGATCAACCGCTCATTTCCCAGAATTTCACGAAGATGGGCAATCAAGGCCTGAATTTCCTGATACTCCTCTTCAATTTTGGCCCGTTCCAACTGTGTGAGGCGCTGGAGCCGCATCTCCAAAATAGCGTTCGCCTGAATTTCGGTGAGACCGAAGCGTTCAACAAGTCCGGTGCGCGCTTGTTCGACGCTTGAAGAACCCCGAATGAGGGCAATCACTTCGTCAAGAAACTGCAAGGCAATGCGCAATCCTTCGAGAATATGAGCCCGGGCCTCCGCTTTCTTGAGATCATATTGAGTGCGGCGAATAATGATGTCCTTGCGGTGGGAAATAAAGTACTGAAGAATCTCTTTAATCGACAGCACTTGGGGCCGGTTATCCACCAGAGCCAGAAGAATAATGCCAAACGTCTGTTGCAACGGCGTGTATTTGAACAGTTTGTTGAGTATGACCTTCGGCACACCATCCCGTTTTAGATCAACGACAATACGGACGCCGTGACGATCCGACTCATCGCGCAAGTCCGCAATTCCCTCGATTTTGTGTTCATGAACAAGATCCGCGATTTTCTCCAAAAGCCTGGCCTTGTTAACCTGATAGGGAATTTCGGTCACAATGATGCGCGATCTTCCTGACTCCGGTTCCTCCACTTGAGCAATTCCCCGCATTGAAATAATGCCTCGTCCTGTCGAATACGCCTGGTAAATACCGTCTTTGCCCATGATCATGCCACCGGTGGGAAAGTCCGGTCCGGGAATAAACTTCAGGATCTCTTCCAATGACGCTTCCGGATAGTCGATCAGGTGAATGGCAGCCTGGGCCACTTCTGTTAAATTGTGAGGAGGAATATTTGTTGCCATTCCAACTGCAATGCCGGATGACCCGTTAATAAGCAAATTAGGAATTCTGGCCGGTAAGACCACAGGTTCGTTAGTGGTTTCGTCAAAGTTCGGAAGGAAATCCACGGTTTCCTTGTCGATATCGACGAGCATCTCCATCGCGATAGCCGACAATCTGACCTCGGTATAACGCATTGCCGCCGGAGAATCTCCGTCCATGGACCCAAAATTGCCGTGGCCGTCAACTAACGGATACCGGATAGAAAAATCCTGCGCCATGCGAACCATGGCATCATAAACAGCCACATCACCATGAGGATGATAGCGGCCCAAAACCTCTCCAACAATACGCGCCGATTTCTTGTAGGGATGATTCGGAGTATTGCTCAACTCATTCATCGCATAAAGAATACGACGGTGAACCGGTTTTAACCCGTCTCTGACATCGGGTAATGCCCGGCTGACAATCACGCTCATGGCATAATCGATGTAAGACTTTTTCATCTCATCCTGAATATCAATGGGCATAACGTGCCCAATATTATCCATTTATCGTATCCTCGCTTTATCCAACGGTGTCAAGATTTCTCACTAAATGCGCGTTTTCCTGGATAAATTCGCGCCGGGAATCGACTTTCTCACCCATCAGGACCCCAAAAATCCAGTCTGCCGCTACGGCGTCTTCCAATTCAACCTGTAACAAAGTGCGTGTCTCGGGATTCATGGTCGTCTCCCATAATTGTTCTGGATTCATCTCTCCAAGACCTTTGTAACGTTGAATGTTGACGTCTTTTCCACGGCCGAGCTCGTTCAATGTGCGTTCGAGTTGAGTGTCATCGTATACATAATTCTCCACTTTGCCTTTTTTCACCAGATACAAGGGGGGTTGAGCGATATAAACATATCCCGCCTCAATTAAAGAGGTCATATATCGGTAAAAAAACGTTAGCAACAAAGTGCGAATATGAGAACCGTCAACATCTGCGTCGGTCATAATGACGATGCGGTGATAGCGTGCCTTGTCAAGGACAAATTCATCTCCAATTCCGGTGCCAATAGCCGTAATCATGGCACGAATTTCTTCGTTGGCGAGAATTTTGTCAACACGGGCCCGTTCCACGTTCAAAATTTTTCCTCGTAACGGCAAAATAGCCTGGAAACGGCGATCACGTCCCTGTTTCGCCGATCCTCCAGCGGAATCCCCTTCTACCAAATAAAGTTCCGATTCCTTGGGATCCCGAGAACTGCAGTCGGTCAATTTTCCGGGCAAGGCCGACGACTCGAGAACACTTTTTCTGCGGGTAAGCTCCCGTGCCTTCCGAGCTGCCTCCCGGGCCCGCGCCGCCTGAACGGCCTTTTCGAGAATTTTTTTGGCTACGGGCGGATTTTCTTCAAAAAAGGTAGCGAGTCCATCGGAGGTAATACTCTCGGTTATTCCCCGCACTTCCGAATTGCCTAATTTTGTTTTGGTTTGACCTTCAAACTGCGGTTCGGGAAGTTTCACCGAAACAATCGCGGTTATTCCTTCACGAACATCTTCACCCGACAGATTGGCATCTTGTTCTTTCAAGAAACCCAGCTTGCGTGCATAATCATTGCAGACTCGTGTCAAAGCAGATTTGAACCCGGCTTCATGCGTTCCGCCTTCATGAGTGCGGATGGTGTTGGCGAAGGTAAAAACCGTTTCATTGTACGTATCGTTGTACTGAACAGCCACCTCGACCATGACGCCGTCCTTTGTTCCGGAAAACGCGATGGGTTTGGGATGGAGGACATCGCGGCTGAGATTTAGATATTCAACGAAGGACTCAACTCCGCCTTGGTATTCGAATTGAATCAACCGTTCGGTCGCTTCCTCGTAGAGGGATAGAAATACTCCGGCATTGAGAAAAGCTTGCTCTCGCATCCGGTTAGCCAATGTATCAAAGGAAAAGTGGATATCTTCGAAGATACTCGCGTCCGGCCTAAATATAACTTCGAACCCCGTATCGGTACTTTTTCCGATTTCGCTCACTCTGTCTAGTGGTTTGCCTTTCGCGTAGTGCTGAACAAATACGCCGCCGTTAAAACGGCTGGTCGCCGTAAGCTCGGAAGCTAAAGCATTGACAACCGAAAGACCGACTCCGTGCAGTCCTCCCGATACCTTATATCCGCCGCCTCCAAATTTTCCACCGGCGTGAAGGATCGTTAACACGACTTCCAATGTGGGAATCCCAGCCTTGGGGTGCATTCCTGTCGGAACTCCGCGTCCGTTGTCGCGTACACCCATGCGTCCGTCTTTATACAGCGTTACCCATATATGATCGCATACCCCGGCTAATGCTTCGTCGATGGAATTATCGATCAGTTCATAAACCAAATGGTGAAGACCCCTGGAACTCGTGGAGCCAATGTACATGCCTGGGCGTTTTCGAACGGCTTCAAGACCTTCTAGTACCTGAATATCACTTTCGTTATAAGTTCCCGGCTGGGTGTCTTCCGTCATAAATAATGGTCCTCCTCGCCAACTAGTCAGAGAAAAAAGCCCTACATTTCAGTATACCACACGGAACCGGCAGCACCTTTTGACGAAGCACGGTTTGCCCTTTTATAAAGGGTTGAAGGGGAAATACTGGACAGGATGACTCGGTCTTTGGTGAAGATGAGGGATTTGGCATCATTGAGATCACCTTCCAGGGTTCCTTCGGCATAGTAACGGTGAATCATTTGACGCACGTCGGGAGAATGATCCATTAGGTTTTTGTTGATGATGACTATTATGTTTTGGATTTCGAGCATGGTGTCGTGGCCAATATGTAGATACACCGGATTCTCCTCTCTTCAGTTCGCACAATGTGTCACCGATTTTTCTCGCAAACACTGCATAGACGGTAAGGCTTTAGGGTTGGACTGCCGCATGCCCTGCAAGGTTGATAGCCTTCGTTAAGCCATTTTTTCACCGCTATATGGTAATTAACTTCGACTCGGTCGATAAGGATATTGAGGTTGTCGGTTTTAGGTTTGATGCGCCCTACTCTGACAGAAACTTCCCCTGTTCCCCCTCGGGAGGCTACTGGACGAAAGGCGGTCCAAAGAACTCGGGTTTGAATTTGTTCAACAAATGTCGTTTCAAGAAATTTGTTGACGTTATCTTTTAGCTGTGGCAAGAAGTACTGTAAATCTTGGGACCATGAGGATGATTTCACTGCCAAAGTCAATGTTTTCGGTTTATAGCCGATAACTCGCGTATTTTTCGCGACATAGTCACCGGCAATGTCTTTCCAGCTTGTTTCCAAAATCCAGAGGGCTTTTGCCGGTTGCCACGAATATTTTTCCACGAGTGTGTCAAGAATATGTTGTAAGTCTTCGTTGTTAAACATCATATCTCTCGTTTCGTTAAGCATCCCTGACTTATATCATAGATGATTGGGTCGAGATTTTCATAGTTTCGCGCCTCGGTATCGGTAATGATGGTTTGAGGACGGCTCTGGGCGATGAAACGAAGAAGCTTTGAACGTTTATCCGGGTCGAGTTCTGACAGGACATCGTCAAGCAAGACTACGGGAGTCATCCCGGTTTCGCGTTCGAGTACTTCAAAACTGGCAAGTTTCATGGCTAACGCGATGCTGCGGTGTTGTCCTTGAGAAGCATAAGCTAACGCCGAAAATCCATTGATGGAAAAAACGAGTTCATCGCGGTGTGGTCCAATGAGCGTCATCCCCCTTAACTGCTCGTCGTGTTCTCGCTCCGACAAAAGTTTTTGGTACGTCTCGGGATCCGTGGCTGGATTTTGGGTGCCTCCTGGAGCCAATGAAATATCCAGTGTAAGCCCGGTCAGCTCGGTAAAAATATTCTGAGCCAAGGGCACCACTTCAGCGAGGATTCTTATCCTGCTGGACCACAAATAACTACCGGCTTGAGCAAGCAGGGGATTAAAAGTCGAAACGACTTGATGAAGACGCGGGTCCTTTAAGGCTTTGTTCCGTTGGAGCAAAGCCCTATGATATTGGCGAAACAGCCGTAAGTAGCGTACGTCCATGGGGGCGAGAAGCCAATCGAGAAATTTCCTGCGGCCCTGAGGCGTCCCTTTGGACAATTGAACGTCATCCGGGGAAAAGATAACCACCGGTAAAACCGGACCGTTGTGCTGTTTCTTTACGGGATGTCGGCTCATACGGTGACTAATTTTTAGAATCCCGTTCCCGTTTCTGTGCACAACGCCTTCCAGGCTTGTGACGGGGAATTCATCGGCATTTTCAGCCGGGAATGTCATCATTTGTTCCTGGTCTTTAGGAGAGCGAAATGAAGTTCCCGTCAAAAGAACATAGATAGCTTCTAGGGTATTTGTTTTTCCCTGTCCATTGTCTCCAACCAAAAGAGTAAGGTGCGGGGAAAAGTTTACTCGAGCGTGCATGATGTTGCGGAACAATGTCATCGTAAGATGGTCGATTTTCATCAGACTAACTGGCGCAAGGGCAACAAGATGTGAAAATACGACGAGTTGTCCGTTCCGCGGATCTTTGCGGGAGACTGTACCCCCGAAAATTCAAAAATGAGCTCTTCACTGTCCAGGGACTTAATGGCGTCCAAAATATAAGCGGGATTGAAGAGTATATCGAGGTCCTGTCCCTCCGTAGAACATTCGATGACTTCCTTCGCCTGACCAATCTCTGCCGCTTCCGCCGACAATTCGACAATGCCGTATTCCACGCGAATGCGCAATGGTGTGGACCGGTCTTTGGAAGTAATCAGGCTAACCCGTTCAACGGCTCCGCGAAGTTCCGTAAGAGACATACGGCACTGAGTGACGTAGGCGTCGGGAATAACCCGGGCATAGTCCGGGTATTGCCCATCCAAAAGCCTGCCAGTAAAGGTCAGACCCGGCACAGATAATTCAATCAATCCGGAACCGAATTTTATAGTGGTAGGGTCACTGCCATTAATACGGGCACCTTCCGACAGTACTTTCGGCGACATCACAACCGATTGCTCGCTATCACGGTAAGCCGGAACCGGAAACCAAGCATGGGAAAGCCGACTGCCGTCCGTGGAAACCGACACCAGCTTGCCGTTTCCCACGGTGACATAGATGCCCTTAAGAATCGGCCGCGTATCGTCTTTTGAACAAGCGAAAAGCAGCTCGCGGCTCAAGGACACGAGCGTTCCCGCGGGCAATTCTATAGTTTGGTTTGGGTTTGACCTAATGCGTGGGAACTCCGGAAGCATTTCGCGCCCAAAACCGTTTATGATGGCCGAATTCCGTCCATAGCGGATGGTTACACGGCCACTTTCCGAATGCGTCGACAATTCGAAGGTGGCAGTCGGAAGGCGGTGAATAAAGTCGTTAAAGATTGACGCCGGTAGCACCACATATCCAGGCTCCGAAACATCGCAGGGAATCTCCGCAAGCATGTGGTTGGACAAGTCTGTTGCGGAGAGCTGGAGCCGTCCTGCTTGTGCCTGTAACTGAACTCCAGTAGCAATGGCCATGGTGTTTTGAGGCTGAATTACGCGAATCACTTGTTGTAAGGCTGTAGCTGTTTGGTCCTGTGCAGCGCTGAACTTCATGGGCTGCTAATCCTCCTCGTATGTGGCGAAATTTCCCCACAGTTATGATCATTATTATTTTATTATTGATCAAATCCGTAGTCGTAATAAGGGCTGGGGATAATGT
Organism: Sulfobacillus benefaciens; assembly: GCA_003023725.1. Lineage (GTDB taxonomy): Bacteria > Bacillota > Sulfobacillia > Sulfobacillales > Sulfobacillaceae > Sulfobacillus > Sulfobacillus benefaciens. The sequence goes on along the minus strand of PXYT01000050.1, from coordinate 12,883 downwards.
GGATAAATCTCCAGGCCCTTATGCCCATTTGTTTTGCGTCTTTCTGTCCCGGTGCATAAGTCGTGCACGAAAAAGGGGACAAGTGGGGACAAGGTCTGAAAAAATTGATAGGCTGTGCATAAGTTGACATTGTTCCACAAAAAGTCCCCCGTTTCTCCCAACGTTATGCACAGCTTATTAGCGAGATCTGATACGTTTTGTCAAAGCGTCGATTAGTTGTGCAAGCTGGGAATCATCTTGGATTTCTTGCTCGATCTTGTCGCAGGCATGTATGACGGTAGTATGGTCGCGCCCGCCGAATTCCTCTCCGATGCGGGGAAGGCTGGAGTCGGTTAAGTGCCGTGCCATATACATGGCTACTTGTCTGGGAAAGGCTACCGTTCTGGTCCGAGTTTTGGCTTTGAGGTCCTCAACCCGGAGTTCGAAGTGTTTGGCTACTTCTTGCTGAATGAGACGGATGGTTATGGGTTTGGGATGGGTATGGGGAATCACGTCCTTCAATGCTTCCATCGCCAAATCCGCCGTTAATGGCTGGCGGGTTATGGAACCATATGCCATAACTCGAATGAGGGCCCCTTCCAGTTCACGGATGTTTGTGTCGATGCGTGTAGCGATAAGCTGGAGTACGTTGTCGGGAACATATAGGCTCTCCAACTGGGCTTTTTTAGCCAGAATGGCAATACGGGTTTCCAAGTCCGGGGGCTGAATGTCAGTAATCAAACCCCACTCAAAGCGTGATCGCAGACGTTCCTCAAGGGTGGGGATGTCTTTGGGGGGGCGGTCGCTAGAAATGACAATTTGTTTATGTGCACCATGAAGAGCCTCGAAAGTATGAAAAAACTCTTCTTGGGTTCGTTCTTTACCGGCAACAAACTGAATATCATCAATCAGAAGAACGTCGATGTTGCGGTATCGCTGACGGAAACGGACCATTTTGTCGTCCCGAATCGCGTTAATCATCTCATTGGTAAAATTCTCGGATGAAACGTATAACACTCGGGCTTTTGGGGAACCACTTAGAACATGGTGCCCAATAGCGTGCATCAAATGAGTCTTGCCTAATCCCACACCCCCGTAAAGAAAAAGGGGATTGTAAGCGCGAGCCGGCATTTCTGCTACGGCTTGGCAGGCGGCATGGGCGAAGCGGTTGGACACACCGACGACAAAGGCTTCGAAGATATACTTCGGGTTAAGCCGGGTATGGAATTCCGATTCTGGCGCATCAGAGGGATCCCTGTTTGCGGACGGCAGGGAGTTCTGAGATGCAGTAACGGGTAACGGTAACGGTTTTTCATTGTATACGGCATCCGGTGATTTGGGTGTTAGGATTAAATGGACATCTATCGGGCGACCGGCGGACTTAGCTAGCACGTCCTTGAGCAAACCAGTGTAACGGCTTGCTATAATTTGGCGTACGAAGTCGCTGGGGACGGCCAGCTCCAGCACGCCGTCATCAAGAGACAGCGGGAATACTTGCCGCACCCATGTCTCGATGCTGGGTGTGGATAATTCGCTTTCGAGTCGCGCAACCGTGTCTGCCCACAGGCTTTCCAAGCCGACCTCAAGCATTAAACAACTCCCCCTATAATGTACACAAAAAATCCACACAGTTATCCACAATTTGTGGATAACTGTCCTATAAATAATGAACGTCTCCGCCCCGCGGAGAAGTGGGTTTATGATAACAAATTCGGACAAGGCTCTCAATGAACTGACGAAGAAAATGGGTACATTAAATTAATCGGCTCTTTGTTGACCAACCTATATGAGGTCGATATAATAAAAGTACATTTGCGCTAAAGTCTGGAGGTGACAATTGTGAAGCGCACGTATCAACCTAATCGTCGCCACCGGGCAAAAGTTCACGGTTTCAGAAAACGCATGTCAACAAAGGCTGGCCGCATGGTGCTTAAGAGAAGGCGAATTAAGGGTCGTAAGCGTCTGGCGGTATAATGGCTCAATTTCATCGGCTTAAAAAGCGTTCGGACTTTGGTCGGGTTTTCCGATTGGGACGCACCGTAGGGGACCGTAACATGGTCCTTTTCGTCTTGTCTTGTGAGACTGTGATGCCTAGAGTGGGATTCACGACGCAACGGTCTGCGGGTTCGGCGGTGAAACGGAATCGCATTCGTCGGCGACTTCGCGCACTGTTTTCTATTTTTGCGGAGGAGATTTCTCCCTGTGGTGATCTAATTCTGTTGGGTAAAAAACCTGTCTTAACGGAGGACTGGGATGTTCTGGTGCGGTCGATGCGGAAGCTATTGTTAAGGGCGGGATGTCTCAAAAAGGAGCGGCAGAGCCTTTGAGGTTGGGACAAAAAGGCAGGAGAAACGGATGAGAACGCTTACGATCGGGTTGATTCGCCTATACCAGAAATTTATCTCCCCGATGACCCCTCCAAGTTGTCGTTATTTGCCAACCTGTTCGCAGTATGCTGTAGAAGCTGTTGCGAAGTACGGGGTTCCAAAAGGCGGCTACTTAGCAGTACGTCGAATTTTGCGTTGTCACCCGTTACATGAGGGCGGCTATGACCCGGTTCCATAGATTGTTAAGGAGGCTATAAATTGGGAGGAATTTGGGGCGGGTTTTTGAGCCTAATCCGTGACACCTTTGTGGTATTCACGGGATGGACCCATAATTATGTGTTGGGGATAATCCTATTAACGCTTCTGGTACGGTTGATCCTTTTACCTTTGGGGATTTATCAGGCGCGTTCAATGCAAAAGATGGCTAAGGTGGGCCCAAAGCAACGTGAAATTCAAACGCGTCATAAAGGTAATCCCCAGGCTATGCAAGCCGAGTTGGCCAAACTGTACAAAGAAGAAGGGGTCAATCCTGCTTCGGGATGTCTGCCTTTGCTGCTTCAAATTCCAGTGATGTATGGATTATTTGATGTGTTGGAGCGGTTTAAATATATCCATCATAATTATGGGTTTTGGGTTTGGCAAAACTTAGCTCATCCTGATCCGACCTACATTCTTCCGATTCTCGTCGCGGTCAGCACATTTTTCATGCAGAAGCAGACAATGATGATGACCCCTCAGCAACCGGAAATGCAGCAAAGCCAGAAGTTAATGTTATGGATGATGCCTATCGTGTTTGGTTATGTGGCATCCCGGTTTCCCGCGGGTCTGTCGGTGTACTATGTCGTGTCGAACCTATTTCAATTAGGCCAGACGACGTGGCTGTTGCGAAAACCCGTGGACGGTGCCAAGGGTGGAGGAGCACAGGCAACGCGCTGAGGAAAAATGTGGTGACCGCGCTGCGGGGCGCGGTCATTTTCTTTGCAATATGGTTTATTCTAGTATCGGTAGGAGGAGCTATGGTCGAAAAACCGCAGTGGCTCAAGGGGCCCTTGGTTGGGTTGTTAGAAGACAGGCTAGTGGAAACCCGACTCGAGAAACTGGTGGAATTAGTGTTGAAGGCGCCCTTCAACATTACCGGATTTCGGACAGGGGAGGCGTTATGGATACATGGCGTGTATGATGCCATAGAAACGTTGCAGGGAGTAAATCTGACTGGAATGAAAATTGCCGTTGACATTGGTAGCGGTGCCGGATTTCCGGGTTTGGTGCTGGCGATTTTGACAGCTGAGACGAGCTGGACTCTAATCGAATCCCGGGAGAAGCGGGCAGAATATCTTAAGTATATGGTAGAGGATCTCGACTTGGGGAATGTTTCTGTACTTCATGGGCGTGCGGAGGAAATTGTCCGCAATGAGACTGGTATACGGGAGTGTGCCGATCTTGTGACGGCACGTGCAGTCGGATCTTTTAGAGTGACGCTGGAATTGGCGGTTCCCTATATGAAGGTGGGGGGGAGCGGGTTTTTTCCCAGAGGGCGTGTTCACGTGATGTCAGAAATTGAAGAAGCACAGGATCTATGTCGAGAATTGGGTGCCGAGGTTGGGTCGGTGTCGCCGCCTTATGGGGATAACGGGGAGTCGCAAATCATTCGGGTAACCAAAATGCAATCTACTTCGTTAGAATTTCCTCGACGGGCTAAGCTTTTAGGGACGCGCTTGCCGGGATAGATGAGCAGACGGAAATGTGAGTGGATCTTTATCATTCCGGCTATAAGTCGCCGCAGGTACGTGATTTGAAAAGGGCTGTCATTACCGACCTGTTTGTGAGGATTTTCGGCGATTAATCAATAGGAGGCACGGGCGAATGGGCCGAATTATCGCTGTGGCCAACCAAAAGGGTGGGGTTGGTAAAACAACCACCGTGATCAACTTGGCTTCTTATCTCGCCGATTCGGGAAAACGCGTTCTCGCTGTCGACATTGATCCCCAAGGGAATACCACTACAGGACTCGGCGTCGATAAGCAAGGCATGGATGTGTCGATCTATGAAGTGCTGTTGGAGTCGGAGCCGGTTATGGAGGCTCTCGTGCCGACTTCGGTTGTGGGTCTTCATCTTTTACCGGCGACGCTGGACCTGGCTGGTGCGGAGGTGGAATTGTCACAGGTTCCGGAGCGGGAAACTCGGTTGCAAAATGCCCTGCGACCCGTAAGAGACCGTTACGATTATGTATTTATTGATTGCCCGCCCTCCCTGGGCTTGTTGACAATCAACGCGTTATGTGCTGCTGATCGTGTTATGATTCCTATGCAGTGCGAGTTTTTTGCTTTAGAGGGTTTATCTCAGCTTCTGTCGACTATTGACCTCGTCACGGCCAGGTTGAATCCTGAATTGCAACTGGAAGGCATCTTGCTGACCATGTATGACGGCCGAACTAATTTGTCGACTCAGGTAGCCCAGGAAGTTCGGCAACATTTCGCGTCGAAGGTCTATCAGGCCGTGATCCCGCGGACTGTTCGGCTTAGTGAGGCCCCAAGCTACGGACTGCCGATATTGCGTTATGATCCGAAATCACGGGGGGCGGAAGGATACCGTGCACTCGCAGAGGAGGTAATGGCGAATGAGTAAAAACCGTGGTCTTGGACGAGGATTATCGTCACTGATACCGGAGAATCCGCGGAGAGAGGCGGCAGTTTCGGACAATTTCCCAGAAGGGATACATAGTGACGAGAAAGCGCGGGTGAATGAGGTGCCCGTTACTGCCATACGTTCCAGTCCTTTTCAACCACGGCGCCATTTTTCCGAGGATGAGTTAAATGAGTTGGCTGAATCCATTCGTATTCACGGGATCATTCAACCGATTGTGGTACGGGTGACGCCGTCTGGGGACGGATACGAACTGGTGGCCGGGGAGAGGCGGTATCGTGCAGCCAAACGGGCTGCCATGGACCGTATTCCCGTGATTATTCGAAACATGTCGGATCAGGAGGCGATGGAGGTCGCGCTGGTCGAAAATCTGCAGCGGAGCGATCTCGATCCAATTGAGGAATCATGGGCGTACCATAAGTTGACTGACGAACTAGGGTGGACGCAGGAACAAATTGGAGAAAGAGTGGGAAAATCACGGTCCCACGTGGCGAACTACTTGCGGTTACTTACACTGGAGGCGGAAATCCAGGAGTGGTTGGCTGAGGAGAAGCTGTCTGTGGCTCATGCCAAGTTTTTGTTATCGGTGGATCCCTCCAAAAGGATGACACTGGCGGCGCGTGCGGTGAAAGAGCAGTGGACCCTCAGGCAATTGGAGGCGCAGGCCGAAGCAGAAATGGCCAGAGCGAACAAAGTAAAGGTCAACTCTTCTCCCGACACGCACTTAGTGGTCACGGAGGAACAGTTGCGGCGGAGATTCGGAACGAAGGTGCGGTTAAAAGGGGATTTAAACAAAGGCCGGATCGAAATTCCGTATCACACAGTCAGTGAACTGGAACGGATCCTGGAGATTTTGGAGGAAAACTCTCGGTCTGATTCGGGGGACTTCGTCGTGTAATGTTCCTTGAGGAACATTAGCTGGAGAAAGTGTGACGCCGGAGAAGTGAGAGGAGTGTTCCTTGAGGAACAATGCAGCACATTGCGGGCGCGTTGATCAATGGGTTGGGAATTGTGTTGGGTTCGTTAATCGGATTAGTCGGCGGCAGACGGTTTAGTACGGATTTTCGTCAGCAGGCGCTGCGAGTAATCGGCATAGTGGTTATACTTATTGGATTCAAAATGGCTTGGCCCCTTCCCGATCCGATAAATACCCTGTTGTCTCTCGAATTAGGGCTGGGACTGGGAACATGGCTTCATATCGAAGATCGAATTGAGCAATTCGGACGATGGGCTGAATCCCGTGTGGGCACGGCTGGGTTTTCTAAGGGTTTTATTGCAGGAACACTCATTTTTAATATCGGCGCCATGTCCATTTTAGGGTCTTTACAAAATGGTTTGACGGGAAGATTCACCATTTTAGCCACTAAAGCAGTTTTAGACGGAACGACCGCGATTATCCTGACGTCGGTGGCTGGTTGGGGCGTCATCGCTGCATCCGTCGTGACCGCTTTGTACGAAGGAAGTCTCTCCTTGCTGGCCTCAGATTTAGCGCCGGTCCTAAGAGGCGTTCTTTTGACCGATATTACCGCCGTCGGCGGACTGATGATAGCCGCAATCGGCATTAATTTTGTTTTCGAGAACGGCACTATCAAAATAGGCAATTTGTTGCCGGCCTTAATATTTCCCATACTCTTGCTTTGGCTTAAAACCCACGGCTTATATTTCTTGTGAATGGAGGAAGCCTGATGTTATCCGGTTTGCCTGTGAACGTAGTTATGATTTCGAGTCTTATCATCGCGCTTGTTTCTCTCATTGTTGCCATTCTGTCATGGTCGTCCGCTTCCCGAGTCAAGCGGCGAATAACACGAGTACTCCGGGGGGGAGGAATAAACATCGAAGAATCTTTAGCCAAAACATATGACGAAGCAGCCACCGCGAAACAAGCTGCGTCCGAGTTTGACCAGCGATTGTCACTGCTGGAAAGCAAACAAGCACAGACATTAAGCAAATTCGGTTTAGTCCGCTTTAATCCCTTCGACGATACCGGCGCCGACCTATCTTTTTCTCTCGCCCTTTTAAATGAATACGGAGACGGAGTTGTGATGACAAGTCTTTGGGGACGCAACGAAGTTCGGCTCTACGCCAAGCCCGTAATAAAACGGGACAGTCGTTACGCTCTAAGCCAGGAGGAACGCAGTGCCATTGACTTGGCTGCCACCACGCGCCTACCCAAGGATTCCCACCCTGCGGAAACCTCTTCTTAACTTAGACCCAAACTTTGAATGAAGGCCTCCGAGATACAGGAGGCCATTTTCATTACCACGTTAAGACGTGTGTTCTGTAACACAAAGAACTCCATGAATCCTCCCACATTGACTGTACCGGTCAAATGATAACGGCCCAACGCCGGCAACTGTTTATTAACCCCTGCACCCGGCTTCAACGGGCCAAGTGCCGCGGTTACCATTCCTACGTCCGGCAACCGTCCTAAAGAAGCGTCAATGGCGAATACACGAGTTGTTAGCAAGGCCGGAAAAGATCGTATATAATCACCAAGATTGGCTGCGTGGACCGGGTCCTCCAAAGTTCCCAACACCCGAATAGGACCCAGTCGCCGCTGACTCAAAGTGCTCCCTACGACCGGCCCCAAGGCATCTCCGGTGGACCTGTCTGTGCCGATACACAGCACCGTTTCCGGCAAACCTTCACGACGCCACAGCCATTTAAGAGCGGCGCTTAGTTCCAGAACCGCGTCCGGTGCATCGTAGGGAACCCTCTTTTCCTGGTAACCCCCTGACGTTCGATTGACTCCTACAATATCCGCCACACAGCTCCCCCCACATCTCTAAGACTATTTTATCCAACTCACGGCATAGATGTACTAGGAGGAGGAGGAAATCTATGCGAATTCCCGTAATCCTGAGCATCGCGCTGGCCTATGTTGGGACCGTGATTGGCGCCGGTTTTGCAAGCGGTCAGGAAGTTTGGTATTTCTTTAGCCGTTTTGGATCTAACGGGATATGGGGGATTCTGGTAGCCACTGCAATTTTTGCAGTGGCGGGAGGGGTAGCCCTTGACAGAGGTCGAGAAGGAATGGACAATTTTGGTACACTTCTTGCGCACACCTACCCTTCTCAAATGGCGAAAATCTTTGAAGGAATGACCGATGCGTTTCTCATTCTAGGACTCATCGTGTGCACTTCCGGCGGAGCAAGTACCCTGGCCGGTTTTGGGGTAACCTCCTGGGCTGGACGATTCGTTACTCTGGGCACGACTCTCTTGCTAAGCTATTCAAGTTCTACCGGCATAACCAGAGTCAATCTGGTGGTTGTGCCCTGTCTCGTTACGATAATCGTGATGACGAGTCTCTTGGTCCATCCCATCCATTTACAGAGCCAAGAAAAGATACATTCTTGGTTTTGGCTTTTGTCAGCCATCCTTTATGTGTCGTATAATTTATTTACGGCTGCCATGGTCTTACTGGGCCTCGGAAACCAAACACGTTCACAAAGGGAAGCCTGGATCGCTTCCGTTATCGGCGCTATGATCCTTGGGACGTTGTTGTTCACTGAACACCGGATACTCAGGGGTCTCGAGCCGCTCACGAATTTACCGATGGTGGTCGCAGCTTTTCGGATCCATTCGTCCTTTGGCATTTTCTATGCGGCCAGTCTATGGCTGGCTCTATTGACTACCGGCCTAAGTATCGTGTTTGTATTTCGCCAGCGTTATGGCAAATCCTTGTTGCCGGCGTTGCTTCTGACACTGATATTCCCCCAGGGGAGTTTCCGCGTACTCGTCGGTCATCTTTATCCTGTCATGGGATCCTTAGCCGTCATATTGTGGTTACCATTGTTCCTTTCAGCAAGGGGAGAGAATGAAAGACCGTGAATAACTCAAACAGTACGGGCACAAAAACTTGGGATCACGAGGGCCAGTTATGGTTAGCCGAAGGAACGCAAGCATGGGAATCGGGTAACCGTCAGGAGGCCACAGAAATTTTCAACCGTATTATGGACGAGTATCCCGACCGCCCGGAAGGGTATAACAAGTTAGGGGTGATGTATGCCGAAACAGGTCAACTGGGTAAAGCAGAAAAATATTTTCTCTTCGCTTTGTCCAAAGAGGCTCGTCATGTGCCATCTTTGACGAACCTAGGAAATATCTATTTGGAACGGGGACAACTTGACGAGGCGATAAAACATTATACGTTGGCCCTACAAACTGATCCGGAGTATCCGCCGGCCCACCGCAACCTCGCTATTGCGTACCGTCGTATGGGTCGTATAGCACCCTCTGTAGCCCATCTCAAACGATCACAAAGACTTGAAACACGGCAACTGAGAACGAGGCAGACTCCGAGAATACCTAATCAAGAACAAGGCGAGAAGGTATCGCCGCACCGTACCCGTCTTTGGCTGCGTCAATGGATTTGGATTATTTTGGGGGTTGTTTTGGCAATATGGCTGTTAGGGCGAGGCAAACTGTGAAACATCGCAAGTCGCGACGTGTTGGCCGTGTTGGCCGCGTTTTTGGCATTCTTATAAGCATTGTTCTTCCTATTATCGCGCTGCAAGTGACGGCAACAATGACGTCCGATCCCCTTATTGCTCGATTCTTTGGCGACTTTGTCATTGCGGACTTAGCTGTTGAAGTTGGCATTTACTTTTGGAAACCCCGGCCCTTTATTGCCATTCTTGAAGACTTGTTTGTAGCCGGGATAACTGGCATTGGCGCGTGGATCGCTGCCAAACTATCCCTGTCTCAGGGAGGAGCCGGGGTAGACCCGGGATTGCTGGCTTTATTAACCGCCTATATATTGTGGTTATGGCCATATTCCCGTCACCGGGTCTAATCGGCTTTCGAAACAAGGAGGAACAACGATTGCGCTGGATTGACATTGCTATCCTACTGTATATCGCTATTGGTGCTGTCAGCGGCCTCAGGCGCGGTCTTGTGACCGTGCTGTTTACTCTCTTTGGGTACATCGTTGGAATTCTTTTAGCTATTCGATATCAGGCCTATTTGACGCAATCCCTAATGTCAGTGCTGCCTATATCCCGTTGGACCCGGCGTCTGCTTCCTCGCCCGGCCTCGAGTGTCCCCGGTTACACTATCCAGGCCGATAATTTGGTACATGTGCTGTTGGCGCTTCTCGTGTTTTTGCTCATCGTGGGAGCTGTGGAATTCCTTGGGCGTTTGGCAGGACAATTCTTAACCCGCGTCATAAAAACCTTGCGTATTACGGGGTTGTTGAATAACATTGGCGGTGCGGTGGCAGGACTCGCAGAGCATGGCATACTGGTTGGTCTGTTGGTAACTCTCGTCATGGCTTTGCCGTTACTCAGCCACAGTTCTCTTAGTATGGCTTTGCGCCATGACAAGCTCGTCATGGCGCTGGCAGGAATATTTGGACACATTGCCAAATTACCGGGAGGAACATTTCTCTGATGAACTTGTCTGTACTTCTCACTGCTGTCATTAGTTCTGTGGTGATTTTGGTGATAGCAGGCATTTTTGTCCGGATCGCTGCGCGAGTGTTCAAGCGGCTCGAAGGCGGGCCGAATGCCAGCAATCAGCACCGCGTCACGTTTTACCGGCTCCTAACCTCTGTCGTCCGGTATACTGCCGATTTCATCGTAGTGGTCATGGTTTTGGCTCAGTTTCATGTGCAGACGGCGTCATTGATAGCTGGCGCCGGTATTATTGGCCTGGCAATTAGTTTTGGAGCTCAAGGGCTTGTTCAGGACGTAGTGACCGGAATTTTTCTCCTGTACGAAGACCAGTTTGGGGTGGGTGATACGGTCACCTTTCCTGCCTTGAGTCTGTCCGGGCAGGTGCAGGAGGTGGGAATACGTATTACGCGTCTCACCGGATCGGCGGGGGAAACCGTTATTATCCCGAACCGCCTGATTTTGGAGGTTCAAAACCAAAGCCGCAACGCGCCTTCGGTAACAGTAACAATCGTTGTCCCTGTATCCGCGGCGGAGGATCCTCATGCGGTGCGCACGGCCTTGGACGAGGCGGTGCAACAGGCCCGAGCTAAAGTTCCAGAGACCGATTTGGTAGGTATTACCGCATTTGGCAACCAGGCGGCGTCATGGATGATAACTGCCGTGGCCACACCGGATTCCCGAGGTGATGTGGACCAGTGGATTAGACAGTGCGTGCTCGAATCCTTTTATCGCCACGCAATACATTTAGCCTAAATCAGGAAGGGAATGGGTTAGGATGGCACCCATACAGTATCATTTGAACGATGTGGTGGAATTAAAAAAACCGCATCCTTGTGGGAATAAGTTGTGGGTTATTACGAGAACTGGGATTGATTTCGGTCTCAAATGCCAAAAATGCGGACATCGGATTATGATTCCCCGCAAAACCTTTGAGCACGCAGTGAAGCGTGTGGTGAGTGTTGCCCAGAACGTGGCGGACCCGAAATTTTAGTGAGTCGTCTTCATGTTGCACAATATAATACTGGGGAGTCTTCGGACGAGGAGGAGCTGTTATGCCCAAAGAGCATGTCATGGTTCTCATGGGGGGACCATCGTCAGAGTATACGGTGTCGATGGCAAGCGGCCGCGTGGTCTTTCAGGCCTTAACGAGTCTTAATGAGTTTGATGTCGATGCCCTCATCATTCATGAAAATGGCGAATGGGAAAAAACGCGCAGCATACCCAACGATGCCATGCATCCCTCCGCACTGGTGCATGTGGCTCCTCCGCGCCGTTCCACACTTCAAGGCTTAGATCTGTTAGAGGATGCTGACGTCGTTTTTATCGCTCTGCACGGAACTTTTGGGGAAGACGGTACAATTCAGGCCGTCCTAGACGCTTTGCATATCCCCTATACTGGTAGCGGGGCACTGGCCTCGGCCCTGGCTATGAACAAACATCGTTCCAAGGAACTCTTCCAGTTTCACCGGCTTCCCACTGCTCATGAGTTCTATATTGTGCCCAGCAAGACTGAATCGATCAGTCGACTGATTCCTCAAATCGAGACACGGCTCGGTTATCCCTTGGTGGTTAAACCGAACGAGGGAGGGTCCAGCATTGGCATTCATATGGCGGATAATCGGGAACAATTACAGCAGGCTTTGGAACAACATCTAGCAGGCAATGTGCCTCTGTTGGTGGAAAAGAAGCTACTCGGGCGGGAGTTAACCTGTGCAGTTTTGGAAGATGACGACGACACCACAATGCCATTGCCTGTTGTCGAAATCATTCCCCGTGCTGGGCAGTTCTTCGACTTTACGTCGAAATATGCCGATGAAGGATCGGATGAAATATGCCCAGCGGATATTGACCAGAAAAATTCCCGGCGTATCCAGGATTTGGCCGTACGAGCTCATCACATTCTGGGTTGCCGGGGATTCTCGCGCAGTGATTTTATCCTTACACCCGAAGGTCCTATTATCCTCGAAGTTAATACCATCCCTGGGATGACCCCGAATTCCTTGTTACCGAAAGCCGCTAAAGCCGCGGGTTTGGAGTTTCCCCAGCTAATGAGACGCTTGGTGAATCGTGCCATGAAAACCTTGGAGTGAGGCCGGATCCCGTGTTCTTGCCACCAAAAACACCGTTGAGATCACGGACGTGCAAATTGAGATCCGGTGAATTTCGTTTGATTATGGCTCTGCCTATTCCTTTGCCAGGACGGGACCTCTCGGTTGTTGATGGCCTGACACTGCCAGCAGCCGAGCCTTGGGCTACACAGCAAAAGCATGACGGATGATACTTACCCAATGCCAGACACTTTGCCGGAACAACTGAAATTTGACACTGCGCCGGATCGAGAATCCCTTTTATGAGGACCCACGATGCCGAACGTCGTCGACAAGGTCAGCCGAACCCTCGAAGACTTGTGATCTGAATGAATTGTCTCTAACACTTTATTAGTAACTGCTCAGTACCCCGCCCGTGGAAAATAATGCTGGACAGAATGAATCCCATCCGCTAAAGTAGAGTTATCCGCTTTTAGGATGGAGATGGGCA
>PXYT01000005.1:3021-115378 GCA_003023725.1 Sulfobacillus benefaciens | reverse complement strand
ATTCGGAAAAAGGATTCGCGTCATTCACCGTGCCATGCCAAAGTATTTAGTGCCTGTCAACTCTCATTACAGGCTTTTCCGCCATCAGCACATAAGGAGATGTGGGAGGCAGGGCTTACGCATGCATAATTGGACAGCATGGCTATTCTTTATTTTGCCAGGAGTTCCCCTGATAATGTTGGGTGAATCCGCACGTCCCCCTGACAGGTGGTCTAGGGTCCACCCGTTAACGTCATGAACAAGCTAGGGTTCTGTCCCTCTCACAACGCCAACGTGGTATGATACGGCCGATCCTATTCAGGGCGTATTTCCTGGGCACGATCGTTTTTAGCAATGACCATCCGCTGGTTCAGCAGTTCTTTATAATATCGTATTTTTTCTTAACTCCTTTCTCGGCCGACTCCTCGCTTGGGAGCTATGTGTATGGGCCGTCCCAAAGCCGCTTCGGCGGCCTCCATAAGGGTTTCTGGCAGGGTGGGATGAGCATGGATGGTCATCGCCAGATCTTCCAAGGTTGCTCCCATTTCCAGAGCCAGACCGCCTTCGGCAATCACATTTGAAGCTTCCGGTCCCACGATTCCCAGTCCCAAAAGTAAACCGGTGGGTTCGTCGGCGACAACGACCGCCTCCCCCAGGCTTTGGTCTAAGGTCAAGGCACGGCCATTGGCCGCAAATGGGAATCGTCCCACAACAGTCTTATAGCCGGCCGCTTGAGCGGCTTCTTCACTGAGCCCGGCCACGGCAATTTCGGGATCCGTGAAAATGACGGCGGGGATAACCACGGCATCCGCCGCGCTGGGAAGGCCCGAGAGACTTTCTGCCGCAATTTTGCCCTGATAACTGGCTTTGTGGGCTAACAGGGGTCCTGGCACAATATCGCCGATAGCGGCAATGGACGGATTATGGGTTCGCAGTCTCTCATCCACTGGTATCCGTCCGTTATCATCTGGGGTAATGCCCGCCGCCCCGAGATTCAGGTTTTCGGTATTGGGCTGACGTCCCACACTGAGTAGTACCTGGTCGGCCGTTAGCGTGCCCCGGCCATTACTGAGCGTCAAGACCGCTTCCTGATCATGCACTTCGAAATGTGCCACCTGGGTATTAAGGTGCACTGCGATATCCAGTTCCGCAAGCCGTCTGGTCAGCACACGGACCAAGCGAGGATCGGTTCCGGGCAACAGAGATGCGGTGGCTTCCACCACCGTGACCCGGCTGCCGAATTTACGAAACGCGGTGCCCAGTTCCAATCCGATGTAACCTCCACCGACAACGACTAAATGATCCGGTATCCGCTCAAAATCCAAAAGAGCGGTGGAATCTATCACCACCTGTCCGTCAAGAGGGATGCCCGGCAGCAGGCGGGCATGGGATCCGGTGGCCACAATGGCTTGTTTGAAGGCAACCTTTTCCGTTTCGTATTCGGACACCACGCGAAGAAGCCCGGAGCCGAGGAAATAAGCTTCAGCCTTTTTCACCGTGACTCCGTGAACTTTCAGAAGTTGCCGGACTCCGCCAGTGAGGCGGTTCACGACCTGTTGTTTGAAAGCCTTGACACCTTGGATCGAAACCTCTACGTCACCGGCTAAGAGACCCAGGGAACCGGCATGCCGAATACGGTACAGCTGGTCGGCCACCGTAATGATGGCCTTAGACGGGATACAGCCCACATTCAGGCATACACCGCCGATATCGCCTCTTTCCACCAGTAAAACCTCACGGCCTAATTCAGCGGCGCGAATGGCTGCAACGTACCCTCCAGGCCCTCCTCCCACAATCACTAAATCGGCATTTTCGGTTAACTCTCCGACTACCATGGCTAATTCATCTCCAGAAAGAGGGTTGTGGGGCGGTTCAAATACTGGCGGACCTGATTAAGAAAGCGGCTGGCGGTTCCGCCGTCCACCACCCGGTGGTCGAAGGTTAGCCCTACTGCCATGACCCAGCGAACGCCAATTTCATCACGATCGACATCTACGACCACGGCCTTTTTCTCCATTCGACCCATCCCGAAGATTCCGACTTCCGGATGGTTGATGACAGGTGTGGCATACCATCCTCCCAGCGATCCATAGTTGGTCACAGAAAAGGTAGATCCCGTCAACTCCTCTCGACTCAAGGTATGGGCATGAGCACGGGCAGACAAGTCCTGAATTTCTTGAGCCAGCTCCAGCAGACTTTTGCGATCGGCCTGACGAATTACCGGGACCACCAGACCGTCGGGGTCGTCTACCGCAATGCCGATGTGGCAATAGGGTTTCAAAATAATTTCCCCCGCCTCGTCGTCCAAGCTGGCATTGAGATAGGGGTAGCGTTTCAGGGCCGCGACGAGGGCTTTAATCACAAAAGGCAGGTACGTTAACCGCACACCCTCGGCTTCTGTACGGGATTTCATTTCTTCCCGCAAGGCGACCAGGCCGGAGACCTCGACTTCGTCCATAACACTCACATGGGGTGCCGTAAACTTGGAGCGCACCATATGTTCGGCGATAGTCCGGCGCAGGCCCCGTAGCGGCACCCGGACGTCTTGGCCTGCGTCTTTTGCAAACGGCGTGACTACGGAAGCTTTGGCCCAGGTTTGAGACTCGGACGCCAGAGGCTGGGTTGAGCGGAAGTCCGTTGGGCCTGTGGGGGACGGTCCCTGTCTCTTTTCGGCGAACAGGTGAACATCGTCCGCCAAGACCCGTCCTCTTTCCCCACTGCCAGGGATTTGCCGGATATCGACTCCCAATTCACGGGCCAGTTTACGAACCGCCGGCGTCGCCAGAACCGGTCGTCCGATTCCGTCTTCCGGCATTCTCCGGGGTTCGGGAGGGTTCTCTTCTGTTGTTGATGGCGATGGGAGGTCTTGGACCAACATGGCCTGTTCCCCGGTGTTGAACTTAACGAGGGCAGTGCCAACTGCCACTAAATCCCCCTCTTGTGCGAAAACGGCTTCAACTTGCCCGGAGACCGGGGAGGGAATCTCCACGACGGCTTTGTCCGTTTGAATTTCGGCTATGACTTGATCGGCCGCGACCTGATCTCCCGCTTTTATATGCCATTTAACGATTTCCGCTTCGTGAATTCCTTCTCCCACATCCGGAAGTTTCCATTCATAAAGTGCCACCCAAAATCCCTCCTGACTCGTTAGTAACTCATTAGTACGGGATGGTTAATAATGAATGCTTCGGTGAACCGCCTCAAGAACCCGCGCAACATCGGGCCGCCAGAGATCTTCGACGGATGAAACCGGATAGGGGGTGTCGTATCCGGTTACGCGGAGGATGGGGGCTTGCAAAGAGAGGAAGGCGTGCTCCTGGATGATGGCCGTCACTTCTCCTCCTAACCCGCCGGTGCCAACCGCTTCATGCACAATGACGGCCCGTCCGGTCTTCTCTACGCTGGTAATAACCGTCTCTTCGTCGAGAGGACTCAAGGTGCGAAGGTCAATGACTTCGGCGGAGATCTGCTCACGGGTAGCCTGTTTGGCACAGGCTTCTGCCACCGGCACCATGGGCCCCCACGCAATGATGGTGATATCTTCGCCCGGGTTTCGAATCTGGGCCTTGCCCAACGGAATTTCGTACCAGTTGTCCGGAACCTCCTCCCGCATTGCCCGGTAAAGAGGAATGGGTTCCATGAAGAGCACCGGATCCGGGTCCTGGATGGCGGCCAACAGAAGCCCTTTGGCGTCATAGGGTGTACTCGGGGTCACCACTTTTATACCTGGTGTGTGAACAAATAGGGCTTCCAGACTGTCGGAATGAATTTCAGGTGTGCGGACTCCTCCGCCGTACGGGGATCGAATCACGAGGGGCACGTGATACCGGCTTTGAGAACGGAACCGCATGCGTGAGGCCTGGGTTTCTATTTGATCCATAGTCTCATAAATGAACCCGAGAAATTGGATTTCTGCAATGGGACGCATACCGCCGATGGCTAGTCCCACGGCGCTGCCGATAATGGAGGATTCCGCTAAGGGTGTGTCTACAACACGCTCTGCCCCAAAACGTTCATAGAGCCCTTCGGTTGCCCGAAACACGCCGCCGTCGCGACCAACATCCTCGCCAAGCACCATGACTTTGGGGTTCTCGGCCATAGCCAACCCCATTGCTTGATTGAGAGCCTGAATCATTGTCATTTTAGCCACGGGAACTATCCCCTCCTTCGATGAGGCGCTGGCTAAATTGGTCTCTTTGACGTTTAAGCGGCGGAGTCAATGTGCCATAGACATGATCGAATATTGTTGTGGCCGCCGGCTCCAGGGGGTAGGCCTCCGCTTTTTTGACGGCATCGTCCACGGTGACTTGGGCCTCATGGTCTATACGCTCAAAGTCGGAATTTTCCATGATATGCTCCGTCTCCAGATAGTGACGCAGGCGGGTAATGGGATCGCCGTGACTTTGGCGGGCATCGTCCTCCGGAGTACGGTAGCGGGTGGGGTCGTCGGCGGTGGTGTGTGCGCCCAGCCGATAGGTTACCGTTTCAACCAGTGCGGGACCGGAACCTTCTCGAACGCGCTTTTGCAGATCCCGGAAAGTTTGATAAACGGCGATCACGTCGTTGCCGTCGACCCGGATTCCTTCGATATTGTAAGCCAGGGCCCGCTGGGCAATAGTCGGGGTGTTCATTTGCCGGTAAACAGGAACACTGATCGCCCATTGATTGTTCTGCACGACAAAAATTGCTGGCACTTTCATGACGGAAGCCAGATTGAGCGCTTCGTGAAAGTCTCCTTGGGATGAGGCTCCGTCACCAAAAAGAGCGACCGCTATGCGGTCCTGTCCTTGCAGTTTCGAGGCCCAAGCCAGACCTGTCGCGTGTAAAATCTGCCCGCCCACTACGATTTGTACGGGAAGTACAGACATGTCCTCTGGCATGTAACCGGCTGCAGGATGACCCATGCTGTGCAGCAGTACGTAGTACATCGGCACTCCGGCATAAATCAAAGCAGGCCAGTCGCGGTAACTGGGGCAAATCCAATCATCTGAACGCAGCGCTGCGGCCACACCGATTTGTGCAGCTTCCTGACCGCTCCAAGGAGCGTAGGTTCCAATGCGGCCTTGGCGCTGCATGTTCCATGCCTTCTGGTCCAGAGTTCTTAGGGTGACGAGCCAGGTGTAGAATTGTTTGAGTTGATCATCACTCACATCTGATCGGTCTCCCACTAACTGTCCCTCTTCGTCGATGACGCGTCGAAGGGGAAATTCGGTTTCCGGATTCACAA
This sequence comes from Sulfobacillus benefaciens, assembly GCA_003023725.1. Taxonomy (GTDB): domain Bacteria; phylum Bacillota; class Sulfobacillia; order Sulfobacillales; family Sulfobacillaceae; genus Sulfobacillus; species Sulfobacillus benefaciens. Next base: position 110,172 of record PXYT01000005.1, on the reverse strand, counting down.
AAAAACACCTCCTAAAACAACTAGTGGCGCCGTAAATTCACCAAGTATCCCTATTGTGACGAAGTATGCGTCCAAATATCTCTTGCAACGCGCAATTGACATCTAAACGATTACCGGTGCCAATCATTCGGAAAACGCCATGGCAACAACCAGCCCCTGGGGTGTTCTTGAGATATCCTCAAAGGATGCGGCCCTTTGGAAGGGATAGTGGCCCTGTTTGGTCTCCATCTGACTTGGGGTGTGTTCCCCCCAGCATCCCGTGACAAAACACGCACTGAGCGCAGCCCTCCTGGGGGTATTGTATCGAAAAATATGAAAGATTGGGGAATTTATATCCCCGGGTTTTTCGGTATTCGCGACGAGAACGTGGTGCGTCTTGAACTATGGCCCCAGAATACCGGAACGGGTATGGAACCGGAACCCTCAAGTCTGATTCCCAAATCTCACCTACGTCTCTGCATGGACCATTATTATGATGGGGGGCCAGTCACCCCCGAGTTTACCCAGGGGTCTGTGTTCTAAGATTTTGGGTACCACGGATACGCTATCGCCGGGACGGTCATGCGGCATTCCCCGGCACGCACGGCCGATTCCTCTTGCGAAAGATTGAGAGGAAAAAGGCCGTTTTAGTGCTCCCCATTTTGAATTATATCACGGGGCATGATGCGCCTGCCGTTCTGCGGCAGACATCCGAATTGGAGAAATGGGAAAATATACCTGATGGCTGGCTGTGTTCCGTCGTCCAGAGGAACCGCGGCTGGAATGTCGGCTTCTCTCAGTGTGCCCAACACACTAATCTCTTGGGGATATTGGTGTGTCCGAAACTGACGGCCGTCTTACGGTTCGTCAAAAAAGTGCTAAACCAAGCGTCTTCTGCGGTGATCTTCCCCGGAAGAAGTTGTAGCATGAAGACAGAACAAACCCATCGTGAAAGGAATGATTGGTATGCAATTTGAGCGGATACCGAGGGTGACCCGGTTACTGGATCCGCGTAAGAATTACGCCGAAACCCGTATTGAAAGCGAGATGCGAATGGATCCCTTAACCAATTTCAGCGGGCGCATAGCTCATTTTGGGTCGGGGCAATGGCCCACGGTCGACTTGGATGCCTTAAACCAGGCCTCTTTGGCCCACGGTTGTCCGTTTTGTCCAGAGATGATCACTAAAGTCACTCCGAAATTTCCTGAGGAAATTACCCCGCAAGGCCGCTTTCGACGGGGAGAAGCCACGGTCTTTCCGAACCTTTCACCTTATGACGCACATAGTGCGGTGACTGTTGTCACCCAGGCCCATTTGGTTCCCGTAGACCAATTTTCCGCTCAACAATGGGAAGATGCCCTGGCCGTATCCATAGACTACTTTCGCGCGGTCCGCCAATATGAAAATCATATTGGTTATGGATTGATTGGTGCCAATTATATGCCGATGGCGGGTGCCAGTCTCCTGCATCCCCACATGCAGATTTATGCCACCGACAGACCGGGCAACTGGCTCAAGGGGCAAATTGAGGCTTCCCAGCGGTACTACGATGAACACGGCCACACTTTTTGGGAAGATTTGATTCAGGAGGAAAAGTCCCTCCAAGAGCGTTATTTGGCCGCCACCGGATCTGTCGAATGGGTTGTGCCCTTCGTGCCCTTAAGTTTCATCGGCGATGTGGAAGCGATTTTTCCCGAACGTTACACTATTCTCGATTTGACACCCGAAGACATTGCCGGTTTTGTCCAAGGACTGCTCCATATTCTCCGTTTCATGAAAGACACCAACATTTATTCGTTTAATTTAGCCTTCTATCCTGGCCAGTCCCGAGAGGATCGCATCTGGGTTCATGCCCGCGTCTCGTTTCGCGGGATGATTAGTCCGGTTTTGCATTCACCCGATGTCTCCGTTATTCGCCAATTGTTGGATGAGCCGTTTACCACGGTCTATCCCGAGGACATGGCGAAACAGCTTAAACCGTATTTTGCTTCCCGCTGAGCCGCATGGCCATGCCAATTCAGGATTGTCGCGGCACAGACCGTGCCAGATGCTTCGGACGACGAAAGGGGGATCGAGGGAGGATTTCAGGATTTTTCTCGGCATTTCTGGGAAGACAAAGAAATTCCATGGATCTCGGAAGATCACTTCGAGAGCCAAAAGAAGATGGCGGCCTGAACGTTCAGTGATGCGGCCGCCCCCCCAACGATGTTTTTTCCTATTTTCTCCAAGAAGTACTTAGCCTTCGATTTTGGGTTGGCTGGCCGGAAATGTGCTAAGAACGAAGAGCGTTACGTTAGTGTCTTCCCGCAAAGACTGCAGCACAAACGTTGCTGGCATCTAACGCGCTCTTGCCCACGCTCCCGGAGTCCTCAGTGGGGGAAACCGGTGCAACTCCGATGTGTTCCGGATGAGATCAGCGCAATAACCGGTTTCTCCAGCGGATTGGGGGGAACGTTCCTTTGATTGGTCTTCTGTTAGGAATCCCGGGACTCTGCTCTTCGCGCGGTATCCTCCTCAATGCGTACAGGGATTGCCACCCATCCGAGCTGTTCTGCAATCAGGTATCGCCGGTACCCGTCGATCAGCAAATACTGCTTATTTTCCGTCGCCCTGACGACAATGGGTTCGTCCAACTGTCCGTGTTGAGCGATCCGAATCTGCAGGGCGGATGTCTTTTTCGCATTGGGCGGGGTGAGCAGGAACGCTTCCGGAATGATTACCTGAGAAAGAGGCAACGAAGGATATTCTGACAAATCCGGCCACTCTTCCAAAACTGATGCCGCAGGCGTTGCGACAGCCGGTGTTGTCGGCCGGTCGTCATCCATTGTTTCTGCTGTCTCCTGTGGTAGGAGTGTGTCTACCTTAAACGCTATGACACCCAGTTCTCCCGGACATTGATCCATAGGCAGTTCCGCTGTCAATTCACCTTGGATCAGCAAACGGTGGGCTGGGGAATCGGGGAAGCCCAGTTTCTTACCAGCCTTCTTGGAGACGAACACGGTAAACGTTAAGGCGCTCGCTCCGGGCAGCCCCTTGGGCGGTGCGGCGGACCCCCCTTCTTCCATATCGAAGCGGAAATAATCAGAAAATGCCTCAATTGGACCTGTCGGATACCCTGTTAACGTGATTTTGGCTGACATTCCGTCATCATCCTTTAGCGAAGAAAATAATGTTCGGGAAGCAAATGATATGTTCGGAAGGCACAGATTTATCCGCGCTTCCCATTATCCTAATCTAACATAATCCGGCCCTATCAAAACCCGGAGATTTGAGGGAATTCTTTGCTTATTGTGGCGTCCATTCAATGAAAAGTAGCAATTTCAAGGATAATGATGAATCCTACCCGAGGGCCTAAAATCTACCCCAAACCTTGGGGCCTCCTTTTCGCTCGCGAGCGTTACCCGATGGCAACCGCCAAATAAAGTGTCATATAATAGAATCACATCAGTCGTATGGGGTGCGAGCGGGTGTTGCGTGGGGACCAGCCCGGTCACGCGGCCGATGACGAGCAAAAGGAATGGATAAGAATGAAGAAATCATTGGAACAGTTGGTGGGCGTCAAGCCACCATTCAGCCAGGCCGCATTTTTCGAAGGGGTTGCTGGGGTTATCTTTCTGGTTGCCCTGTTCTGGCCTCACATGTCGATTGCCAATCTGCTGAAGGGACTTCTGATCGGAGCGGTCTGGGCGGTCTACGGTTTTATCAGTTATTTAAAAGCCCTGAGCGAGTCGCCGCACCGTTAAGACTTGTGAGGGAGAAAGCATCCAAGATGAAAACCAAACGGACACCGACGGTACTGTGGCTCGCGTCCATTTCCGTCACGCTCATGATGTTGCGCGGATAGGGTTTGACGGGGCAATTCGGACTCGAATGGATGCCTCGTTGGGGATTTTTGCGTGGCCTCAAGGCCGTCTTCATAATGGGCGCCTGGGGATCGTGGTATCTTATCAGGCACCGTGGGCCGCACTATGGCAACGGGGATGTTGCGATGAGTTTGGGACGAGTGCCTTAAGTCCGTTCTTTTTCTTAGCAGGGGTGTCGATCCCAGGAATTGCGCCGAGATTGTCATTGCGAGGGTAAAAGTGTCCTAGGACGTTAAGTCTGTGCTACAATCAAAAAAACGGCAGTTTCAGACGGCGTGTCCTGAGGAAGGAAGTCGATGAGGATGGGTTTTAGGTCATGGAAACAGTTGCAACGCGCACGCTGGCGTCAATTGTCCTGGCAACGGCAGTCTGGTTGGTTGGTAGGGATTATCGCGTTGGGTGCGACGATGACTGCTATATCTGCCACCCAAGTGGAACCATCCTACTGGCAAGGATTCATGACGGGGGTTTGGGGATCAGGCACTGTGATGGTGATTGGATTTCTGGTTGCCATTCAGATCTCAGCCCGAAACCGCTAATTCCGTCGCGGAGTGCGATCAAGGCGAATTTCCTGGCGGTCGTCTTATCGGCGCGTTGGCCCTCATCTTCCGGGGATTGTGAAATTACTGGATAAGTTGGGTCTAATATCCTCGTAAGCCATTTATGTTTAGAAGGGGTCTGCCGGGCATTAACTCTCTGTCTGAACCACTCTCCACGGTTAAATCCGGGGGAGTTCTAAAAATCTGCCGTCAGCCTCAGTGGCTCCCGCTCCATTGCGCAGGAGGTACATTATCCCCTTCCTTAGGCTCCGGCAAGTTTGGATCGCAAAGACACGAATCCGTAATCCCCATTGCAAACGGCCGAGTACAGACGTGCGGGTACGGATAATGCTGGAGGAGCACGATCGGTCGTTTCAGCCCGGACTTAAATTCCAACCATGGGCGCAGCAAACCGTCGTCCGAAAAATCCATCGGCAGAAGGAATCGGGCCAATTTTGTGCCATGCTTTCCTCTTGATGCGCGTTCTCACCCAAATATAAGAGAAAGTCCTGGGCCTCTCTGGCCAGATCTCGGGTGACGTATTTTCGTCCGAAGAGATACTACCGGGAGCTCAAGGTGTTTGGGATTTACGTTACCACCAACGAACGAGACACATTCTGACAGACTGACGGACAGCTGTCACAAGACAGGGTAATACAAGGGACGGCAACGGGGAGGATGTCATTTTTCCATGGTGTGAGTCCTCGCCGAAGATTGCGGATGTCCCCAATGATGGCGGCATATCGAATGGAATGGATGCCGCGAGCAAACGACCACATTTCAATGGTGTTCCTCCCCCGGCATCCTCGGTTCATGCGATGTGATTCGTACGTGGAAGTCTCCGAGGAAAAAACTTGTTCGTATTGGAGAGGTTCTCACTCCTCAGCTATTGTGTCCAGGTAGGCCGAATGGTGCTTATGCATAGCCCGCCGCGACGCGAACAATGTCTCAATGTCCGTATTCTCTTTCCAGCCCACCCAGCGATCATACTTCCCGTGCACGAGTCGGGCCTCCGTGTGCACTGCCTGGATACATTCTTCCACCGTATAGCCTTGGGGAATGCCCATCGCCAGCATCCGGGCCAAATCCCTGATTCGCTGCCTTTCCCGGCAAGTCGTTGGGTGCTTGGCTATGCTGGTAGTCAGTGGTTTTTCCTGATGTTCCGGATTCATGAGGAGCATAGCCCCCTTTCCTTTCTGAGCTCATGGATGACTTTGGCCTCTCTGGCAGGTTATCAATAAACTGCCTTTGACAGACATAACGAGTGAAAGTGCACTTTGGTCACATTCTCTTTTTCATAAATAACGACATAGCCTCCGGTGGGAACGGCCCAACCCGATTACAGGAATTGCCTCTTTAATATCCGGTTTTGAGCCGAACCGGATTGAAGGCTCCTGTGTTCGCGTCTTCTGTGGCGGGTTTGCCATGATCTCCGTGGCCGGGGAAGCTGATCCCGACGCGGCTTAAATCAAGTTCCCTCCGTCCGGCCCGTTAACACTTTCACGTGATGTGAGCCTTTGGGGCCAAAATTGTCACGTCCCCCCTTTCCGCTGTGGTTTGTGTCCGCAAGTTTCTTTGTCGGTTCCCTCTCTATTAGGACAATGCGTCGTAAAGACTTCGGTACGTTTGTCTGAGCAGGTGCTTTTGGATTTTTCCGGTTCCGGTGCGGGGGAAATCCGCGACAATTTCTAGATGTTTCGGAATTTTGAAACCCGCCAGATGTTCCTTGCAGAAGGTCACGAGATTCTCCGTATTGGCGGTCATCCCCGGTTTTAAAATGACGAACGCGGTGACGGCTTCCCCCCAGTGAGGGTGAGGCAAGCCAATCACACTGGCATCCATTACCGCGGGATGCGTCAGAAGGCAACGTTCCACTTCAATGGATGAAACGTTTTCGCCACCCGTCTTGACCATATCTTTTTTCCGGTCTACGAACCAAATAACACCTTCTTCATCCTGCCAGCCGACATCACCGCTATGAAACCACCCGTAGCGGAATGATGCTTCGGTTTCTTCGGGCCGATGCAGATATTCCGTCATGCCGTGCGCTCCCCGGTACACGATTTCACCGATTTCCCCGGGTTCTAACAGTTTTCCCTCGTCATTCATGATCCGGGCATCTACAGTCAACACCGGAGGTCCCCAGGATCCCGACTTGATTCCTTGATGGCGCGGGTGCTGAAAGGTTGTCGGTGGCGTGAATTCGGTTTGCCCCGAGCCTAACAGGACGGAGGCGTGAGGAAAGTAACGGGAGATTTCGCGAATTCGCTCATCGGGCATCGGGGCCATGGCAAAGACGGCCCGGCGAACCGAAGAAAAGTCGCGGCGTTCGATATCCGGCAGGGAGAGAAGGGCTTGCCACATCATGGGCAGCAAAAACACGTAGCTCAGGCGCTCCGTCTCTATCAAATCGGCGACTTTGGCCGGATCAAAGGAGGTCAGCAAATGATTGGCGGAACCGGTGACAAAGGCGGGCATGGCGAACGCATTCAAATCCGCACAATGAAAAAGTGGAAGGACATGCAGGATATGATCGTCAGCGGTGAGGTGATTTTGCAAAGCCGATCCCAATGCGGTCATGCTCACAGCCAAGTGACTGGTTAAAACACCCTTGGGACGGGCTGTGGTGCCGGAGGTATAAAGCAACTGAACCGGATCCCGGTCGGCGATAAGGACTTCCGGCTCGGTATCTTCGCCTTCGTCCAGAAAACGTTGAAAAGTGTTGAGAGACTCATGGTCCGAACCAAACCACACCACGCGTTTTAAGCCAGGAACCTGGGCTATGACGGCTTCGGCTAACGGAGCCAGATCTTTCTCTGCGACCAGGATTTCGGCTCCGGCGTCGTTAAGACAATAGGCCAGAGTTGCAGGGTCCAAACCCAAATTGAGCGGCATCACGGTGACTCCTGCCTTGGCCGCGCCAAAGTAGCTGACAAAGAAAGGCCAGCGGTTGCGGCTCATGAGGGCGAGCGGCTGTTGCGTCAGATGATTATGAATGAGAGCCTGCCCAAAACGGCAGGCCAGCCGGTTCACCTCCTTAAAGGTTAAGCGCGTGTTCCCGTCGTGAACCGCGAGCTGTTCGCCAAAATGCTGGGCCGATCGGGTGGCTATGTCACCAACCGCGACCCGGATGGCCAAATTTTTTTCAAGGACCTTATCCATTGCTTTCTCCTTCCTCTTTTTTATGGGTTTCGGGTGTTTTATGGCTCTCTTGATGGTAGTGCTCACGCAGAACTGTTTTCAGCACTTTGCCGGTGGCATTGCGGGGAAGTTCCTCTACGATACTCATATATCGGGGAATCTTAAACGCGGCCAGCTTGTCTCGGCAAAAGTGGGTAAGATCCTCGATCGAAACCGGATGGGCCGGGTCCTTTAAAACCACCAGGGCATAAGGTACCGCGCCCCATTTCGAATCCGGCACGCCAATGACGGCGGCCTCGAGAATATTGGGGTGGCGGACGAGCACTTGTTCGACTTCAATGGGGTAAACATTTTCCCCGCCTGAAATCAACATGTCCTTTTTGCGATCAACCAAGAAGAAGAATCCTTCCTCGTCCATGTAGGCTAAATCACCGGTATGAAACCAGCCCTGCCGAAATGCCTCTTGAGTGGCTTCAGGCATTTTCCAGTATCCCTCAAAGATGTTCGGTCCCTTAAGCACCAGTTCCCCTACTGTGCCCCGAGCTACGTCTTGGTCCTGGTTGTTTACGATTCGCGCCTCTTGATAGAAGAGAGGCCGGCCAATGGAACCGTGTTTGCGCACCGCGTCCTGGGCATTTAAGATCATGGTGTTGGGTGCAGTTTCCGTCATGCCGAATCCTTCCAAAAACGTGAAGCCCCGGGACTGGTAGAATTCGATTAAGGGAATCGGACAAGGAGCTCCCCCCGACACCAGACTTCGCAGAGAAGAGAGATCATAGTTCTCAAAATCGGGAACTTGGGACAGCGCTTGCCACATCGCGGGAACCATAAAGAGAGCTGTAACTTTTCGCTGCTGAATCGTGTTCAACACGTCGACCGGATCAAAGTGCGGCAGCAAGACGACGGTAACGCCTTGATAAAGAGCCGGAAGTGTGTGAACGCCCAGGCCCCCGATATGAAAGAGCGGGGCTACCGTGAGGACTACATCATGATTGTGCAGTGAAGCTTCGTGAAGCATCAGCTGGATGGCATTCCAATTGGCGTTGCGGTGGCTGAGGCGGGCTCCTTTAGGCCGTCCGGTGGTGCCGGACGTGTACATCATGAGGTGAATGTCACGGGCGTGAACCGTGCTCGGGGGTTCTTTTCCGGGGTAAGAGGCTAAAAGTGCCTCGTAGGCATTGTCCTGGGTCTGTTCGGGATCGGCGGCGAATATGAGGTGTTCCGGGTCCTTGACTAATTCTGCCGTCCGCCGAAAGGATTCATGCGCCAGCATGAGTCGTGATCCGCTGTCATCCAGAATATAGCGAATCTCGGGTGCAGCCAGACGAAAATTAATGGGTACGAGTATGGCTCCCATCTTGGCGGTAGCGAACACGGCTTCCAAAAAAGGGGTGCTGTTCCATAACAGTGCCGCAATTCTCTCTCCAAATCCCACTCCCTGCTCCGTCAATGCCTCGACTAATTGATTGACCCGGCGATTGAACTCTTGCCACGTCAATGATCTATCGGGATCGATGAGCGCCAGATCCTTGGGGAAGAGCTCGGCCCGGCGCCGAACCCAGTATCCGATGCCGCCTGGCATATCATCATGATCCATCACGCCCTCCATCTGTTTTCCTCCCTTCCTGAAGAACCGACTTGGCTACGATGTCATACATGACTTCTGTGGCACCGCCGCCGATAGATAAAATGCGAGCGTCCCGCCAATATCGCTGAAGAGGGTAGTCCATCATGTAGCCGTTGCCGCCAAATATTTGCAGAGCGTCATCTGTCACTCGCCTGGCCATTTCGCCGGCGTATGCCTTGGCCATAGCCGCAGCGATTTTGGCGTCGTCATCTTTGGCAAAAAGGTAAAGGGCACGGTAAGTCAACCGACGAGCCTTGACAAGGTCCAGCGCCATGTCCACCAGTTTATGCCGAATCACCTGGAATTCTGCCAGATGCCGTCCGAATTGTTCTCGCTCTTGTGCATAACGCGAAGCATCGGACAATGCCCGTTCAGCCAACGACACCGCGGACAGGGCCATGGCGATCCGTTCGTAGACAAATCCTTCGTCAATGAGGTAATAAAAGCCTCGGTTGCACTCGCCCAAAAGGTGGTCCTGAGGTATCATAATCCCGTCGAAAAACAGTTCAGCGGTATCCGAAGCCCGCCAGCCCAGTTTTTCCAGCCGGCGTCCGACCCGAAATCCCGCCCAGCGACTGTCTACCAAAAACAGGCTGATGCCTTTCCGCCCCTTATCGGGGCTAGTCTTGGCGGCGACGACGACAACATCGGCTTGAGTGCCGTTGGTGATAAAGAGTTTTGAGCCTTTGAGAAGATATCCTCCCGGTTTTTTGTAAGCTGTGGTGCGGATGGCAGCTACATCGGAACCGGCGTCGGGTTCCGTAACCGCCAAGGCAAAAATCTTGTCACCGCGAATACCGGGATTTAGGTATTGCTGTTTTTGCATCTCGCTGCCCCAGCGCCAGATGGGGGTGAGAGCGATGACGGTTTGAGCGGTTAGAGCGGCGGCAATACCCCCCGATCCCAGACGGCACAGTTCTTCAATCCATACGGCTTGGGACAGGATGTCTCCCCCCAACCCGCCTACGGACTCGGGGAAAGGGATGCCCAAGTAGCCTTGCTGTCCGACCTTGCGAAAGATCTCCCGGGGAACGGATCCCCTTGTCTCGCAGAGATCGATGGCCGGGGCGATTTCTTGCTCCAGAAAATGGCGCACAGTGCGGCGAAACAGGTCGTGTTCTTCTTGGAAAAGCCAGCTCCTCACGGTTTTGTCTCCCTCCTTTCCTTACTAGTGATTACAACTTCGTCTCTTCTACGGCCTGGTGGTATTTCTCAGCGCCTTTAGCCTTATTGAACCGGGGCTTTTGTCCGCAGGGATGGTGGGAAGAGACCACGGAGATCATCGTGAGGTCTTGATGCCCATAGTGGTGGCGATGATTTCCTTCATAATTTCATCGGTTCCTCCGCCGATGCGATTTAACCGAATATCTCGCCACATGCGTTCGATGGGCCAGTCCCGGATGTATCCGTGTCCGCCCATGATCTGCATCGTGCGGTCAATGACCCAATTGGCGGTTTGTGCCGTGGCCAGCTTGGCCATAGCGATATCTCCGGTTAAGACTTCGCCTTGGGAAAAGTGCCAGGCTGCTTCATAGGTGAGCTGTCTGACGGCTTCGATTTCAGTGGCCATTTCGGCTACCAGATGGGAGATCGTCTGCAGACGCGACAAGGACTGATCATAAATTCTTCGTTGAAGGGCATAATCGCGGGCCATTTCCCATGCATACTGAGCCGATCCCAACGCTCCGGCCGCAGCGATGAGCCGCTCTCCCTGCAGTTCCCACATGATCTGAGAGAACCCTCGGCCCTCTTCCCCCAATAAGGCGTCGTAGGGAATTCGCACATCATCGAAATAAAACAGCGCGGTGTCCGATGAGCGCATGCCGACTTTCTCTATCCGTTTCATCAAGTGGACGCCCGGTCGGTCCAAATCGAGAAGAAAGAGGCTTAAGCCCTGATACCCGGGCACATCGCGGGTTCTGGCCACAAGTGTCATGAAATCGGCGCGAGGGCCGTTGGTAATAAAGACTTTGCTGCCCCTCACAATCCATTCTCCGGCCTGAAGCTGGGCGCGGGTTTCAATGGAGGCGACATCGGAGCCGTGATTGGGTTCGGTAATGCCGAGGCAGGCCAGTTTGGTTCCGGCCAGAGCCGGTTTAAAGTAACGTTCGATTTGCTGGGGAGATCCGAACCGCGCAATGGGGGGTGTTGCCATGTCGGTTTGGACAGCCACGGCCATGGGAAATCCGCCGGCGCCCGAGCGCGCTAATTCTTCGGCTAGAACGACGGCCATAAAATAATCGCCCCCCTGCCCGCCCACGTCCCTGGGATAATGCACTCCCAATAGGCCGAGATCGCCCATGCGCCGCAGGATGCTTAAAGGGAATTCCCCCTTCTCTTCCCACTCGTCGACATAAGGTGCAATTTCGGTTTTCACAAAGTGGCGCACCATATTGCGAAACACGTCGTGTTTTTCTTGGAAATAAGGTGGATAGGGCATCGGCGTCCTCCCTTGAGTCTAGAGCAAATCTTGATTAGATCGTGTGATATTGTTGTTTGAGTAAGGCCTTATTCACTTTCCCACTGCCGGTTCTAGGCAGGCTTGGCACGAATTCAATGCGCCGGGGGCGCTTGTAACTGGACAGAGCGTCCAAACTGTCAATCTGCCTTCGCAGATCTTCCTTGTTTGTTTCCTCTCCCTTGAGCACAATCACGGCTGTGACCTGCTCTCCCCAACGGGGATGAGGTGTGCCGATAACGGCTACTTCCTGGATCGGCGGCAGTTGCGTTAAATGTGCTTCGACTTCGGCGGGATAGATGTTTTCTCCGCCGCTAATGATCATGTCATCGACTCGGTCCCGGTAATAGAGGTATTCGTCCTCGTCGACACTGACGATGTCTCCTGTCCGGAACCATCCGTCAATCCATTTTTGCCGGGTTTGTTCAGGTTGGTGCCAATATCCCGGACTCACGGTTTCACCCCGGAATAAAAGCTCGCCGGTTACAGTCGGTTTTAGAGGATAAATGATGTCGTCGGACTCGTAGATGGCTGCATCCAGGACTTGTGATTGCGGGCGCCCCATCGATCTCTGCCGCCAGGGATCGTGGTCCCGGTAGGTGACGGACAGTCCTGTCAGCTCAGTTTGGCCGTAAAGTTCACGTAATGAGACTCCAAAGAGGGCATGGAATTGAGACACTACCGCAGGCCAGGTGGGCGAGCCCCCCATCAGGCCCATTCGGACTTGGGATAGGTCCGGTTTCGACTCCGGGTGGGTCTGAGCCCAATGAATCAAGTCTACGATCATGGCCGGGACCAGAGCGAATATCGTAGGCCGGAACGCGGCTGCTGCCTTTATCCAATCTTCTGCACGCCAGTGGGGAACGAGCGTCACCTGCGCTCCCAGGGCCAGGGCGGCCAGTGTGGACGTCTGCATGCCGCCGACATGAAACAACGGCACGGACACTAAGAAACGGTCATGACGGGTGACTTGCCAGGTGTTTCCCAACATTTGAATTGCCGCCGTATTGTTGCGGTGGGTTTGAATGACGCCTTTGGGCCGTCCGGTGGTTCCGCTGGTATACATGATGAGAGCAGGATCCGTGTCCTTTCGCGGCTCCATGGGTTCCCAAAGGGATGGCTCTCGATTCTGTGCGACAATATGGTTTAGATGCTGCGGAGTGTCTGAGGACTGTTCTGCCCAAAGAACCGTGGTGAAACCCGGCAATTGAGTCAGGGGGAGCAGCTGCTTATCGTGTTCCGGCAACACCAGATACCGGGGTTCGACATCCTTGACAATCTCGGCTAGATCCACCGCACTGAACCGGGTGTTGAGAGGCACAAACACCGCGCCCGCCCACCAGGTGGCGTAGGCCAACGTCATCACATCGGTGACGTTGGGGAGACGAATTGCAATCCGGTCGCCCGGCCTGATCCCCTCCCTCTTGAAGAAATGGACCAGAGCCATCGCCCGGGCATGAAATTCCCTGTAGCTCAGGCTGATGGTTCCGTCTGCAATTGCCGGGAGTTCGGGAAACTGCCGTACGGCTTCTTCAATGGATGCCGCCAAATTCATGATATGGGCCTCCTTTATACCTTTGTGCCACCTTTTCCGGGATCGGCACCGTCAGGCGCAAGATCGCAGGACCAAAGCACTTGCCCAGGTTGTCGATTCGGATGGAACGTGAACCGCCTCCGTCCAATGCTCCTTGCAAGACAAAGTTTAGTGCGCGGAGATTGGGCACTTCATAACGCCGGGCCGGGCCTTTCACCCAGTTTCCAAAGTGATTTTTGACGCGGTCGGCTGTAAGTTCCCGCACCAAAATGTCATAAAGCACGTCGTCAGGCGCAAAAACGGCGACATTGACCGTGTTGCCTTTATCGCCAGAACGAGCCTGACAAAAATTGCGTAGGGGCCACTCAATCATCTCATTCCACCTCCTCGATCCGGACTTTGACATGGGGTTCCACCAGAGTCCTGGGCACTAATCCGGACCACATGCCCAGTAATTGCCGGGGGGCTTGCATCCCCGCGCCTCCGCCCATCCCCGGGGGACCGTCCAAGGACAAAGGAGGGAACAAACGTCCCAACTTGGCGGCATCCTCAGACGTTTTGGCACGGACGCTCACCCTTAAGTACACCTCGTCGAGTTCTTCGCCGGGACGCGGCACACCGGGTCCTCCCAGGGAATTCCATCCCAGGTAGGCATAGTCGATTTCGTCATAATGCCATTGTCGGCGGGCAATTTGAGACTGAATAAGGGATGCAGCCTTTTCTGCCTTTTTGAGGGCGTCAGGCCAGCAATATCCGATGAGGGCTTGGCCCATGTAACCGGCGGTGTATCCCGCAACCATTTTCAGGGCGTTGGGTGCGGGACGGCCGGTTGTTCCCGTGATTTCCACGTGGTCTGCCCCTAGGTCTCGAATTTGGGCCGTGGTGAAGTCACAGATCACGTCCGGTGTGATGTACGCTCGAGGATCATGAATTTCATACAGCATTTGCTCTTTGATGGTATCCTGGGTCACCAACCCGCCTCTTTGGGGGGATTTTGTGACCACAAAGGCTCCGTTCTCTGCGACTTCGGCAATGGGATAGCCAATTTCATCCATATTGGGCACGTCCCACCAATTTCCGCTAAAGTTGCCGCCTGTGGACTGCGCCGAACACTCCAGTAAATGGCCCATCATGACGCCCTGGGATAGTCGGGACCAATCGTCCGAAGGCCATTCGAATTCGTACAGCAACGGGGCCATAAACTGCGCGCTGTCCGTGGTGCGGCCGGATATGACCACATCAGCTCCCATCCGCAGGGCTTGAACCAATGGCCAGGAACCGAGGTAGACATTGGCAAAGAGAAGGTTCTGGCGAATGGTCGAAAAGGGGGTACCGTCTTCGAGATCCTCTCCCAGAATCCCTTGCTCCATGAAGTCGGAAATGCGGCTTCTGACATCATCTCCCGTCACAACCGCAATTTTCATTCCTTTAAGGCCTAATTGGCTCGCGGTTTCCCATACCGCGTTCATGGCGGCTTCGGGATTGATCCCGCCGGCATTGGTCAAGAGTTTGAAGCCGTGGCGGCGGGCTAGAGGCAACAAAGAGCGCATGGTTGGAACCAAATCCTTGGTGTAGCCCATGCGAGAATTTTTAGCTTGATCTTTGGCCAGGATCGCCAGCGTTAACTCCGACAGTGCGTCAAATGACAGATAGTCGATATTTCCCTCTTGAGCCACGGCCATAGCGGCCTCGGGGCTATCGCCGTAAAATCCTTGTGCGGCGGCGACGCGAACCACATGATTTCTCATTTTACCGCCCCTTCCATATCGGTGCTTTCCCAAAAATTCCTGTATTCCTTCTGGTGTCCCTTCTTTAAAAAATGATCCTCGCTGAAAAATGACAGAATCCTGAGACGGGTCAGGTATTCGAAACGGTCTTCAAGATTGGAATCTTGGGTACCAAAGAAAAACATCGAACTCTAGTTTCGCAGCGAATGGGCTGTGCTGGGTTATGATGGTGGCCTACGTGAGAGCTTCTTCGAAAACTTGGTCTCGCGCTACGATTTTTTGCACCATGGCCAGGGCTTCTTCGGCGGTGAGTGAATCGGTCACTAACATCAGTTTCAGGGCATTTTTCTTCTGCAGCCCGTCCCGAGTTCAGGCACAATCATGAAGGAAGACTGGCCGGCACGCATTTTGGCGGCGCCAAACCGACCCTGTAAAGACTCTCGGGATCGCGCCATAAATCCTCGAGAATTTGCGGGATCGCCGTCATTAAGCCCGGTGACAACGGTTTGCAAACAGGATTATTAAGCCAACCGCTCATCACGTGATAGTTTCGTTTGGTGCGGTCTATGGAATCGGCCATAATCTTCCTCCTCCGATCTGATTATTTGCTATAGTATGATTATTGTGGCTATGTAAAAAGCACAATGTTGGGGGTGAATTGATCGAGGTCATTGTGACTTTCCCACAATCATGGGCTTTATGCAAGGAACCACAATTGCTGGGTCGCGGCCCGTGCCCGTATCTTGGCCGTCCGGAAAATTTGCCGGGAGATCAGCCCAAAATTCGGTTGGATTGGGTCACTGTGCTGTGTTATGAGTCGTCAGCATGACATGAAAGACGGGAAGGGAGCAATCTTGGTGAGGACATTTTCGGATTCCTATTTAAACTGGGCTATCCTGAGTGGTTCTCAGGGTCACTGGGAACTACAGGAATGCGTTTCGGCCTTGCACCGCATGATCAGCCGGCCGGTTCAGTTGTTCTGGCCCGCCCCGTACGGACAGCCCGTGTTGATTAAGTCGGACGGATTCGATCCGGCTGATGGCCATCATTGTCTATACCGCATAGACAGTACGATGTTTCCGGGCATTGCACCCCAGTTGTGGGTTCACTCGCCTGGGCTTCCCGCCGAACTTCAAGAAGCGGTCCTGGCTGCCCTTGCGGAGAGGTGGCGCAAGGTAGGATGGGAATCCGCGCAAGCGCTGGATCAGGTGTGGAACACCTTATGGCTGGCCGTTCACGGAGGAAAGCGCAACCTTCCTGTTCTGTACGATTTGCTGACCCAAGGTGCCGAGACTATTGTCCGGGCGCCGGTTATTTTGTTGGCGGTGCGGCGTGCCGGGTATCAAGTGTTGGAAATGGCGCATGCCCGGGGGGTGAAAAGTGAATCCTGGCGGGATCATCCGATTCCCATTGGCCAGGGTTTGGGGGGATTTGTTGCGGAGTTCCAGGAGGGTGTACGCGTGGCTGATTATGACACATCACCCTGGTACCATTCACGCGAATCGGTGATCTTGCATCACGAGAATTTGCGGGGCGGTATGGCCGTGCCTTGGCAGGCAATGGATGGCGTGGATGGGGTTCTGTATGCCTGGTTCCATAATCCCGGAGCTCCGTCTCCTCTGGCTTTATATGCCTTTGAACGGTACGTGCGGTCTATCCCGGCCGTGGTCATGTCGGCACAAGGTGCCGGAATGTACTCCAACTCCGCCATCCTCGCTCAGTTTGCCGAAGATCCGGCGATCCAGGGGCTTCTTCGCATTTTGCGTCTTGCCCGGCGTCAAAACAGCTGGAAAACCTTACTTTCTGAGCTCTCCCAGTGGGATATCAAAATCCAGGTGTGCGATACTTGGGGACAGATTTTACGCCAGTCTCCCGATCTTCCGGGGGAGAGCCCGGTACGAGAAGTAGCGCTGGACGGAATCGAAACGACCACGCTAAGCGTATGGGGCGAATTACGACTCGTGGACAAACTCTACCCGCATCTGATTCAAACCCTGCGGGTTTTAATTGACAATGAGGCCCGTCTTCATGACATGAGACTGAAACAACTGGCAGAATGGGTGGTGCATCTCAACCGGTTGGGGGGTGATGAGGAAGAAATCTGGCAACGGCGCGAGGACTTCGGACTCACCCAGCCCATTACCCAAATCTGGGGGATTCGTCTGGCCCATGCTCAGAGTCTGATGTTGTCCGGCCGTTCTGTCATTCGGGCCATTCGCCGTAAATTCAATGTGCAGCCTATTCTTGAGGAGCGGACCATTTGGGCCTGGGTTTCGGTGCCTGTGTCCGTTGACGAAGTCGATGGTTTCCGCAAGGAACTCACCAGGGATTTGGCCCAGCCTGTCTTCGTCGCCGGTATGACAGCCAACGCCGAGGTGAGCATAGTGGTGGGGGCGATGCAACGCATCAAAGAGGTCCTGTCACAAGAGGAGCAGCAAGTGCCGAGAGGACTCACCCGGTTTTTGGGGCGGCCTCAAATCGACCAGCTCTTTTGTCTGCCGGAGAATCACGCGGCCTTGAAATTGTTTGTGGAAGCGTGGATAGGGCCTATTCTCCGTTATGACCAAGATAATAACACCGATCTTGTGAAAACCTTAGGCACATATCTGGCGACGCCGCATGTTAATCAGGCAGCTCGCAATTTATATATCCATCCCAATACCATGCGCTACCGATTGGAACAAATTACGCGGCTGGTGTCTCTTGACTGGCAGGATCCCGCGGTGCGCACGGCGCTATTGATTGCCACAGAAGCATGGCGCTGTATTCGCGATAAATCGAATTGGAACATGCTTTCTGGCTCAGAGAGTTCGTCTGATCAGGCGCTATAAATGCCGTCCTCGCTCAAGAAGAGGCCATGACCGCTTAGCCACAAGAAAAGTATGAACGCCAATCCCGCGCCTGTCCCTGGACACGTAGATCGAGGAGGGGGGTCAAGACGCTCAATTTTTCGCGATCACCGAATGTATCGTCCTAAGATGGGCAATACCTGATGCAGAACCCTGTTCTCATGAGGGTTTGACAAAACTGACTGTACTTCCCCCCGAAATCTCAGGCACAAAAAACGTACTCCTGGAGAGCGGAGGACAACGGTTGATCTACCAAGCCAAAGTGATTTAAGATCCCCTTCTTGTTGATTTGCGCACCGTATGGTCTGGACCGTGATGAAACATATTCTTCTATCGATCAGCACTCCAGTTCCACTTAACGGCAGAGTTTTCAGACTAGAAAAACGGTACAATTTCAGTATCATGCCAACATTTTAAAGGTTTTGTTGTTTGCGTAGGGAGGTTATATCCGTGTTCCATCAGATCATCAGTCGAATCGGTATGATCATTACCCTTCTCTTCTTGAGTGTTTCTTTAACGTCAGCCTCCTCGTCGGAATCTCCCGTGGCCCCGCCTTTTCGCGTCGGGACAGTGGTGGTTACCCCCACGCCTCCTCATCCGGGGTTTAATCCGCTGACAGCATCCAATGCTGCCTTGCGTGCCAATGGCTATCCGGAGCGGCCGCCGGGCCGGAAACCAAAGTGGTGGATTGAGGCCGTCTCACATGTTCACTGGGTCTATCCCAGATTTACGCCTCGTGCACATCATCAGACCGGGGGCCCCTCCGCAACTAAGTCAGTACCCTCGTCAATGTCAACAACTTCAACAACTTCATCCTCGCCTGCATCCGGTAATAATTCGTCAAACTGAGCATGATTTCGGTCTTTTCGCCGGTTATGTGAAATCGGCTGGGCCGACAAGTCATACCTTGACTATCCGCCGTAATTTCGCGTCGTGGGATAGAGCTGCAGCACCTGTTGGAGTTGATGCTGGAAAGTTTTCTTTGAATGTCTATCTCCTAATTTTTATGTCTGCATATTCGCTACCAAACTCAGAAACTCCTGGTAGAATCTACGCTATGGCACATAACCCATGGTTGTTACTTCTTTTTATGAAGTACCGGGGTTAAACATGACGCGGTACATTTTTCGGCAGTAGGACAATTGAAGGAAGAGCGGAGTGGATGCTTGACCAACTCGATCGGAGATGCGTTCATAAGGCGGGATACGAGTATGCGTGCTTTGAGGCACACATGCTCTCAGACGTGTAAAAGGGGATTCGGCTTAGTCCTAAAACCATAACATTGGTTCGGACTGCGAAAACCCAACCTTGAGTAGGACGACCGGTTGGCGGCCCTATGCTTTTGGGCTAAGCGGCCGTGTGAGGTCCGGGGGAGATGACGCGATGACAGGTGGACAATTTCCGGCGAATGGGCCCTGGTGGGACGCAATTAGGGACCGGACCGGTTCCCCGTATCAAATCCGGCGGCTTCCCGGGGCCGGAGGACCGGGATGCTGGAGGGTTCAGGGCCCCTTGGGATCAGTGGTATTGAAACCGGATGTTCCCCGGCGGGAACGACTGTTTTATGAGCACTTTGCCCCACGGCTGGCGGACAAAGGACTTGCGACGCCCAGGCTTCATGCTTCCGGGACTGCACCGGACTGGATTGTTTTGGAATGGGTGGAAAGGTCATTAAGTTACTCGGCCTGGGGCCGGGATTCCGGGGTATTCGCTTATCTCGCAACATGGCATGAGGCGGGCCGGGAGATTATGGGTCGGTTTGACGAAAGTTTTCGGTTTCGAGGACCGGGATTGAATCAAGAGGCTGTGGTGTCCCTCCTCCCTAAAGTGCCCGCTGGTCAAATTCTTCACCTCATCCACGAATCCCTCGAGCAATTTCATGGGTTATTGGAACCGGTGAGTTGGGTTCACGGTGACACCAACCCCACTAATTGGCTAGTGGCATCTGACGGGACGCGGGTGCTCACGGATTGGTCCCGTTATGGCCAGGCTCATCCGGCGATGGATGTGGCCATTTTTCTTCCCGCTCTGCCTACTCCCAGTCAGATACGAGACGCGGCCCAGCGATATGCCCGGGTACAGAATTCGCCAGGAAAGAAGCCAAAGATTCAGGAATTGTGCAGAAACATTGTCTTCGCCAAACTCTGGAGCGTCATTGACTTTCTGGGAATGGTGTGGCGCGGCGAGGTGACTGAGGCAGCTCAACCTGCTCTGATTATGCTCCAAGCGTCTTTAGAGCAGTGGGTACCGGCGGTATTCAGCCTATAAGGTACCGGTTCATGGTGCAAACGGGTCGTTGTGTGCCAGAGTCGCTGAACGGCGCGAAACCTTGCGAAGTGAGTCGGGACAGTTTCCGTCGACGAAGAAGGCAATGGGTTACTGTGATTTCCCTCTGTGAAGATATTTTGGACATTTGGAGAAAAACGGTCCTCGTGGAAGCCTGAAAATGTGGCTTGAATCACGGGAATGTCGAGCAGACCATGTCTATGATACCTTCCTCTGGACGGACATTCCGGCCTAATGGCCGAGGAGTATCGGCATGCACCACCCCCTGGCACAGCGGGTGACAGATCTCGCATGAGGGCTGTCGGGCCATTTGGAGCTTCCTGACAATTACTAACATTCATGGTAATCCCCCAGGACTTGAGTGATCTTATGATCTATGATTCTTCTTAGCCATCTTTCAGTAGTGATAACCTTCGCCGCAATGCGGACAGCTCACCCACTGCCCTGTAATCCGGGGCATTCTTATTCCCCTGCGATTCCAAGGCATTTTAAGGCGTAACGGAATTTGTGGGAGGGCTTTGGATCCACCTCAGCACTAACAGCTCATAGGGCCGGTAGTCCCATGTCAAGAGACGAGTTCGCGGATCTAAATGCACCGTTCCCGGATTGGGTACAGGTTGTTCAGTGATCACGTCGACCTGTTGGACGGATTGCCCCGGGAGATCCACGTGGCAGGAGGCCTGTCCTCGATATCCGAACATTTCTCCCAGTTGCATCACTACGTCTTGGCTGCCATCTTCCGCAAGCTTAAGGGAGACGATGCGGAAGTTGGCAGGCCACCCTTTCACCAAGGAACGCCTCTCATCGGCATGGGTAGGGAGAGTTCGTGTCCACATTCCTGCAGAAAAGGCATGAGCTTGCTCCATGACTCCTGCTTCCCGCCAGGTTCCTCGATGCGGAAAAAGGCACAAACTAACATCCCCAGGCTCAACATCCGCGGCCGGGTCTGGGTATAAAGGGGCGGTGGACAGTGTGACACCGATTCTTCCTTCTTCCACCGAATGTCCATAGCGTCCGTTATTGAGCAAGGCTAAGCCGAAATGCCCGCCTTCGGACAGATCCACAAAGCGGTGTGCAGCCCATTCAAACCGGGCGGATTCTTCGAGAGAACCGGGAACGGTCGGATGCGAAGTGGTTCCCCACATGGTCTCGGCTGTGGCATAACGGGTGACCAAATCCGTCGGAATTTCGTAGCGCACAAGCAGGTGCCGGTCGGGGATCTGGGAGTGGACGAAGAGGTTGAGAGCATGATGCACGAAATCTACCCGATAGGTTTCGACTATCGTGGAGTGCTCGATCCGGTGCCGGAGCCGGATCACTTGGCAAAATGGCCCGGCCTTGTCCACAACCATAGGTTCATGCTGGATATCGCACAAATTGTTCCGGTATCCGGGCATTAATTCCCATGCATCGTACCGATCCGGATGATGCCAATAGGCGCGGATACCGGCGGGTTCGCGCAAGAAAGACTGTCCCTCCCATAATATCTGATGAATGCCGTCCGGGACGAACATGACCGTCAGAGGTCCACTTTGACAGGTGTAAGAGTCATGGAGAAGTTGCGGTCTCTCTTCTTCATTGGGGCTTTGACAGGCCCGGATGGCCAAAGAGACGGCGGACAGAGGCTCCATAGGGCCCAGAGCCATGATGTACTGGTCAGGACCAATTTTTTGTGCACGCTGCCATTCCCCATCGACAGCGACTTCCGGGTGATAAGGGGCACGGAATTCAACAAGCCGGGTTCCCGCCCGCATCCCGGAGGGATTGGCGGCGACCATCGAGATCGCGTCAGCGGCCGACCTCGGGAAGAGCGTCTTGAGAC
Source organism: Sulfobacillus benefaciens (assembly GCA_003023725.1). Classification (GTDB taxonomy): domain Bacteria; phylum Bacillota; class Sulfobacillia; order Sulfobacillales; family Sulfobacillaceae; genus Sulfobacillus; species Sulfobacillus benefaciens. The sequence goes on along the minus strand of PXYT01000005.1, from coordinate 88,347 downwards.
TGCCGGTAATCGCATTGGAGATCATGTCTTCCAGCGTTTTCAGGTCCGTTTCTACGTCTCGGTATACCTCATGGATGGCGGACCCGGGTAAAATGTCGTGGAACTGATTGACCAAAATTCGTTCCCACACGTGATGAAAATTCCAGTCCGTTCTTGTCCACGCTGCCAAGGCTTCTGCGAGCCGAACATGTTCTTGAATTCGACGCATTTGAGATTTCACTTGCGATTGCGAGCTCAATGTGCCCCGGTGATATTCCAAGTAAAGCTCTCCGCGGTAGCAGGGGAAGGCAGTGTCTGGGGGGCGAATGAGAGCCGCGGCAAATCCCCGGGTAATCTCGGGCAAACCAGGCAACTGTTCATATCGCCTCAAGCGTTCCAGCATATCCTGGTTGGGTCCCCCGCCTCCGTCCCCGTAACCATAGGTATAAAGAAGGGTGCCGGTTTGACCCGAGAATTTTTGGTACTCCTGCCAGCCGTCCATAATGTCCCGAAGAGAAGAGGTGCCGTTGTATCCTTGTTCCGGTCCGCCGAATATGTGTGCTTGAACCTTTCGACCATCCGGACCGATCCACCAGAAATCCTTGTAAGGAAAAACGGTGGTGTCATTCCAATTCAGTTTGGTCGTGAAAAATAAGCGGATACCAGCCGCAGCCAATAAGGTGGGCAGTCCTTCGGAGAAGCCAAAGGTATCGGGCAAAAACGCGGTCACCGGTCGCACACCGAGATGATGCATGAAATAACGGAGGCCATGAATCATTTGCCGGATAATGGCGGCGGCATCCGGAATCTGGCTGTCTGCTTCGACCCAAAAGGCTCCCAGGGGCTCAATGCGGTTTTGTGCCGCGAGATCTTTCATGCGGGAAAACAGCGCGGGTTCCTCTTCCTCAATGGTTTTCCACATTGCCGGCGTCGACATGCCAAAGATATATTCCGGGAAGGATTCCAAGAAATGAATTTGCGTCGCTACCGTGCGGATGACCTTACGGCGGGTTTCCTCTTCTCGCCAAAGCCAGGCTAGATCAATATGGGCATGGCCCAGGGCTTGAAGATGACCGTTTTTGACGGGAAAATTCCGGTTGAGCCGGGTAATCACTTCATGCAAACGTTTGTGAGTTTCTTCGATTCGTTCGGCTAGCAAAGGGCGGGGAATGTTATGAAGGCCCTTCATTTTATTTTCTCTAAGGAGACGCCAAAGAGCATCGGTTTCTGCCCAGTCGGCATGATGAGTCAGCCACTTGGTCCACGCTTGCTTGTCCGGCGGGAGGTGATAAATGGGTTGAACGGCCTGTTCCAGATCCCGTGCCAATTCGGAGACCACTCCTTCGGGGAGGGTCTGGTGCCTCAGATACTCCCTGAGAACCTTCAAATCCCAGTAAGCCGAATAGGCGATGTCGTCTATGCGGCACCAGGCAAGTTCGCGGATCTGGGGGTGGTCAAAATGTTGTCCCATGAGTCCCAGACGTCCGATTTCCACGCTCAGGGTTCGGGGTTCCTGCCAAGATTCGGGAATCCGAAACATGCGGTGAAAGGTGTTGAGTCCAAATAGCGGCTGCTGGTCAAGGCGTACTAATCCTTCTCCGTCTAAGTCCAGAAGAAGGTGTCTATGCCATCGAGGCGGAGTGATTAAGCTCTCTAAAATGAGACGGTCGGCTCCAAGAACTGACCAATCCTTCCCCACTTCTTGCATCGGTCGAGTTTGCCCTCCGGGCAATACATAAACGACTCGGTCCCAGTGTGTGAGAGGAGAGCGGGATATGATGCTCCAGGAATGTAGTGCCTCGACCCAAAACGAAAACAGGTCCCGGTTGTTCACTTTACCCATGATGGCCTCCTTCAGCAACGTGGCGGATGCCACCCAGGGCTGGCATCTCGCGAGAGGATCAGGTCTTGTTTATTGCCTGACTACAAGGCTTTGGTCTGACCTCCGTCCACAAAAAGGCTCGCTCCGGAAATGAATGCCGCTGCCGGTGAGAGCAAAAATGCCGCGGCACGGGCAAACTCCTCGGGACTGCCATATCGGCCCAACGGGATCTGGGCCCGGGCTTGCGCCTGAATTTCTTCAAGCGTGAGATGACGTCTTGTGGCGGCGACTTGATCCAACTGCAGCACCCGTTCGGTCCCAATGCGTCCGGGGGCGATCACGTTCACGCGGATTTGGCGGGATGCCAGCTCCAGAGACAACCCTTTGGCTAATGCTTCAACAGCCGGCCGCAGAACATTGGAGAGGAAAAGATGGTCGATGGGAACACGAATGGAGGACGAGGTATTAAAGAGCACAGAGCCACCGTCCGCGATTTTCGGTGAGAGAGCTTTCAATAGCTGAACCGGTCCGTAAAGGAGTTGCGAAAAGGCCTGAATCCAGTCTTCTGGCGACAAGTCGAAAAAATCTCCCGGCGGCGGACCGCCTGTATTGACGAACAGGCCATCAAGCAGGGTGTCTCCCCATTTTTCGAGAAAATAGGAAATGGACCCGGCGTCGCCGGTGTCAAGAACCCAGGTTTCCACGCCGGGTAGGGATCTGGCTGATTCCCGGTTATCCGGGGTTGTGCGGCCGGTCACGATGACCTTCGCCCCTTCCTGACTTAAGAGCTTGGCTACTGCTCTTCCCAGGCCGCGGGTTCCTCCGAAGACCAAATAACGCCGGTCTGTGACTTGGAGATCCACTTTGGCATTCTTCCCTTCCCTTCGTTCTTTAACACGTTTCGTTTGAGTGAGACTGCTCTCTTTGGTTTTGACGCCGGATTTGCTCAATCGTCCGGCCTTTTCCCGGGTTTCCTTCCCCTATCATGAGGCAAAGATGACGGACGGGTCAAATAGTTAACCGACCTTTTGTATGGGAAAGTCGGTGTGGTTGTGGATAGGATATTCGCTACTGCATCGTTTGGGGGGACTAGGATTCCGAAGAATCGTCCATCTTTGGCCCTTGATGCGCTCTTTCCGTGCAATTTGATCATTATCCGGTATGGACGCGCTTTCATTTTCTGGTGTCAAAGACGCCAATTCGCACAGATGCAGCATAAATACTTTTTAGGGGGAACGGGCGGATGAAAAATGCCGAAGAAAAAATCCCATGCGCCGTGATGGAGATTTTTGGCACGCCACTGTTTCGCAAGGATTTCTGTCAACTTGTGGTCACACTGTTGATTCGATTGCTCCCTTGGCCGGCATATCGGTAGTGCCAGCGTTCTACCTCGTAAACATACACGCATTGCCAGGAGTTGGCAACAGACAGTGGCCTCAAACCCCCGTAGCCCAAGAAGGGAGTTTTACGGCCTAGATGTCTATATGAATTAGGAGAGTTAGCCGGTCTTTGACCTGCCGTCCTGGAGCATTGGATGATGACGTGTAGCCCGATAAACAGATCCTCACAACCCTGTCTCCCCAAGGGATGCATCGTTTATAAAGAAACGGAGAGTGTCCCCGCCTTTCAGGACCTGAAATCCCGGAATGTTTGATCTGTTTCGTGTAAAGATCTGTTCCTGTTGGCGGCCATGCCATCTTCGACTTTTGTGATCAGGAGACTGCCCCGGATGCCCCCCTCCCGCATGAGCGATTGATTTGAGCTAACCACTGGTGACGACAAGGGGGGCACCGGGGCACAGAGATTTCGGAAAGGATTTTTTTGGGACGATCCGTTATCCGCCGAGGCCGGGGGGAACCGGGGGTGGCCAGGGGAGCGCTATGGGTGAGGAGGCATTTTGTTGATTGTTCCGTCCGATATGATAAAAAGTCACTGGGCCCACGATGCCGTCCACCGCAATTCCCTCCAAAGTCTGGAACCGGCGCACCGCCTCGAGTGTTGCGGATCCATAATAGCCATCGATATAACCGGTATAGAGCCCCATGTTTTTCAAGAGCACCTGGATAAAGACGACATCGAATCCGTTACGCTGAACATGGTCGGGCGGACCCCAGATGGCGCGCCCGCCCGCGAAGGTGTAAAGCCAGGTCGCGTCGTAGAATCCGAACCCGGCAATGGGATTGTCAGGAAATCCGCGGTCACCATTGTGTTCGCTGTCATATTTGAACGCCAAGACTGCCCGCGCGGTGTCGGGACCAAAAATGCCGTCGGCTGGACCTTTGAGAAGCGTGGAATAGCGAAAACAGTTCAGCCGGTTTTGCACAATTGTGACGTCTCCTCCCTGATCGCCCCTCTGAAGTTGCCGGCTGCCGTAGACGGGCCCGCCGTACGTCGTTTGTCCACCGACCCCCTGGCCAAACACAAAATAGGTGTCGGGCCCTATGATTCCATCAACTTCAAGGCCAAAGTAGGATTGGATATTCATTGTGGCTTGCTTCGTGGCCGGGCCGAACACACCGTCCAGGGCAATGGCCGACCCCATCGGACCCTGGGGTGGCTTCATCGTCTTAAGCATCACGTTATACACAGCCTGAACGAGGGCAACATCCGTGCCGGTCAGCCGAGGCGAACGAAGTGATAATGTGCGGCTTCCGAAGGCTACGTACGGTGGAAAGGTGTTCTCAAATAGTGCCATAAAAGCACCTCCTTATAATGCACCATATGTAGCAGGGCCCACCATGGTTCCGGAGGTGGGCAAAATCCTGGAACATCATCGGCAATTTAAATTGTTTGCCGGGGACAGAGCACGCCACTGCAAGGGCCCAGAGACATTCACGGGATTGGACTCAAATCTGGGGGACGGCTTATTTCACACGAAATCGCGGGAGGTCGAAAACTCCGCGGCCGTTAGGATACCCAAAGAGTGCGAGGCAGCCGAGATTCTATTCCGGGAGATGCATAGGAGGCGCTTGCAGATACAGCGCTCTGCCAATGCCAAGGGTGGCGATAAGTGCCAAACACCCTTTGAGTCCCATCTCTTTTGGAGAAAAAGACCGCCAGGGCGATGATGACGAAATACAGGATGAAGACGTGGCGGTCCCAGGATTCGTTGAGCAACGCCTGGACGCGTGCCGTCCTCTCTTTTTCCATAAGGTGGGCGAAGTACCGGATCCAACTCAGAAACCCAACGATTTTATAGAACGGGTTCGGGGCCAGAGCGCTCAATCAGCCGCACGAGACTAGAACAGCTGGCGCGATATCGAGCCGGGAGAACTTCGGTGGGTCTCACGCTTTAGGCGATGATTACGGCGGGGGCGAGGAAAGCCAGGACAGGAAAGCATAACCGGCGCCGGATTCCGGCCGGGTTCGCCGGCTTCCGCGTTAATACCGCGATTCGACGCCCGCCGGATACACAACAATATCGATGGCTATCACCGCCCATCGCGGTTAAAGTAACCCCCCTCCTATTTCGCGAACGACATGGGATGCCATTCCGTGTCCCTGTTACCCCCCATCACCAGCACCTGATGTCAAGAGAAAACGGGTGATAAGGCCAGGGACACGGTCAGTAGGAACCCCCTAGAGTCGTCCCCAGAAAAAGAAGAGGACCGTGGCAACGAGCCGTGTGGGCAATGCCTGGCACCAATCCACGGCCACTAACGATCTACCGGTTGGCAGCAGCCAGGCAATGGACCCGAAAAGACTCCCCGGAACTCTGCCCGCAGGGCAAGAGAACCTGCTCTCACTCCCATGAAACCTATTACGGTTTACCGGCCGCATTTGACTGAGCAATTCCCTTTGGGTTAGAACCGAAACAAATTGAATCAGCTTTCCAACCGTCAAGAGCGTGCAAAAACCCAACGTCGTCAAAGGGACACCAACTAATTGTTCCTAGAATGCATAACGCACATGTTGGGCAGCCGAAGACCCGCACGAGCCCATGCGGGTCTTCGGCTTCGGTCCCTCTTAGGCTTGTTGTCCGCCGTCTACGACAATGATGCTGCCGGTCATGTAATCCGAGGCTTTGGAACTTAAGAAGATGATTAAGCCTTTGAGATCATCGTCGGTGCCAAAGCGTCCCAAGGGTATATGCCGCAGTATTTCGTCTCCGTGCCGTTCCAGCACAACCCGGGACATTTTCGTGGGGAAAAACCCAGGGGCAACGGCGTTGACGGTGATTCCATACGGTCCCCACTTGACTGCAAGGTCTTTGGTCAGAGCAATGATGCCCCCTTTGCTGGCGCTATACCCAATGGCGTCCAGCACTTCCGGCGGGGATCCCGAAAGTCCGGCGACAGAAGCGATGTTGATAATTTTTCCGGAGCCTCGGGACACCATTTCCCTGCCGACGCGCTGACTCATTAAAAACGTTCCGGTTAAATTAGTTTCCACGACTTTGTGCCAAGCATCCAAAGGCATGTTGAGCGCGGACGCTCCCCAGCTTGTGCCAGCGTTATTAATTAAGATGTCGATGCGTCCCCACGCTTTAATGGTTTCCAGGACTACCTGATCGACATTCTCCGGATTACTCACATCAAGAGCTAAAGCCATGCTCTTGCGGCCGGATTTCTTGATCTGTTCCGCCGCCTCTTGGCAGGCTTCGACTGCACGTGAACAAATGACCACATCGGCCCCAGCTTCTGCCAGCGCCGTCGCCATAATCCGGCCTAGCCCTCTGCCTCCTCCCGTCACCAAAGCGACCTTGTCACGGCAATCGAATAATTCGGGGATGGTCATGACACTCCTCCTTTGCCTACTATGCGCCAGGGGCTCATTTCGCCGCGGGCCTGTTGGACCAGTAACTTTGTCGGCTTCTTGCACAGTGCGCAGGGCTCATGCAGTGGCCCGTAACCGGGCCAATAGCCAGTTTTGGCTTACTTGTGGTCCCATTTGAGGCATGGCATGATGAATACAGTCCGGCCTGAGACGCCTTAAGTAATGGCCAATCTCTTTCCCGGACCCCAAATCATCGAGTTTTGGCATGCGTGCAAGATCAAACACCATGTCTTTGTGTGTGATGCGGGACCATAAGCGAAAACGGACAATGCACTTTATAACAGTCATCCCCATGGCGATGACAACGTGACACGGGCCTGCCCCGCTTCCAAGTACCACCCTTTGCATCCTCTATGGGATATACCTTGTCATTCAAAGGGAAAAATGCTCATTGAGCCGCCTTATGGCATGACGTCAGGAACCCTTTGCTGCACCCATTGTCCAATTTCTTCGATAGCCGCATTCGCTTCCGGCACCTTGGCGAAAAAGGCGTGGAACACGTGCCACATGCCCGGAAAGACTTTAATGGTGACAGGTACCCGGGCTTCTTGCAATCGTTGCGCCAGACGCACGGAGTCCTCCAGCAACACTTCGTCATCACCCACATGGATTAAGGCCGGGCAGAGTCCACGGAGATCGGCATAGAGTGGTGAAGCCAAGGGATTTTTGGGATCGGCAGAACCCAGATACAAACGGCCGGCGGCGGCAATGCCGCTGGCATCAAGCCAGGGATCCCGGTCTCTTCGATTCACGAGTGATGAGCCGGTGGCGGCTAAATCTGTCCAGGGAGACAATAAAACCATGGCTTTAGGCAGCGGTATTCTCTGGTCGCGCAAGCTCACGAGCAGTGCTACCGTTAAGCCGCCTCCCGCGGAGTCTCCCCCGACCACGATCGACTGAGGCGAAATGCCCTTTTCCAGAAGGGCAACATAGGCCCGAATGCTGTCTTCCACAGCTGCCGGAAACCGGTGTTCCGGAGCCAGCCGGTAGTCCGCGACCCGGATGCGGGATCCGGATGTCAGGGCCAGCCTTGATGCCAGGGCACGATGCGAATCAGGACCGCCAGAAGCGTATGCTCCCCCATGAAGATACAGCCATACCCGATGTGTCCGGCTGCCAACAGGCTCAATCCATTCTCCCGCTACACCTCCCTCCACAGTGCGGGTCACGCGCAGTGTGGGGTCAACCGGCAAGGATCCCATGGCTGCCAGCCGTTGGCGTTGTTCTTCCAAACTAGGGTGACTCTGTTGATTACGGATTTTTTGATTCCGTAACCACTCACGTACCTCGTTGGCCCCATTACTCAAAACCTGCTTTCCTCCTCTTTTGGATTGGACTACGACGGACGGGAGCATAATTGGGCTCCCGCCTTTATGCTACCACGCCGAGCGGTTAAAACGGCAAGTATTTCTGCATCGTGGTCCGAAATTCGAACCTGTGCCACGCTCCTTCTCTTCAGGAATCAGAAAGTCCTGATACGTTGTGCTTTCGAATCCTTCGGCACTAAAAATCCTTCGATTCGTTGTTATGGTTCCCGCGTGAGCCTTGAGATCTTGGCGGGAGGGACTCTCGGGGTTTTTCTTCCGTTCGGGAACTCCGGAGATTGTTGGGCAAGCGGTCAAGCGACAACACATGCATCGTTCCTGGTGTTAGCCGATTCATTCAAGTCCTATAGCAGCCGGAACGTACTGTATCTTTCACTTTGTATACCTCCGTGACCTAAAGGGTGGAGGTTCTTGAAGAATCACATGCGACGATTGCGGGCAGCGTCCCCTTGCCCGTGTTTTATCATGTGCGTACTCCTGAGCGGTCCCCATTTTGTATGTCTGCCAATGGACAGCGTTCCAAAACACGGCCAGTCTCCGGGGCGTTTACCGCGCCTCTGGCGATAGAGACGTGAAACCGGCGATGTTGGCTGACATCGACAAAACGGGGTTCGAATGCGCTGTCCGAAGCCAATCTATGAACACCTGCATCGAAGAACATTCCGGCGCACAAAAATGGGGTGTACAAATCCCTTTGCCGGAGGGGAATCCGGGGGCAGTGGGCCCTTAACGGACCCACAGCAAAATGAGAATGCTGATACCTCCCACCGCCGCGAGATAGGCAAAGTCCCATGGGGTCACGGGAGGATCGATGTAATAGGTGCGGGCGTGACGATTTTGCGCCACCTCTCCTTTGAACCCCCGGCTCTCCATAGCGATAGCCACCCTTTCGCCAATACGGATGGCTTGGGTCATCAAAGGTAGGGCATAGGTGATGATACGGGTAATCCGTGAGCGCCGGATGTCTTTTCCTCTCAAAGACCGGGCCTGGCGAATTTTCCGCCATTCCTCTTCAAAAAGCGGAAAAACGCGAATCCCTGCCAGTGTACCATAACTGAACCGGGGTGGCACCCGAAAATTGCGGGTCAGGCTCACCACCAACTGCGTCACATCAGTGGTCGACACATAAAGGACACCGAAAGCTACTGATGCCAGCATGCGAAAGGCCAGAACCAGTCCGTTATGAAAACCGACCCAACTCAGCCGAAACCACAAGAACCAGAACGTCGGGGTATGTGGTCCCACCCGGGAATAGGCCGTAAGGGTCCAGGTGTAGAGGACGAAAAACACCGCAAAGGGGGCCATGCGTTTGAATATCTGCCAGGGAGTGAGCCGGGCTCCCACCCATAACAATGTCAACGGGATGAGTCCCAAGACGACGCCTTGGCCGATGTGGTGGGCAAACATGGCAATTCCCATAGCCAATATGGTGGTAATGAGCTTCCATCCGGGGTTGAGCCGTCCTATCGGCGATTCGGCTTGCCTGCGGTCCACCTCAATAAAACGGGGGGCCAGGGTTGGAGTCTTGTCCGCGGCATGATGCTGTTCGCCGGCATCGGCCGAAACAAGCAAATGCGCTCTTGCCATCAGGTCGGGACGATGGTAAAGATCCTGGGGCCATCCGTCGAAGAGAACCTGGCCCTCTAGCAAAACCACGACACGGGTTGCATAACGCCACACCAGGTCCATATCATGAGTCGTCAACGCGACGGCTTTGCCTTGATCTTTGAGGGCGGTCAATCGGTTCATGATGTAGCGTTCCGTGCGAGCATCTTGTCCAAACGTGGGCTCATCCAGTAGATAGGCCAGGTGGGTGTCGCGAACCATCACGGCTACAGACAAACGCCGTTTTTGACCTTGGCTCAAGGCAAAGGGACTCTGTTCCGCCTGATCTTGCAACTCAAATTCTTTCAGCAAACTCTTGACATCGTCCGGAATATCTTGATCCACAAAGCGATTGGCCAGTTCATCGGCCACTCGTTCGAAGATGAATTGATGTTCGGGATTTTGAAAGCCGAACGCTACCGGCACGGGCATATCAGGCTCCGGTGGCGGCTGTTCCACTGTTCCTTGGCTGGGGCGGTTTAGCCCAGCCAATAAACTGACAAGTGTGGATTTCCCGGACCCGTTGGGTCCGACAATGGCCACCAATTCCCCTTCCCGAATGGTCAAGGAGATGTCATGTAACGCGTAAGGGATAGGACGTCCTTGCTTTTCCAGCCTTGTGCGCTGGCGCTTTGAAACGTAGGTATAGGATAATTCTTTGGCTTGCAAAACTGGCTTTCTCCATTCCTGCCGCTTCAAATCACGATGTGGCAAGAACATTGACTCGCGGTCAAATCCCGGCGACAATCCATCCGGAATGAGCCCTTGCTCCATAAGCCACGGCCACTCCCGGCGAATTATATCGGCAGTCGGGCCGTGGCTTCGTATCTGTCCTTGCCGATCCATCACCACCAAGTATGGCACCACATCCAGAAGGGCTTCGAACTTGTGTTCGATAATCAGTAATGTGCGCCCGCTATGGATTAACCTTCCGACTTCAGCGAAGACTTGAGTGGTCGCTGCCGGGTCTAGGTTGGCCGTTGGTTCATCAAAAATCAACATCTGCGGGTCCATAGCCAAATCTGCAGCCAGAGCTAATTTTTGTTTCATTCCGCCTGACAGTGCATAATTGGGGGACTCTAAGGCAATATCGAGACCCGCCGTCTTTAAAGCACTCTCAATTCGGGCGTTCATATCTTGGGGCCGACACCGGACATTTTCGAGACCGAACGCGATTTCCGGGCCTACCGTTAACTGGCAAAGTTGGGATTCGGGATCTTGAAACACGTAGCCAACAGCACCAGGGCGCTGTATCATCGGTGCGTAGCGGACTTCTCCCTCGATGTCGGCTTCCACCGAATGGGGAATGAGACCCGCCAGCACCATTGCTAATGTGGACTTCCCACAACCGCTGGGCCCAATTACCAACACTGCGTCCCCTTCAGACAGGGAGAAATCGATGTGACGCAATGCCGGACTCTGCTGTCCCGGGTAAGTAACGGACAACTCGGAGACTTCCACCCAGGGAGAGCGTTGAGCCGGTTTTAAGCGGGTGCTCACACTCATGACGCTTTTCCAATCGTTTGGGAAATAGCAAAATTGCGCAGCACGCCAGTGCGTTTGACAGCATCGCCCACCCATTTCGACAACAGGCCGGATAAAATCGCCCCACTTAACATGGTGACGACGAGGTATCCTACTTGGGTAAGTTCCGTATACTGGTTCACTCCATAGTAAAAATAGGAGTAAATGTAGTTGCCAATGCCGCCTAGTGCTGTTGCGAACAACATCCAGCCCATATTGTACTTCTTATAGCGACCTGCCATAAACCCGAGTTCTACCCCGAGTCCCTGCGCAATGCCAATAGTAAAAGCCTGAATCCCATAGGGACTTCCTAACGCAAACTCCACAAAGCCACCAATGGATTCCGCCAATACTGCGGCTCCCGGCCGACGTATGATGTAGGGAACAATACCTGCGGCTATCCACCACAACCCATTAAAACCCGCTGCTACTACGGGATTGATACCGCTAGGGACAAACTTGTACAGTAAATCCCATCCTAAATAGATTGCCCCACACGCTGTGGCTAACACCGCTGTGACGACAATGTCCCGTAATTTCCACTGCATCGTTATTCCCCCTGTACTCAAATTTAGGAGTAAGGGGTGTAAGACAGAAAAATCCCCGCAGCGCCGCAAGACGTAAACGAGGCAAATTTTCCATCATGGCACTTTCCTCCCGCTGGCATTATCCAGATCGAGTTGAAAGGGTTAGTAGTCGCAGCTAGACTACCTCTCAGCCTCTTGGCACCCCTAGCACCTTTAGCAAAGACTAGACATTGGTCTATCCATGCATTATAACCGATTTGTCAATTTTTTAACATTGGCATCATGTCATCTCACAAGGTAGGAGGTGCTTTTTGCCGAAATGCCAGAGCGCGCAGCCCCGCAGAACTTGCAGTTCACCTACAATTTAGTGGGGCCGACAGATGAACCAATGAGGAAATGGTTGGGTAGATGTTTTCTGTCGCGACATCTATTCTTACTCTTAAGAGAAGCACCGCAGGTTTCGCCTTCAGGTATATTAATCATCGTCTGTGATCTTTATCGATGAGCTAAATCGTGCAAATCAAATTTTCTGGTCATACCTCGCTAATGCCTCTACACCCATCGTCAACAACTGGGTGTTCGGTGCTCGGTGGTGCAGTTGTTCCGGACCGTAGTAAACCGGAACTGGAATGGGGCTCGGGCTCAAGATTAACCTCTTGCTTGCCCATTTGGTGGGTTACGCTAGCACCTTTGATTAGACACACGGTGTCAAATCAATGAAGGGGAAGCAAGGCATCACCCACAACCATCCGTGTGGCGGGCATTTGGCGAGCGTGTGACAGCCATGAACGCGCATCCTGGTTCCTTGACGTTGATAACTTTCAGCAGAATTCGAAACCGGAATGGGCTTGCGACCGCGGAAGGACAATAACCCATTTCCATGTCCTAAGCTGTCTCCTATAAATCTGAATTTTTAGTGCTATCATAATATTGCGTAGTGTTAGTGCGCGCGTTGTGTGATCTGATGGTATGTCTCGGCGTTTTCGGCCCAAGGCGCCGTGAAGAGATATGACACTTTCATTGCTTGTGGGACGGGGAATGATTGGATTCGTCCACAACCTGGGAACCTCGTGAAAAATGTGGCTCCTCGAGGTGGCGCGTGGACGAAGATGTGGACGTTTCACCGATCAAGGATGGTGCACTTTCGGAGGGATGAACGTGCCGAAGAAGGAGATGCGATGAGACCATGCAACCGATTTGGAAACGCTTTTGGCCTCCGGGCGTCGTGGACCCGCTTGACCCGCCACAGGAGAGCCTGGCCCAGGCGGTATCGCACTGGGCCAAAGTAGCTCCGAACAACCCAGCCTTAATTTATTACGGGGATGTCTGGAGCTATTCTCATCTTAACCAACTGATGCTGAAAACGGCCGGCGCTTTGCATGCTTTAGGGGTAGAAGGCGGAGACCGAGTGATGCTGTTCTGTCAGAATACCCCTCATTTTATTCTGGGTTTTTTGGCCGCACAAGCTGTGGGAGCCGTGGTAGTAACGGCGAATCCCATGTTTAGGGCCGAAGAACTGCGTGATGAAATTATGGACAGCCGTCCCAAGGTGCTGCTAGCGGACGCCGCCATGGCTTCAGTAGTTGAGGAGGTTGTGAGTCAGTTTGCTGAACCCGTGGTGATTTACGGGCAAGTGGCCGATTTTTTGCCGGTCGATGCCTATCCAAAAGCCCACGGGAACATGTTGCAAGGGGTGACAATCCCTGCTTCACGGCCGACCTTTCTGTCATGGGTAACTCAAGCCCGTTCTTTGGCAGAGCCTAAGGCGGTAAATCTGGGTGCGGAACTGGCCCTCATTCAATATAGTGCGGGAACTACCGCGATCCCAAAAGGGGCGATGATTCTGTATCGCCAATTTTTGTGGAACGTGGAGGGATTCCTAAGATGGAGTCAAGTGACTCCGAATACCGTGCATTTGGCGGTTTTGCCTCTGTTTCATGTTAACGCGATGGTACACTCGATGGCGGCTCCTTTCATGGCGGGAGCTAGCGTAGTGCTGTTGACCGGGTTTGAAACTCAAGCGGTTATTGAGGCCATTGATCGTTACCACGTAACAAATTGGGCGGGTACTGCCGCCATGAACATTGCGGTGGTTAATTTCCCCTATCTTTCCCGGTGCCGTCTCGATTCTTTGACGCACTGCACTTTAGACGGGGATTCCATTCCCCTGCCGGTGCTGGAACGCTTTCGCGAATTGACTGGCGTGTGCTTAGTCGAAGGGTACACATTAAGTGAAACGATCTCGCAAATTACCTTCAACCCCTTTCACCGCCCAAAGCTGGGTTCGAGAGGAATTCCCGTGCATGGGGTTGATCTTCGTATTAGCGAGCTCAGTGATTTTGATGAGGAGTTGCCCCTTACCCAACAAGGGGAGGTGTGGGTGCGTGGACCACAGGTGATGGCCGGATACTGGGAAAAACCAGAGGCAACCCGTGCGGTGCTGCGTTCGGATGGGTGGTTTGACACCGGGGATATTGGCTATGTTGATGAAGACGGCTATCTATATATTGTGGGCCGCAGCAAGGAACTCATCAAAGCTTGACGAAGAAAGGCCAATGATGCCGATGACAGCGGCCATGGCAGCCACGTTGGCCATGGCGGCGGGATTGGTACCCATTAGGCGGATGCCGGAGACTGTTGGGTCAAAGCAGCGGAAAAGATGACGGCACAGCCCACGGGCATACTGCGCACCTTTTGGCAGTGTCAGGAGGCCGCTTAACGGGGGCGGAAACCAGCGGTTGGAGGTGATGAACGGAGCGGCCTTTACACGAGGGGGGAGATTTGAGAGAGAAGCCCATGTTTGCGCAACGCGTTGCGGCCTACGTCAGGAGCTGTGCCTTTCGGACACTTTTTGTGCAGGCTTCGCGGTTGGGACAAGGATGAAGAGATGCCGTATGGGGCCTGGTGTACTGGGAGTTAGAGCTGTGGTTGGGGAGCGCCGGACCGGATTGCCACGGCGGCCGGCAGCCCACATCCTGCCAAGGTCAGACGTAAAACGGCGGGAGCGGAGATTTTAACAAGGGACATCATGAATTCAGTGTCCCCCTTTGCGAGAATTTGCGTGTCTTGCGTCGCTGGGCGACCGGGAATCAAAGACAAAAGCCACATGCCCTGTTTCTCCTTCCAATTTCAACCGGGCGTCAAACGATTTTCCGGATTTGCTCTTGAATCCTTTCAATACCGCCGTCGTCTTCCCCGCGAGCAAGATCTTGACTTGAGTGGCAGTCAGCCGTTTCCCGGCCACGGTTTTCCAAATCATAAACCGGCAGCCCTCTTTCCAGCGGGAGCATCCCCATCCCTTGGAGGTCTCCACAATCTGCCCTTGGTGGCACAAAGGGCACGAACCATAGCCCGATGATAGATCGGCGGGGTGTGCTGTCTGTCCCTGCGCCAGGGTGACCACCTCCCGGGTGAGCTGCCGAATATCCTCCAGAAAGGCTAACGCATCCTCCGCATCCTCGGCAATTTTCTCCA
This sequence comes from Sulfobacillus benefaciens, assembly GCA_003023725.1. Lineage (GTDB taxonomy): Bacteria > Bacillota > Sulfobacillia > Sulfobacillales > Sulfobacillaceae > Sulfobacillus > Sulfobacillus benefaciens. The sequence goes on along the minus strand of PXYT01000005.1, from coordinate 73,315 downwards.
GACGCGTTTCCCAGTTTCCTGTCAGATCCGGGGACTGCAGCATCTCGGGGAGAACGTCCAGAAGACTTCGTCCCCTCTCGGTGGAGACGAGAGCCTTCTTGTCGCGCAGGACGTACCCGCGTGTGAGCAGCACTTCCACGATCCGGGAGCGGGTCGCCGGGGTTCCCAGTCCAAACTTTTCCATGAGAGACAACAACGTGGCATCGGTAAACCGCGCAGGCGGTTTGGTTTCTTTGGCATCGATCCGGGTCTCCAGCACCTGCACCGGGTCGCCGGCCTGGAGACCGGACGGTAACGCCGTGTCGGGATCCGGGTCCGGATCGTCAGGATTGTCCTTGTCCTCCGGATGCGTATCGGATGTATAGACGGCACGCCAACCGATATCCTGGATCACCCGCCCTGTCGTCTTAAATTGTTCGTCCGCCGCGACAGTCCAAATGGTGGTTTTTTCATCGTGTCCGGGAGGCAGCAGGGCGGCCAAAAACCGGCGGCATATGAGCCCAAAAACTTGCCGGTCACGATGGGACAGGGTACCGGGAGCCGCCTGACCAGTCGGAATGATGGCATAGTGTCCGGCTTTGGTCACGGCTTGGTCATTGACCACGCGGGGGATGCGCTGGCTCAAACCGGATAAGGCCTGAGCCCGCAATGCAGGGGTCCCCACTTCGAGATTTTTCAACCGCTCTGGGAGCGTTTTGGCAATCTCCGCCGTGATCACCCGGGCTTCCGTGCGGGGATAACTGGTGAGGTGCTGATCATAAAGACTTTGGGCCGCGTCCAAACTTTGTTGCGCGGTCAAACCGAGCTTGCGGTTGGCTTCTTTTTGCAAGTCATTGAGATTAAAGAGGAGCGGAGCGGGAACGCTCAGGGTTTTGACGTCGTGACGGTCGATACGGCCGGGCGTTCCCTCGGTCAATTTGTGGGCGAGGTTTTGCGCCTCCTCTGCCGTGAGAATCCGTGACGGGTGTTCCTCCAATGATCCCTCCCCACGCGAGGATGAGCGGGAGCCCGGCTTCGAATAAGCTTGCCAAATTCCCGGATATTCGCCGGCGTCTGCCTGAAATTGGACGGTGAGCTGCCAATAGGGAGTGGGCTGAAAGTTTCGGATCGCCTGATCGCGGTCCACGATCAACCGAAGCGTCGGCGTCTGGACCCGTCCCACGGACAACGGATGACCGGGCTGGCTGTGGCGCAGAGAAAAGGCGCGGGTGGCATTGAGCCCGATGAGCCAGTCCGCCTGGGCCCGCGCTTGGGCGGCCTGGGCCAAGGCGTCGGTGGCCGATAACGGTTTCAGGGTGTGGAACGCCTTCCGAATGGCCTGCGGAGTATTTTCGGATAGCCAGAGCCGTTCGACCGGTTTCGTGGTTTGGGCCAAGGTGTGAATGTAGCGAAATATCAGCTCTCCTTCCCTATCCCCATCGGTTGCACACACGATGAGATCGGCCTGCCGCATCAGACGAAGAACCCGATTCAAATGGCTTTGGGTCTTGGTAATGGGCTCCAGTTGAAAGGGTTCCGGAAGCATCGGCAGCGTCGGCCATGACCATCTTTTCCAAGCGGGATCATAGGCGGCGGGATCAGCTAGTGTCACCAGATGCCCATAGGCCCAAGTCACGATATCCTCATTGACGGTGAAAAATCCGTTTCCTTTTTGAGGGTGTCCCAGGGCCCTGGCGATATCCAATGCCACCGACGGTTTTTCGGCAAGAATCAGACGCACAAGAAGGCCTCCTAGTTTCGAACATTCTGTTTGCTCAACGCGCCACGGCCTGTATGATCCGGAATCAGCGAAACAGCCTCCTGATTGTAGCAGCTTTGGAACTCAAAGGACAATGGCAACAATCTTCGGGGCCCACTTCTTATTTTTTTGATAATTCATATCGCGCTTAGACTGGCATAGAGAGTGAAACCCCATGGTTTCAGGACGGCTTGCATTGGTATTCGGGTGCTGTGGCCTGGCATTGCGGGTAACTTGGGGCCCTTCAAGTGCGCCTATTGGTGTATAAACCGTACATCCCTCCCGCCAAAACGCGGATAAAGGCAGATGCCCGTAAGATCGGGCATCTGTTCAACCCCAATGTCCCCGAGTCCCCATCTGCTTCCTCCCTCAGCGCAAAATCTCCATGACCGGATCGATACCGGCTGGTCACGACTGAATATGATAATGTTCCTGTTCCAAGATACGGTCAATAGTCGGAACCATGCCGGGCATTGCCCGATTAGCCCATTCCCTGACGTCGTGAAACAGTGCTTCCTCTTCTCTTGTTCCTTCTCTCACTTGGTTGAGGGTTTCCGGCTCGGCAAATCGGGGTTCCAGCCCGGATTGTCCCATCATTTTTCCAATCCATCCCATATGGCGCATTTCGTCGATAGATCGTTCCTCCATGTCGAGTCCTATGCGTTGGCTGTGATTCTCCACAAAGGACCGTAGCAAGTATGCCATTGTTTGTTGATATTCCAAATTCATGGTGCTTTGAAGTCGGGAAGCGATAACAGACACATCCTTGTCCTGTCTGTCTAGCTTTTCCGGTTCTCCGTGGGTCTGGTCCAACAACCCGCGAAAAATGTGCAGGTGATGACGTTCATCGGTGATGATGCGTGCAAGCAAGGCTTTGACCTCCGGATTAGGAATGATCTCACGGTGCTCTTCATATTGCTCTATCGCGTGGATTTCGGCGTCCACATCGTTTTGTAACGCGGCAGCAATAGTTGTGATGGACGTTATCTGGGGAGTGCGTAAAACGGGACGGCCCCCGAGGCCGACAATGGTATGGGCCAGCCACTTAAAATGACGCATTTCGTCATAGGCAATCTCAAGGATTTCGTGACCGTACTGACGCGCTACGGTCCAGGCATGAGTTAGATAATATAATATGGCATCATGTTCCCCGTAAATGTCCGCATTCAATAATTCAATGATTTGGTTGTTATCGCTATCCACTTTGGTGTCACACTCCTTCAGCGTTATTGACGGTAGTGTGCGTGAAGGCGAAAGGGCTTATGCGTCGCCGGAAGTCTTTGTTTGCCGCCTTAAAGACGCTATTTCCGGTGTTTTGCTTGCCTTATGCGATGCTCTGAGCTTCGAATAAGCTGTCCGCGTCTCACGCTTGTCACGGCGCTCAAAGCCTAAAGATTAACGGGTCTATGGTTGTCCTGCGCCCGCCAATGAACTTACGAGCATGGCCGGAGATCACAGGGACGTTGACAATGGGAACCGGCAGCCCGGTTTCCTAACTCCGTCCGGCTCAACTCCTCTCTTGGCCCGGCACTCTCTTCGCGGTCACTGCAACCGAAATGGGTTTGTGTTTCCGAAAAAGAGACCCGCAGTGTTCGGGTTTTAGGGGATCGGTTTCGTCCTCATAGCTGCCCGTGCGCTTCAAGGCGGAGATTCATCGCTGCGAATTTCCGCCTGAGGACACGAGCCGTTTTGGTCATGCGGATCAAGATTTGGCCGTTTTAATGGGTACGGTCATAACCGCTTGGCCGGTTATGACGGCGTCACCGTTTTCAATTTGCATGACAACATCGATTGCGGCGTGAAAGATATCCCCCTCATTTTGTACTGACTTGACAATCCCGGATATGATTAGCCGTTGATTGGGTCGAACCATTTGCCGAAATCGCACGGTATAGCGTTGAAATCGGGCTCCCGGCGGTGATTGCGTCTCCAGAAACCTCGCTGCCAGGCCCATGTTAAGCATGCCATGGGCGATGACTCCCGGCAAGCCGAAACGCCGAGCCTGTTCCTCGTCATAATGGATGGGGTTGTAATCGCCGGAGGCACCCGCATACCGGACAATCTGCTCCCGCGTTATCAAGATGGTCTCGGGACCAAGGATGTCCTTAGGCTTCCACATCGCGCTGTACCTCCTCGGTGACAATGACAATGGAACGGGACTGGAAAGCGATGTCGCCATTTTGGTGCAGGCCGTCTCGCATGATGGTCAAGATGGTCATGGAGCCGAGATGACCTTGCCGCACCTTGACGTTGTCCAGCCAGGCGCTCACGGTAATGATGTCGCCCGCACAGATTGGTCGGCCGTAAATGAATTCCTGTTCACCGTGGATAATGCCGGCCTGAGGAAGTCGGACTCCGGGAATAGGATGAGGCGGTAAGGTGAAAGGGAATGTCGGAGGTGCGGGCAATCCAGGGAAACCGGCAGCTCTGGCTTCTTTCTCGTCAAAGTAAATGGAATTTTTTTCTCCGAGAGCTTCGGCAAAACGGCGAATGGCTCCTTTTTCAATCTCGTGGGACCGGGGTGCGGATCGTTCCCCTATCCTGGTCGGGTCATAATCGAACATGGCGGATTCCTCCCTGGGATTGGATGTGTTTCTAATCGGAGCCTTATGCAAGCGGAAATCGCTGACGGGTGATCTGACTTGGGCGTTTTGTGCACGGACCAAAAAAAGGCACCCGGGCCCTTTAGCACCCGAAACCCGGTTTGAACCAGCTGCCACGCACAAAACGCGCCATTGTCGCTTTTTTCGGGTTAGTTGGGACCCCCGCGAACATAAATCACTTCCCCGGATATAAACGAGGATTGCGCCGAGCACAGGAATGCGACGACGTTGGCGATGTCCTCTGGAACCCCAACACGTCGTATGGCGATGTCTTTGGCGGCGGCCTTTTTGAAATCCTCGGGATCCATCCCGATTCGCACGGCAGTGGCTCGTGTCATATCGGTGTCGACAAAGCCGGGAGCCACAGCATTAACATTAATGTTAAAAGGTCCAAGTTCGATCGCTAAGGTTTTTGTGAAGCCTTGCAGTCCGGCTTTGGCCGCTGAGTAATTAGCTTGTCCTCGGTTTCCTAGAGCCGATGTGGACGAGGTGTTGACGATCTTCCCCCATTTTTGTCCGACCATGTACTGCTGAGCGGCACGGGCACACAAAAAGGATCCTTTCAGGTGTGTCCCCATGACTTGGTCCCAGTCATCCTCGGTCATCTTGAACAACAAATTATCCCGGGTAATTCCGGCATTATTCACCAAAATTCCTATGGGACCCCAAATGCGCGCAACCTCCTCCATCATGGCCGTCACGGCATGCGAGTCGGTGACATTGACTCCATAGGCCATGGCCTCTCCCCCGTTTTTCCGGATTGCAGTGGCTGTGGCCTCAGCCTCCTCCTGAAGGAGATCAACGACGGCGACATGCACCCCTTCTTGGGCCAGGCGCAGTGCTTCGGCCCGGCCGATTCCTTTCGCCGCTCCCGTAACGACGGCAATACGTCCTTCCAACTCTGTGTACATGATATACCCCCATAAATTCAAAAGATTCTCCCGGGTTTGTGGCGGGAGTGCAGTGGCTACCTGAAATTCCAGGTATGTTTGAAGACTGCGAAATCAAACAGCGTGGCGGTGGTGGACCGTGGATTCGTGGCCGGCGGTGTTTCAATCCGCTGCCTTGGTACCGGTTGCGGACAAGGGTAGTGTTGTGCTGGCTATACTGGCTATATCGGAAGGATAACCAGGCTTCGTGTTCAGGAGATTCCCTGGTATCCTGCTGAATGATGGTCTGGACCCAATCGCAGCATGCTTGCGAATCAAACGCCGTGGCTTGCACTAAGAGGTGAGGACTGACGTGCCGAAATAAGCTGAGTGTGAAGACTGGCAAACCCGAGGCGAAATAATTTGCTCTGCAGTCCGGTCCCATTTCGTTGGAGTGCTGAAGACACACGCGCCACGGATACCGCTCTCTCGCCAAAACGAAGGGCCCAACAGCATAGGTCCCAAACGCTTGATCTTGTTGATATTCTCTGGGCTGATTAACCGGTCTTATCATCTTTTGCCCATCGAATGTGGCGGGACCATGGGAAAAATTCGGATTCGGTAAGAATGTCATGAAGTTGACAATCCACCAAAAAGGATTTTCGACATGAGTACCAGGACGGGGCGGAAACCAGCTTTCGGGCTGTCTTGACGAGGCGGAGTGTGGGATCTTGGCCCATCTCTTGTTCCATGGGTTGTAGGCCCTTCTTGTCTGATAGCGACATTTTGGCCGAGGATGGTGTGTTTTGCGATAGTGCCGACTGCGACGCAGTCGGCGCATGGTGAGTGGTGTGGGCAGATCATCTAGCCACAGCATCTCGCCTTTGGCTGGCATGCGAGTGTCTGATGCCATGGTCATTCCGATATGTTTAACGCTTAAATCCATCCCGATAGCGAAAAATTGTTTGCCCTCCCGGATAACGGATCGCCACTGAATCGAAAACGGTTGCCGCGAAATAATGTGGATTTTCTGAGCCGGGAGAAGCTTTTGAACTTTACGGGGAGAGCAGGGCATGAACGGCTTTCTGTGTTGATCGATCACCGACGCTGTCATCGAGTGTTCCTCCTTGTGGAGGGGTTTTCCTGTATCTGCCCGTCGAGACCGCAAGCGCCAGGTTGACCCTCCCGTCGAGCGCCATCAGCCTTTATGTAACCGGTTGTTGACCGAGGATTCGTCGCGTCTCTCTGAACCCGCCATGAAATCTTCTCTCCCCCGCATTTTGAGCGCCCGACCCGATTAGTACCTTCACGCTATCATTCTTCCGTCAATTCCGTCAACGCACAGTGAACGGAAAAGTCTTGAACAAGAGAAAATTTGTCCCGATAGTTACAGCCCCTATTTGCTTCTAGGCGTGGGGAGTGTCAATCCCATATTGGGGCGGCGAGACCCCCGTCTCCTTGTTGGGTTAAACGACGGGCCATCATAATTAATGTCTTAATTTAACGCAATATCCGCTTGACCCATTGAGAAACAAAGATTTGTTACAAACGGCGTGAGAATGATGAACAACGCATCGCTGGCGGGAGAAGAACTGTGCATTCGCACCGACACATGGTCGTTGTGAGAATTTGGATTGGAAATGTCCCGGGAGTAATGCAGAAAATTTGGTTTTTGCTCCTAACACTTTTGCACTGTGACCCGTACGAAAATAGTTAAAGATATTTCTGGGTTATAGCCCGAACGGTGCAGGAATTCGAGGAACTTTGTAGTAATAACAAACAATAGGACGCAAAATATGCGCCGGGTGCAGTGGATTGGAGCTCGAGGTGCTGAGCGAATGTCGGCGCAAATCCTTCTCTTACTGTTTCTCTGGCCTCTCATGAGTTATATTCATACGTCCATAAGTTGCAAGGAGGGATCGCGTTTTGATGAACATGAATGTAAACCGGCTTGGCGAAGCCCATTGGACCCGGAAAACCACCTGGATGTTCATCTCTTTTGTTCTAGGGTTGGCCCTCGAGTCCTATGTGTTCGCGTTGGCCTCCATTGCAATCTACTGGGTGTCCATGCCAAAGGCCCTCGGCGAATTGCTCCTGGCCTGGGCACCTATCTGGCTTATCATTGGTATCATTGTGGCGGGTCCGTTCTCGGACAAATACGGGAGGAAGGTCACGTTGTACGCGACGTTGGCTCTGTACGCTGTCGGAGGTATTGTATTGTTCTTCGCCACGACTTACATCGTCATCCTGATCTCGCTTGCCATCATGCTCATTGCAGGCGGCGGCGAGATGAATTCCATCATGGTGGCAAGCCATGAACTTATGCCGAGGAAGCACCGCGGCAAGGCCACCATGATGATTATCAACGGCATAAACTTCGGTGGTACGGTCTTGGCCGTCATAGCGCTGACCAGTGCGGCGCTTAGCGGTCAGGCGGCGACATCCGTTCAACGGGATGTCGTGGCGATTGCGGTGCTGGTTGTGGTGGCCATTCTGTTTGCGACCCGTGTTAGCATGCCGGAGTCGTTCTTGTGGCTGCAGAAAAAGGGCCGCAACGCGGACCTTGAAAAGACCATCAAGTCGTACTTCGGCCCCGAGGTGATTGCGGAAGCTGTGGCAAAAGAAGCCATCGAGTCGGCCAAACCGGCAGCACCAGTGGGTCCGAAGCCGAGTCTCGGCTACGTATGGTTCACGATGATCATCATGATCGTTATTGCGGCGGCCAACACCATCGGATTCGGGTTGATGGCGTACGCTCTGGCTTTCGCCTTCTTCCCACATCTTCAGCCTGTCATCCTGGCCGTCTTCGAAGGAGCGGGATTCGTTATCGGCTTCTTGGGCCTCATTGCCGACGTGGTGTCTCGCAAGAAGTTCCTCTTCTGGAGCTTTGTGGGGACCTTCGCCATGACGGTCATCGTGGGACTCACCACAAAGGTCTGGCAGCACGACATGACGCTGTTCTGGATCCTGCTGGTGGTTTTGGCGGGGGCCAATTCGCTGTGCTATTTGACCGAAGATACTGTGAAGGCGGAGGTCTGGCCGACCTTACACCGTGGCACGCTGACCGCCGTGGCGCGATTCATCTCTATCGGGCTTTACATCCCGACCATCTATATCACGGCCAGAATGTCTCCCGCGCATTACATTTTGTTCAATGCTGGCGTGTGGTTTGTAGGAACGCTGGCCGCAGGAGCATGGATCATCTGGGGTCGGGAGACCGGCCGTGGACTGAGCATCCAGGTGGCCTCGGGAGAAGCCTGATACGTGGTCTGTACGAAAGCTAAAGCGGGTACTGCTCACAAGGGGGTGCCCGCTTCTTGCTGCCGTGGCAAGTCGATTACCAAAAAGCCGATTAACTGGCCCAGGTCAAGGCTACGAGGGAATTTTTTCGAACCGTATCATTCACTGTCGTAGTGCGCGGAATGATGTTTACAACAGTAGAGTATTTCGGTGATTACGTAGGGCGAAAAATGGGCGATATAAATATTGGGCGGCCCGCTCTCCTATAAGACGCCGCTTTTGCAGCCGTGTTGACAATTCGGATGCGAAGAGGCGTTACGAGACGTCGTTCTTCTATGAAAAGGGTCGTAAGTCATTATCTCATGGGTCCGAGGATCTAACGCAGTGCCTGCAAGAACAAGCTTGCCGGATTATCAAACGATGGTCTGTCACGTCAGCATGTACCGGATTTCTCCCGATGTGATTCCAAGCCACGACAACCTGTCCGTCCCGCGTCTCCAACTGACGACAATTCCCCAGGATCAACGACACAATTCGAATTTGGGTCCCTTGAAGTTCACGGGTCCATTCGATTTGGCACTGTTCCTCCAGGTGGCGCCAATCTAAGATAATCTGCATTGACCCCATCCTGAACAGCCCTGGACAACCGTCTCCCTTGCCGGGGTGATAAAGGCGGAATAACAAACGGGCCAGTCGAAATCCGAGTGCCACAACTGGCCCTTCTCGCTTACCGGTTATTGTCGGGATGTTTGGCGATCCGTTTCTCCAACTCTTGAATTTGGTCTTCCAGATCAGCTTTTCGTGCTTCCAAGTGGCGTTTGGCTCGCCGCAGAGCCAGCAAACTGGCCTCGTGTCCCGGAATGTCGGCGGACTCCCATTTTGGGCGTCCGGGACCGCGGCCGCGGGAACCAAAACCTCCGTGCCATCCGCAGCCTCCGGGGTGTCCTTCCCTGTTATCCAGCATCGTTAATCCCCCCTCTTCGTGCCCATTTGCCAGACTGTTTTCGGGATCTGGGTAGATACGATTCTCCACGTCTTTCAGTTCTTGCCAGCTCAGATTTTCGCCGGTTTTTAGCCAGCCAGCCTCAAGCAAGTAGCGGGAGGATAGGCCCAGATACTGAGCCGCCATCTCCGTGGAGACGTTCCGGGACTTATCCCATTCGGGTTCCTCCGGAATAAACCGGCCGGTTCGCTGGGCTAGGGCCTGAACATCCGCATATTTGAAGCGGCGATGGTGAACGCGGCCTCGGCCGACCCGGTAGGACGGTAGCCAGCCCTGCTGAGAATACCATCTTATGGTGACCGGCGACACTCCTAGAAGATTGGCAGCATCTTGAACGCGCACATAATGTCCTACCATGGCTGTTCACCTCAATTCCTATTATACTATAGGATATTCCTATAGTATAGAAATTTGAGAAAAATTCTTATGCTTGCTTTCGCATGTTCAGTCCGCTATTCTTCCATCGTCACATGACGACACGGATGCGAGACAGTGGACTCCAAAAGCCGTGTCCCGTGGCGGAACGGGGCCAGGCCCACGCATGGGTGCTTAGGACCGACAGGAATCGCCCTATGGATACCGGATGCATACCGAGGAGTCCAGACCAACGATTATTAATTACAGGTTAGTCTTTCAGGAATCCTTGAGTCATGGCCGATTCGTATCCTCTTTTCGCATCCCCTTTGGACCGGCCGGTCGTGCCGGGTGTATCGAGAATTCGGGCGTTGTCGATTTCGATGATGGAAACGGAAAGCGAGCTGAATTGTGTCTTTTTTTGCCCGCGGCAAGCGAAAGATCGTTCAGTGTATCACTTGAGTTTCCCAAAAATAATCCGGGTGCCGCTGACACCTTCAGGACCCAATCATAGAGAATTACTTGGCTTCCCGGTCCCGGTGTTTACAGCTGATTTTCTGGTTCCGGCGGAGCCAAGCAGACAGACGAGAACAGCGATGGCCCCCAGACGCGCATAATAGGCTTAAAAAATGACGGGCCACGATGTTGACGGTGACGTTGAGTTCACGGCAAGTGTCGTGCTTCTCCGTGTTCTTTCATGCCGGACGTTTGGGTGCTCTTCCTGCCTGCCGTTCCGGTATTTCTCCCCTTGTCATTATTGGGAGCTGGATAAATACTGGTGGTATTGATCACGCAGGGCCCGTTTCATAAATTTGCCCACCGAGGTCTTGGGAATTTCGGGAAGAAAGATGACGTCATCCGGCAGCCACCATTTGGGAAAATTCTCGGACAAAAGGGCCATAACGTCTTCCTTGCGAACTTCCCGGTCTTCTTTCGGCACAACAAAGGCCAGGGGCCTTTCGTCCCATTTGGGATGGGGCACTCCCACTACGGCGGCTTCAAAGACATCGGGGTGCGCCATAATGGCGTTTTCGAGATCGACCGATGAAATCCATTCGCCACCGCTCTTGACGAGATCCTTGGTTCGATCAACGAGACGAACATAGCCCTCAGGGCTAATCGTCGCCACGTCTCCGGTCTTTAGCCAGCCATCTTCGAAACTGTCTTCGGTCCGGGGATCATGGTAATACTCGTCTGCCACCCAAGGCCCTTTGAGCCATAGTTCCCCCATGGATTTGCCGTCCCAAGGAGCGTCTTCGTGTTCCCGTACCAGTCGCATAAACAGTCCGGGAACCAAAAGTCCCTGGGTGGAGCGAATGGCTAATTGTTCGTTTTTCGGGAGGTCGAACAGGGTGCTCTTCAGACGGGCAAACGTCGCTAAGGGGCTGGTTTCGGTCATGCCATAGGCATGAGCGAAAGGGACATCGAAAGTTTCTTCGAACGTTCGTATCAAAGCCGGTGGGGCCGCAGAACCACCACAGAGCACCATCCGCAGAGACAAAGGTGTCGGATCTTTTTCCAGCGCCTTGGCCACGCCCAACCATACCGTGGGAACTCCGGCCGACACGCTCACCCGCTCTTCGGACATCAGGCGAACCAAGTCCGCCGGCGTCGGCGCGGGGCCAGGCAGGACAATGTTGGCGCCAAACCAGATGGAAGAGAACGGAATGCCCCAAGCATTGGCATGAAACATGGGAACCACGGGCATTACAGTGTCGTTTTCGGCGATGGCTGAGGTGTTCGCCAAGCCCATGGCGAGACTATGCAGGACGATACCCCGGTGGGAATAAACGACGCCCTTGGGGTTGCCGGTGGTGGCTGAGGTATAACACATCCCCAAAGGGCTGTCTTCCGGAAGATCGGGATCGAAGTCCCCGGTGGGCACAGCCCCGCCGAGAAGAACCTCGTACGACGACACGGGGACTATAGGACTTTTCGACAAGTCCGGCTGATCGCCTAACACAATGAGATGTTGCACCGTTGGCAGTTGATCACGAATCGGATCCAAAAGCGGCAGCAGCTCTTCATCCACCAGTAAAATTCGGTCTTCGGCATGATTGATAATGTAGCGAAGATGTTCGGACGGCAGTCGCAGATTTACGGTGTGCAACACGGCTCCCATAAGGGGTATGGCAAAGTAAGCCTCTAAATGGCGGTAGTTGTTCCACGCCAGCGTAGCGACCCGGTCCCCCGGTTCGACTCCCAGCGTTTTCAATGCCGATGACAGTCTGCGAACGCGCTCCCCGAAATCACGGTACCGGTAACGGTGCGTGCCTTCATGGGTCCGGGTGATAATCCACTTTTCAGGCCACATTTTTTGTGAGTAGTCAAAGATGTTGAAAAGATTAAGCGGGGTGGGCATCATGGCGTGTCTCTCCTTCGCATTAAAATGGTGAAATGACGAAACCAATTTGGCCAAATCCCAATAATTCATGTTTTCTGATTATATTATACTGTATAGGTTGGGATGCAAATGGACGATTTTGCCCCCGTTTCAGGTGCTGTGCCGCCAGAGTTCCTGGGCAAAAATTCCGGGTCAGGTGTGTCATGGTGCCCTGTTGCCCGTCTCTTCATTCGAGGACCACACAAGTTTCAGGGCCGTTCAAAGATCCGGCAGCAGAGGGTTTAGGCTCTGAATCCCCTTGCAAATTTTGGCGCCGGCAAACGAGGAACATTTTGCGGGTGTCTTCATTCGGTTTGTTCCGCCACCCAGGGGGCGATTCGTGAGATGATGGTGAGGAATCCCTGGAGCATGAGCGTAGACGAGATGAAATGGAAGGAGAGAAAAGCATGGCATTAACCCTGGTTGAGGAATTTGCGGAGGAACGCATTGCCGTAATTACACTGAACAACCCTGCTCGCCGCAATGCACTGTCGCGGGCGGTGTTGGCGGCTTTGGAAGACAATCTTGAAAGTCTGGGTAAATCACAGTCCGTCAATGTTGTGATTATTCGCAGTGAAGGGCCTGTGTTCAGTGCCGGGCACGATTTACATGAGATATTGGATCAGAATCTCCAAGAAGTTCGGACTCTGTTTCAGCAGTGTGCGCAAACAATGGCGGTAATTCGCCGCTTGCCCCAGGTGGTGTTGGCCGAAGTGTCGGGGATTGCCACCGCTGCAGGCTGTCAGCTAGTGGCGGCGTGCGATTTGGCTATTGCTGCCGATACGGCTCGTTTTGCGACACCCGGGGTCAAGATTGGGTATTTCTGTGCAAGTCCGTCGGTTCAGCTGGCCCGTAATGTCCCGGTCAAAAAGGCTGCCGAAATGCTCTTTACCGGCGATTTCATCAGTGCGGAGGAGGCCAAGGCGTCCGGGTTGATCAACCGGGTGGTAGACAATGAATCGTTACGCGACGCATCCTGGCAATTTGCACGGGAAATTTCCCGATGGAGTCTGCCGGTCATCGCGGCCGGAAAAGAATTTTTGTATCAGCAGATTGAGATGAGCGAGGATGGCGCCGCCCAGTACGGAGTCGAGTTTATGACTCGCCAGAGTTCGACTCCTGATGCCGTGGAAGGGATGAGTGCCTTTTTCGAAAAACGCACACCCAGATGGAGTGATCGGTCGTAAGATATGCCTCCATCGCCTCCACGTGTGAACGGGTCCGGAATAGAGTCGGTTAGGCGATAGAAATGTCTTCAAGAACCTAGCACAAACGCTTCCCGTTCTTTGGGAAGCGTTTGTGCTGTCTGACGCCAAAGACTGGTTCATTCCTCCGGGTGCTGTCTCGGTGCGGGCGCCTTTGTTCCTCGGACGCCATGCCGTTTTGTGCTCATGAACCCGGCAATTTGCTGCCCGTATTGTTTTTTCTTGATCCAGCCAGGGGCAAGGCCCCCTTTCGTGTTCAAGGCTGAATCGTGCCGTAATGCGGTTTGTTTAGTGTCAGCTTTTACGGCTGACACTAAACGTGGCCGGTAACGACCAACTCTTGCTTTGATGTAGCTTGGCGTCAACCCAGTACTGTTTTCCGGCTTGTGGCGTCAGCATGGCAGAGGAATCGGATATCACCGGAACATTAGTCCGGGTGTTAAACGCCATGTACTGATTGAGGTCATCCTTTTTGGCGGTCGGATACCGACCTTCGATACGTAGCATCACAGGCTGATCGTTTTGGTGAGAAAGAGGTTCCACAAAAGGAAAAGCCATGTGATGATTTAATACCACCGGAGCCATCATTTCCGGCATCAAACCAGCTCTGGGTTTTCCTACCGTGCCTAAGCTCACCGTGCCCAATACCTGGCCGTGTGACGTCACCGTGGCGGTGACAGGGCCAAGCTGCGCTTTGGGACCAATATTTAATGTCAGTCCCGTGATAATTGCGGTTGAGGGCACCTTGCTCGGCGTTACCACGGGAAAGCTCACTGTGCCGGGAGATACGGATGACGGCGCAAATTGTACTCCTTGATTGCTGGGATTGGCGATTTGCGTGCTGCCTACCGGATTTGAGGATGCAGCAAAGCTAGCATCCGATGCTGATGCCGGTGCCAAGGTTAAGCTCAGGGATCCGCTTAGCACACCTGGACGGGATTCACGGATTATAACCGTGGACCCTACTTGATGCGAGACCCCTCGTGCAAAGTAAGGATTGCTAGTCGTCGAGACGCCCGCAGCCGATGACGACGAATGGAATTGCGGTGTGGCAGCGTTGGTCAGTACGGGGGTATTCTTCAAGAAGGTGTCGTAACCGGACAGCGTGCCCACCTGAATAGGTGGTGTCGAATAGGGTTTAGCACCACCACCGAAGAACGCCGACATGGGCTGAACGCCGGGACTTGCGGCATGACCCAGATATCCCAGGTGCCAACTCGTCTCGATCGTTTTCAGAATGGAGTACTCGTTATACGGTGTCGCGGATACGACATGATGGGGATGATTGGTGAGAACGATCGCCAAGGTGTGGCCACCTCCGTCGACTCCCCCAGGAAACAAGAAACGAGAATTCCCTGAGAGGTTGGTGCCGGCGGGAACTACGGGACTTCCGGCCACGCCGGAGTGAGAGAGCCAGTACCCGTCGGCGGGCATGCTGGCATCATAACTGGTTTCGTCGAAGGCGATAAATATGGCATTGTGACCTTGATGCCAAGCTTTGGAATGCATAATCCGGGGAATCCAGGTTTTAAGGAATGTGTTGCCTCCCTGTTCCAGCGCCGAATCGGCTGGTGTCGCTCCTCCCGGTCCCGCTCCTTGGAAAGTAAACTGGCCGGGCGATCGGTATCCGCCTTCCATATTGCCGATGCTATTGGGCGAGATCCAGACAAAGTTAGGTACGTTATTGGAGGACAAAGCCGTGCTCAGATCCCGCAAGGGATGGAGATGGGCAATACGGGCGCGATTGTCCGCAATATCCTGGAAGCGCAAAAACGTACTGTGTCCTTCTTTGTAACGGTAGACAGGATGTTGGCTGCTAGAGAGCCGGGAATGCTGATAAAATGCGCCCCACGAGAGACGGTGAGCCGATAATTGATCAATGAGGTTCGTCTGGGGGAGTCCGGTCGTTTTGCTGTGGGGAAGCTCGGTCCCGGCCGTTGTTCCGCTGAGCAGAGCGACTCGGTCGCCAACGCTCGGGTTGGTGACTCCGTAGTAACGGGTGGCCAGGCCATAGCGCCTGGCGAGCTGATGAAGATACGGCACGTCATTTTCATCCATGAGGTCGTTGTAGCTGTGATTTTCCATGACGATGACGAACACGTGATGAAAGCTCGGAATCGGGGTCGAATGCGACTTGAGAGAAGCGGCGTGCGCTAAGGGGGACAAACTCAGAAATCCTGCCATTCCCAGTGTGGTGCCCAAAGCCGCTAGTGTCTGGGTTGATGCTTGCATTGTGAACCTCCTCTTCTTGATGAAATCTGCTTCAACTAATCAGGATACTCCGGCCGGCAACGGACCCGGTAATGCCGTAAAGGGTAAAGGAAGGCTCCAGGCCCCGGGAACTGCTGTCTTATGCCCCGGTCCCGGGACCATGCGCACCCGGACCCAGTAGGTCTTGCCGGCTAACGGCGTCAGTTCTGCCGCGGTGTTGCTGATAAGGACGGAATTCGAGCGGGTATAGGCGGTGTAATGTTCGTTGAGGTTGGGACCGATGGCGGTGAGCGGGTTTTGTCCCGCGATTTCAATTTCGTAGCGTGGTCGTGAGGATGAACAATCACTCGCGGAGCAGTTAGGAGGCATAAAACGGATCTGAACCGTGCCGGGACGGATAACGGGGGCTAAGAGGTTAGGAGCTTGGCGGACGGTGGGTTTGCCGATTGTGCCTAAGACGACGGTTCCCAGCTGAACCGACCCAGAGGACAAACGGGCCCGCACCGGACCCCCAGGGGCATTGGGGGTCACATTGAGCATCAAACCGGTGATGAAAAGGGTCTCCGACACCGTCCCGGTGGCAGCCACAGGGACGATCACGCTCTGGGAACTCACCTTACTGGGACCGAATTGTGTCGCTGCCTCATCGGCGTTGGAAACCCGGGTGGTGCCCACGGGGGATGATCGCCGGGCAAAACTCACCCCCGTGGGTCCCTGGAGAGTCAGGGTGAGGTTTCCGGTGACGGCAGCCGAGTCTTTAGGATTGGTGAGGAATAAGGCGAGACTCGTGGCCGCTTGTCCCTGGGCTCCCACACTTAGATGGGGATCGGATGACGGCAGGAGGGTCGCGTCCGGGGTATTGACCGCTTGAGGCGGCAATGCCGGCATTGCCGGGGTCGTGCCTACCCCGTCCCGGTTCGTCGGAATGGGGCCGGATCCCGTCGCCCATGGGGTGGAACCGGCCGGGGCCGGTGGCGATCCACCATGGAAAAAGACTTGCATGGTGTGCACCTGGGGATTCGCGGCCTGACCCAGATATCCTAGATGCCACGCCTCTTCTATGGTTTTTAGAATGGAGAACTGGTTAAACGGTTCAGCGGATACCACATGGCCGGCGACGTTGGTGATGACTACGGCCGGAATGCGGCCGCCTCCGTTGATCCCGCCGGGGAAAGGAAAATGAGCATTCCCCCCGAGAATTGTGCCCTTCGAAACGAACGGGCTGCCGGCTGTGCCGAGATTCGAAGCCCAGTTGCCGTTTTGGGGCATGCTGGCATCATAACTGGTTTCATCTTCGGTTATAAAGATGGCAGACGGTCCGGATTTCCAAGCCGCGGAGTGAATAATACGGGGAATCCAGCGCTGAAGAAACCCGTTGGCCAAATTTTCCAGACGGGTATCATGGGCCGTGGCTCCCCCTAGCCCGGCCCCCTGATAGGTGTATTGATACGGGCCGGGACGGCCTGTCCCATGTGAGTTGGTGAGGAAATTCGGCGCTACCCACACGAAATTAGGAACGGTATTATTCGCCAACGCCGTTTTCAGTTCGGGAAATGTCTGTAAGTGAGCCCGCCGTGAGGAATTGTCGGCGATGTCCCGAAACCGCAACAGCGTACTTTGATTAAAATTATACACGGGGTGCTGGTCCGTAGACGTTTCCGTGTGCTGGTAGTAGGCACCCCAGGTGAAGTGGTGTTGTTGCAACTGGTCGATGAGATTCGGGTAGGACAGTTGCCCTTCTTTGACATTGTCCCCAATGGTCCGCCCCCGGCCACTCAGGATGCCAACCCGGTTAGGAACCGTCGGATTGGTAATGCCATACATTTGGGTCGGTAACCCGTAGGTTCTCGCTAACTGATGCAAATAGGGCATGTCGTGTTCATACCAGGTATCCGCATAACTATGATTCTCAAGCATAATGATAAAGACGTGGCGGAAATCGGGAAGCGAAGAAGAACGGACTAACGACGGTGGCCCGCTTTTGGCGGGGGCTGCCGGGAGTTTTTGATTTTGGTCCAGAACCAGAGGGTGGCTCGCATCGGCGGCATGCGGCCCCCAAAATCCGGAGCCAAAAACCGGGAGCACCACCGCTAATCCCGCGGCCAGGGTTTTTGGGAGCCAGTGTCGGAACCCGCCCGATATCTTGTGGTCCATAGGCAACCTCCTTTAACACCCAAAGAGTTTGAGACGACAGATGGCATATGGGACAGACCCGTGAAAAAGACTTGACGATCAAAACAGCCTGTGCCGGAACAGTGAGGCGAATCCCTCCCATAATATGCAGAATATTGTGTCTGTTTTACGACTGGCTTTTGCCTGTTACATGTTGCTGCAATACTTTCTTTACTTGCTGGCGTTCTGTGTTCGCGCTTGTTCACTGCGTTTGCATCCCCGCTAGGATAAAGGCCGATCCCACAGGAATTGTTTAAAGAAGAGGATGCTCAGGGGTGGCTTTTCCCTTCCGAGTATCGACACCGCATCGGCCAACGCGATTCATTGTTCAGTGCGCGAATGAAAACATTTCGCGGAAGTCATTGTTCCCGCTGAATCCCCCGCTTAGCGTTTTGCCGCCGGCGGCTCCCCTTTCGCCCCGGACGGTTTTGGGTATCAGGGTCACCTCTTCATAACTCGCTCAAGGTCTCTTCGCATGGGATGGCTGCGCTCCGAATTGCTGCTGGTGCTCCAGGCATTCGCTGCATACCCAATCCGATATGCCAACACCTTGAGCTCTGTTGGTGATGATATCGGCTATAGATGGACGCCATCACTATTCTATTGTACTAGCTAATAGGGCTCAGATTAAATGGTGACCTTTGTGCCAGTCTACTAAATTCTCCGTGAAGCGATACTCTACAAATTGTCCAACGAGATCGTAATATCTCTACATTCTGTCTAGTAAAGTAAACAAATGATTGTGAGGCGCCGGGGCCACTTGCCTATCCCCCAGAATCCTGAGACGAAATGTGCTGATTGTAGCGGTATTTTTGTCTTTCATGTCTGTTCGAATGAACGGAAGGGAATGGCGATAAATGGTAATTGGACATATGCCAGCCTCCCTCGTTCAGGGGAGGAGATATGACGCGGGATTAGCGTTTCCTGATTGCGGAAGACTTTATTATACGGCAGCAGTGGGCGGGGACTGTTCGACAGGATTTTGGTTAGTTCTGCGGCATCTGGATGGGAGGGTGACCCACACCGGCCCCTGTTTGTGGCATCAAGGGCTCAGGCGTCGCCCTTGGTGCCGAGAGGAAACCATTATGGTTATTGGTGTTGTGTCATTTCGCCGCCACCGGAAAGCATGCGGAAACGCTGAGAGTGAACCCAACCGGATGGGGACTGGCCCCTACGGCGTTTGGACTGGCAAGCTCAGACAGTATGAGAATTGGCGGTTGCCTCTGTCGTGAACGGAGCTCTTCCTGACCCTGATGTTTGCCAGGAATTACAATATTGGCTCTTGACCGGTGGGTAATATCCCGAGTCCCTGCGCATGGACCGAGGATCTAGACCACTAACGGAAGTCTGGGGCGCCGGAGCGGTCGAGGCGCGAATCAATGAGTGTGGGCTGACGCACTGTTCACACGTTGTGTTGAACGCTTTGGGTGCACCCATTTTTACTGAAAGCCATCTTAAATTGTGTCTCTTTCGTTGGGAATATTAACCGTTGTCCATGCGGCGCAGCACCCCTGCCAAAGCTTCAGGAGCCTGGTGACGGATCTCGTCCAGCTCTACAGTGTGGTACTGCCCCTTTTCGTACAGGACTTGTCCCCCGACCATGGTTAAGCTGACATCGCTTGCACGCGTCTGATAGACAAGCTGACTGTAAATAGGGGTCCATTCCCACAACTGATGATGCGGGCCGGTGAAATCGAGCAATACAATGTCGGCTTCCTTGCCGACTTCTAAAGATCCTACTTCCTGTTCCAATCCCAAGACCCGGGCGCCCTCTATTGTGGCATGGGCGAATATATTGGAAGCGGGTAGTGTCGAGGCTCCAAAGAATGGTTTGGCCAACAGGGCGGCCGTTCGCATCTCCTGAAATCCGTCGAGAAAGTTGTTACATGCGGCGCCATCGGCAGCAATTCCAAAAGTTACTCCGTGTTGTTCCCACCTGGCGGTGGGAGCCACACCCGAGGCCAGTTTGAGATTGGAGGAGGGGCAATGGACCACTTTAGCGCGAGTGTCGGCGACCATACCCTCTTCATCCGGATTCATCCACACCCCGTGGGCTATGACCGTATTAGGTCCTAAAACGTTGAGATGATGAAGATGGGATACCGGCGGTCTGTTATGGAGTTTTAACGCTTCCGAAATCTCGTCCTGGGTTTCCGCCGCATGGGTATGAAGCACCGTCCGAAAGGTATCGGCCAAGATCCGTGCACCTGCAAACATTTCATCACTTGCGGACAGGGTGAAACGGGGCGCTGGTGCGTAACGGATCCTGCCCCGGTCCCGGTTATGCCACCGGCGAGCCAAGCCGTAACTTTCCTGTAATGCCTCTTCCCTGCCTTCCATCAAAAACCGGTTGGGACGGTCCATCAGACATTTTCCCGTGTACCCTCTCATTCCTGTATCCAATAAGGTTTGAAGAATAGTTTCGGTATGACGCAACGAACCCATATCCAAGATGGTGGTGGTGCCGCCGGCTATCAGTTCGGCGATTCCCGACAGGCAAGATATGCGCATAGCTTTGGCATCGAGCGCGGCTTCCATGGGCCAGATACGCCCGGAAAGCCATTCGAGCAATGACAGATCGTCCGCCAGTCCCCGAAACAAAGTCTGACATAAATGGATATGCGGCTGAATCAGGCCGGGAATCGCGATCATGGTGTCGGCATCGATGGTTCGATCCGGGGTAGCGTCACGGTGTCCGATAGCGACAATGGTTCGCTCATCGATCCAGATGTCCGTGTTTTCGAGTATTTCCCGTTCGGGATTCATGGTGACCACCGTAGCATGACGGATCCGTGTAATCACTCTTTGCCCTCCCCCATGTGGATCCTGACCCAGGACAATAAAGCCTCGTCCAGCCCCGGACCGGCTATCACCGACAGTCCGAAAGGCACACCGTCTACAGCTGTCACTGGTATGGAAATTTGGGGCAGTCCGCCTAGACCTGCAATGCACGTCAATTGGAGTACTCGGTCGCGAAAAGGGTTAAGGAGATGAGGCGGGGTGTTCTTCTTGGGCGGCAGGCCGGGTGCCGTGGGAAGAACAATGATGGTATCATCTCTGAGACGATCCCACAACTCTTCCCGCCAACTCAGCCACTTTTGAGACCAGGCATTGCGGTCTTCCACCCGGATGGTCCTGGTCCAGTAAAAGCGTTCGTGGAATCCGGGTCCAAATTGGGGTTGGTTTTCCAGAATCCATTTTCCGAAATTTCTCCAGATATCATATCCTTGAATAATCCGGAAGGCCTGGCTCCAATCATCCAATCCGTCTGCGGCAATGATTTCACGGGTCACGGACGAAAATGAGGCGGTGATCCGGCGAATTTGCGAGTCAGCCGTGGCAGCCAGCTCCTGATCCAGTTGGGCTAATGCGTCCTGGGCAATAATGGCGCGGGAAAACGGCTGAGTGGAAGAATAGACCGGCTCATTCAATAACACCGAAGATACCTTTTCCAGAAGGGCTGGGGAGCGGGCCATGCATCCTACCGTGTCAAACGTTTGGGAGAGAGGAATCACTCCTTGCAGGGAAATGCGACCGATTGTTGGACGGTAGCCGAATATTCCGGTGTAACTGGCAGGTATCCGCACCGAGCCTCCTGTGTCAGTGCCGAGCGCGAAATCAACCAATTCTCCTGCGACGGCAGCGGCCGAGCCACTGGATGATCCGCCGGGAATCCTTTCCGGTGCCCTGGGATTGATTGGAGTCCCATAATGCGCATTCTCCCCATTAAGCCCATACATCAGTTCGTCGGTATGGGTCTTTCCCCGAAGCGTGGCACCCGATGCAAGCAATTGTCCAATAACATGGGCACTCTGGGTGGCATGGGTGTGAGTACGGCGCCAGTCCGGATTGCCGCCGGAAGTGATGCAGCCTTCGACGTCAAAGACGTCCTTGACCGCAAAAGTCGTGTCGTTTAAAGGACCCTCGAGCTGAGGAGATTTTTGGCATGAGGAATCGATAAAGGCGTGCCAAGGATCATGCAACATTATAAATTCGTCCCTTCTACCGGATTGACTAAGGTGCCCGCATTTTGCAGAGATATTTCCACGACATCGCCCGGTTTCAAATAGAGGGGAGGGATTCGGGTGAAGCCCACACCCTCCGGCGTACCGGTTAAAATGATGTCTCCGGGGTCAAGCGGTATAAATTGATTGAGGTCACGAAGAATGTCCAAAATCGAAAATATTAAGTCTTCTGTAGAAGCTTGTTGCAAGATGACCCCATTCACCCGGGTTGTCAGGTTCAAGGCGCAGATTCCGTGCTCGCTCATAACCAATTCATCTCTGCTGACTAGCCAGGGGCCGAAGGCGCCGGTTGCCCGGCAGTTTTTGCCTAAGGTCCATTCGGGGCCGCGAAACTGAAGACTGCGGACCGATGCGTCATTGAAGATGCTGTATCCGGCTATGGCGGTCACAAGACCGTCACCCGTCTCTTGGTACAGGTGACGACCGATAACGATAGCCAGTTCCCCCTCAAAATCCAGTGTGTTCTCCCCTGCCGGGATCTTAAGCGGTTCACTGTGGGCTACCAGGGTATGAGGTAACCGCAGAAAATATACGGGATATTTCGGAGGTTGGTATGGTGTTTCATGGACGTGTCTGTGATAGTTTAAGCCCAACCCAATAATTTTGCCGGGGTGAGCACAAGGCAACATCCAGCGGATATCACTCAAGGCGATTAGTTTCGCCGCTTCTGAGGTGACAATGTGTTCCAGCTGCTGTCTCCAGTAGCTTTCCATCAGGCAATCGACGAGTGATATTCCCGGAGGAAGCATGCTGGAAACGTCCCACAGACTGTGTTCGTTATGGTACAGTCCGGTTCCCGGTATGCCATCTCGTGTAAACTGGCATAATTTCATGGCGATTCCCCCTCGTATAAGATACCCCTTGTCATATTGACCGGGAGGCGAGCGATGGCCTTAGGATGATGACGAGGCGTCAGCATCTATGGCAGCGATCATGGCGACGGGTCCCCCGCCGAGCGGCCCATGATGCTCGGCACGGGTGGAAACATATACGGTGGAGGTGCCGGTGAGGGCGGCCAAAATCGAACTCACAACGCAGCGGGCATAACGGGTATCTCCAATGTCGTCATCCGAGAGCATGGTGTGCCGAAACCCGCGAACCATTTGACGAGGGTCGGCTTCGGCCTTGGCAAAAATGCCGTGCCATCTGGGGGCGATTTGAGATGCTGTCCCATTGAGAGAACCCTGGCCCAATCTCTTGATTAATGCCAGGACGCTTTCGGTGTCAAGAATATCTTGCATTACCGTGTGGTCAATCACGAACGGAGAATCCCACAGGGGAGAATTGCCCAGGACCAGGATATCCGAGTAGGGGAGTCCCGGTTTGGCTGAAGTGCTGGCCCGTTCACTATATAGCGTCCAGTCCTTCAAAATAATATCGTCGGCTATCGCCCCTTTGCCGACTTCTCCCAAGGCCAGTGCAACCCCAAGAGCCGAGGCTCCCCGCGAGTAGGCCATGGTGTTGCGCTCCGAAGTCGGCGGATTTTCCCGCGGCAACGCCCCTTTAATATGGACGAAGTGAACATCGTCAGGGTCTATTCCCGCCTTGCCAATAATGTCGGTGACGACCCGTCCGGTTTCATACACCATGGCTGTGGTCCCGACTTCTTGCGGCAGGAAGTTTCGCGTTCGCCCTCGTCCCGCGGCTAGGCGCTTATGTGCCGTCCTAGCGGACTGCCCGGCGCCAATTTCAAACACCCGGTAGTGTGGGGTAACGATTCCTTCGGTTCCGCCGGAAAACGACAACAGAACGGAATCATCAATGGGCGATCCTTCTGTCTTGCGGTAGTCATGCAAAAGACGGCCACTGATTTCGACGGCTAAATCGCGGCTAAAATCGTTGCGGCCTCCATTTCCTTCGGTTTTCCCTAAAATCGCAATGATTCCCTGGGGATCTACTTGGCGGCGATCGATGGCTTCGTGCAGCTGCGAAAAGTCGCCGGGATGTTGCATCGTGCCGGTAAAAATACGGGTTTCCATCACATTTCCACCCGCAAATGCTTTCCGGTGTGGGTTTTGACATGAATTTTATACACGTCCCCACGGTTCATGTCGGCAGGATGGGGTTGAGACGCCAGAGCCTGGACGACCTCTTCGGAATTGATGGTAAAGATCGTGACCGGTTCCGAAACAGCCATAGGAAAATCGTGCCATACGCGCTGCCCTAACAGGACTCCGTGCCCGGGCGGGAAAAGGAAGGCCTCGACCTGATTTAAATCAGGGATCCTCGCCTCTTTTTGGGGACGCCCTAAAACCATTACAAAAGGCTGGGTTCCCAGTCCGATAAAGACTTGGGTCAAAATTGCATGATATTCCAGCCAGATGACTTCAGTGTTCCGGGGGGAAATTCGTGCCGTGCGAATAACGGATTGCCCCGAGCAGACGAAGTCCAAATTGGCGCCCTCTTCTACCGCGCCTTGATAGAAAGGAATAGACAGCCCCGGACGGTGCACGCTTTCTCCCAGAAAAATGCCATAGGGAGCCAGCAAGTCTTCCGACGCCTCTTTTACCGGGATGCTTACGACTTCATTGATTTCCTGCATGTGTGTTCCTCCCCATCCTCTCGCCGCATACGGCTAATTTTGTCCGCTTACACCTTTGTTCCTGTCTCTTTTCGTTATGTTTCCGCCATTTCTGATCTTGTTTTCTCTTGTTATGAGGGCGTCACGGTTTCTCTTTGTGCCATCAGGGCGTTCCATAATTTCTCCCGTGTGATTGGGAGTGTTCTCATCCAGATCCCCCTGGCCCGAAAAATGGCGCCCACAATGGCCGGAGCTATAGGAGCCAATGCAACTTCCCCCACGGATTTAGCTCCGAGGGGTGTGGTTGGATCCTCAGTCTGGGCCATGATAATGTCCAGTGGAGGAATGTCCTGGGGGGCCGGCAAGGCATAGTCGAACAAGGAAGGATTGAGAACATGGGTGTCGCTGTGATCCAGCTCCAATTCTTCCCACAAGGCATAGCCCAGGCCCTGAATGACGGCTCCTTCAATTTGTCCGCGGAACCCCCTGGGGTTAATAGGTTTGCCGGCATCGACACCAATGACGATGTGGTGAATAACCAACTCTCCGTTGTCATGAACGGTCAAGCGGACAGCCGCGATTGCATAGGGCGCAGGCGAATCCGAGGGTCTTGCCACCGCGTGCCCCATTACGGGGTGGCGGCGGGGACCGTAAAAACTGCTATGGGCGAGGGCAGTCCAACACTCACTCAACGGTGTGTCCTTAAGTTCGGAATGACGCATCATGCTGCGGGCCAAGGATTCCATTTTGCGGCGTACGATCCCAGCCGCCTTATAAGCAGCCAGACCACTCACATAGGTCGTGGACGACGCATAGGTTCCGTAGTCAAAGCCAAAGTCCTGGGTTTGTCCCATGGAAAAGGAAATGGGCACATGGCCCCGCGGCAATTGTAAGGCGTCATAGATAATGTTGGAAAGGGTTTCGCGGGCTCCTTGCCCGATGTCGATGGCTCCAGTCTTGACAAACAGGCTTCCGTCTTCATCCACGCCAATCGAGACCTCAGCCAATTCGCTGCCGGGGACACCACTGGCCTGCATGCTCATGGCGAGACCTATTCCTTCTCCAGTGGCCATGGGTGAGCCTTCCCCAATGGCATCGCGGGTTCGTGAGAGAAGGTTTCGGAGATTGGTGTGATGGATGCGTTTGAAGCTTGACGCGGCCGTAAAAATGTCAAGAGCATCGCCTGTTTGGGCCAACACCTTGTGGCGAAGACACCAGGGCGAGAGCCCTTTTCTCGCGGCAACTTGATTGAGATGCGTTTCCACGGCCATGGCTCCTTGGGGCCCTCCGTACCCGCGCATGGCACCGGCAACGGGACCTGGGGTATAGCGAACGCTAGCATTAAAGTGGTACGCTTCAGCACGATACAGCGGCAGGGATTTCAACCCCATATTATGAGCGACTGTCGAACCGTGGGACGCATAAGGTCCGGTTTCAACGTCGGCACTCATGGCGATTTCCCGGATTTGTCGTCCGTGCCATTGGCTTTCTACGGTCAATGTGGCCGCATGGCGTGTTCGGGTCAAAATGAATTCCTGACGGCGGCTTAACATCATTTTCACCGGCTTGCCTGTCTTGACAGCGAGTATGGCTACCCAGGGTTCGACAATCACTTCCTGTTTGCCGCCAAACCCACCGCCGACGTCCGTCGCCTTGACGAGAATTCGGGAAACCGGACAGTTCAATGCCCGGGCCACGATACGTCTCACGTGGTAAGGAACCTGGGTCGTGGTGATGATGACGAGCCTGTTCTCTTCGTCGAAAGAACACATTGCTGCGTGCGGCTCCAATTGCATGTGGCTAACCCGTCCCACGTGAATCGTGGTCTTAAAGCGCTCGCTGTCGGCCTCGGAAGGCGCAGCGGGTCCGCTGGAATAGTGCACGGCTTCGGCAACATTGTTAGGATGTTGGTCATGCAAAGGACCATACCAAGGTTCGTACGTGATTTTTGCGCGTTGCCGGATGTGGTAGAGTGCGTCCAGGGATGAGGCGGCCATGAGGGCGACGGGTTCTCCCGGATAGCGGGAGAGGGGATTTAGAATCAAGGTATCGTACGGCGAAGGCTCGGGTTCCGGTTGCCCGGCCGTGGTAAAGGGATAGCACGGCACCTCACTTGCCGTCAAAATGGTTTCTACTCCCGGCAGCCCTCGCAATTCTTCCAGATTGTCAATCGCACAGCGGGCGGGAGCTGCCGGAGCCTCGAGAATCCCCCCAATCAACGCTTCCGGGTGAAGATCGAGCCAGTCCGGCGCGTAGCGGGGATATGTGCTTAAGGGCCACATTCTCATAATTCGCTTCTCCTGTCTGCTCGGTGTTCCCATTGGTTCAGGACATCGTCACACATTTCCATGATCAGGGCCTGGTAAAAGGGGGTAATGTTTCCCTGGTTCCGGAGTCTTTGAGATATTTGGTGCGATATGCTATGAGACGCTCCGGCTACCCTGTCCTCGTACGGCCATTGTGACAATCCGCCTATCACAAAATCAGCGGTCATAATGTCTCCTTGTTGGGCTAGTCCTGTTCCCAGATTCAACAACACCCGGGTCAACCGGCCTTTGGTGTATTTGCGGAAGGCAATAAAGCGGTAAGGCGTGGACGCGGGAACCCATAGGCCCACGAGGGCCCGGGGGTTCGCTCGGAAGGGCCACATCAGTTTTTCGTGTTGAATGCTGTCGTGGTGGAGATCGATGTAAAAAATGTCCGCCCCCAAAAGCCGCATAACAGGATACAAATCCGCCACCGGCTGCGGATTTGCGACCGCCCCAATGACGGTGGCCACCCGGCGGAAAATTGGCGTTCCCATTTTACGGATGACTTCCGCGATCACGTTCTCGGAGTCCAAGGCTTGAAGCCACTGACTGAGCGTGACGTCGGGACCTATCATCCAGCCGCTTTCATTCCCCGTTATCCCCTGAGCCCATGGATATTCTCTCAAGTCGCAGACCGCTTCCGGAACCGATCCGTCACTCAGAAGCCAGCTCCCTCCCCCAACAATGGGAACATTCGCGCTCAAACACCGCTGTACTTGCCGAATAGTGTGGGCTTCAATCCACCGCATACGAATCTCTCACTTTGGCTATGGCGCGGAGAGGCGCATAATATCCCGTGCACCGGCAGATGTGTGAAGACAATTCTTCGCGCAACTGGGACTCCGTAGCCGAGGGGCAGGTTTTTAACAGATGCCGTGCACTGAGAAGAAGACCTGGTGTGCAATAGCCGCACTGGGCCGCATGTTCTTCGGCAAACGATGTCATCAGTTGTGCCAACAGGCTATCCTTTTTCAGTCCTTCCAGCGTTTGAATGCGGTTCTTTTGTTGCCGTACGGTGAGTAAGAGACAACTGGGAACCGGTTCTTCGTTAACCAACACAACACAGGCGCCACAATGTCCCGTGCCGCACCCGTAACGCGCGGAAAAGAGATGGAGCCTCTCCCGCAATGTGGTCAGGAGCCGTTCATGGCCCGGCACCGTAAGCCGGTGAACATGGCCGTTGACGGTAACGACGGCGCTGTAGTGTGTTTTCAGCAAGCGGGGCATTCAGGCTTCACCTCTTAGCGTGGATACGTGCAGATCATCGATGGCGCTTGATAGAACCGCGACAGTCTATATCAGCCAAGGCAGTCATCGACTTGGTCAGAATATTACACAGTTGTGTCGCCGCGTGTAATCCCTCCGACAGAGTTTTGGGTATTTAACCAAAACAATAGAGATTGCTCGAGATTACTATGTTCGGAATCGAACAGCCCTCGTCGACTCGGCAGCACTTAGGGGAAAAGGGATTTGGCCAATGACACATGCACACCGATACGTCTATCCACTACTTGTGTAATGCCGAAATGGCCGGCGACACTCAGCAACGCGTACGCATCGTTGCGGCTTAGGTTCCGGTATTGTGTCAGGTAATCCAGCATGGCCAGTGCGGCGTCTTTCATAGCCTCATCCAAGGTGTCGCCGAAGCCGTGAAGATACCAGGCGTCACGGAGTTCCAGCAGAGGCGCGGGCAATGTCATGTGCTTATGGAGAATGATTTCGATGGTGGCGTGTAAAGATGCTTCGATGGCCGTCCCGTCTAATTCGGAATCGCCCTGGGCGAGATGAGGGTCTCCCAACGAAAATAGGGCTCCAGGTACCAGGACGGGATAAAACATGCTGGAGCCCTGGCCGATGCGCCAATTGTCAATATTGCCGCCGTGCTCTCCGGGAGGAATGGTGCTGATGCGCCCCGGCGTGTTCAAAGCAACACCCGCCGTTCCAATATGCGCATTCAAAGGAATCCGGATGCCCTGTAAACTGGATTCTTTGCGAATGTCATCCGAGACGATCTGCCCGGGCTTATCATAAGCGCCTGGATAGTCAAAGGCATAAAGAGCCTGAGCAAAGCCTAGCTGGGCATCAATTTCGAAGATGGTGACACGTGCTTTGCTTCCTAATTCGGTGTGAAGATAGCCCCAGGGTGCGGCCGCATTACTGCCGAACAATAAGCGGGGACGAAGATCCAGGTACCGAACCTCCAAAGTGTCTCCCGGTTCTGCCTCCTCGACATAAATGGGGCCGGTCATGATGTGGACGCCTGGGGCACGGTCTTTTAAGGGAATGGTCTGGTAAATGTCCCGAATCTCTTCATCCATTAGCAGATCCGGGGCATCCCCGGCCTGATGGGTAATCGTCTCTACCTCTATGATGTCCCCCGATGTGGCTCGCAGTACCGCCGGCAAAGAATTGTCGAAATATCCCCAATGCACGGTGTCTGGTTTGGCTTTGAGCTTGTGGAACATATCATTGCCCCCTTCTTTCCCCTAATGACGGAGATTCCATAATACCGCCGGTTTCCCCTCTCATGGCCACTAAATCCACTTCCACTTTGGCACCGCCAGCCAAGCCGTTTACACCGACACAGGTTCGGGACGGCAGATTCTGGGGTGAAAAATACGTTTGATAGACCTGATTAAAGGCATTATAGTCTGTCATGTCCGCGAGAAAAGCCCTCACCGATACGACGTCGTGAAACGACAGACCCGCGGCGGCTAATACCTGATGCAAGTTGGACATAACCTGATGGGTTTGTTCTGAGATGCCGCCGTCTAGATATTGGTTGGTGACCGGATCAATGGGCATTTGCCCTGTCACGAACAGAAAATCGCCGGCCCATGTGGCATGGGAAAACGGGGCGATTGGCTGAGGGGCTTTATTGGCAAACACTCTTTGGATTCGGGACGTTGTCAATGGGTCATCTCCTGACGTTTGATGTTATGTGCATTGTCGTATGTGGCATCCAGGGACAAAAAAGCGGAGTCCCGACCTATTCTGACTCCATTTTCATGGGTAGAGTGGCTCACGAGACGTGCACGTTGTCGCCCAACTTTTGAATGAATGCCGTTACAAGAATGCGTGAGGATTTATTGGACAGTACCTTTCAATATAATAAAGTAACAGTCAAGACTTGCAAGAACATTGGGCTGTGGCCCAAATCTGAACATAACGCCAGATCTAGCTCTCACCCCTTCCCAACTCCCATGGCGTACAGGAGTTGTTGTCGGGTGGCAACCGATAGGGGCGGATTTGGCGTCATACCACTTCGGGGTTACTTCAAAATTGTGTTCGATGGTATTCTATCCGTGTTCGGGATTTTGTGGGGCGTAGCGCTGTCTCAACTCCTCCCGGTCTCTAACCCGACGTTTGTGGTAAATGCGTGAGGCGTGTGTTTTTACCGTACCCATGTCGATGGTTAATTGGGCCGCAATGTCACGGAATGATGCTTTGGACAGGAGCCAGGGCCAAATATCGCGTTCACGGGCAGATAGAATGGACCAAGGACTGTCCACGGAAAGAGACGGGACCTGGAGGGCCGTAGCGCTTTCTGACGCGTCCGGAGGAAGGCCGGCGGATTGGTCTATGGATGACAACGGCACCACATACAGAGGGAAAATGATCAGAACACTGAGAACAGTGATCCAAAACAGCAAGGTCGTGGGAGAAAAGGTGGGTTGGTGAGCCCAGAGCCTGATCCACCACACTAACAGAAAAATGATGCCCGCCATCCATCCCCCCAGCAATGCTCCTCGCCTGGGCCAGTACAATTCGGCCTCGTACGCCAGGACGGGTAATAAGGCTGGTGCCGATGAGTGTGGGGTGGAAAAAATAAGAAAGAGAATGGTGATGATTACGGCGTCTGCCACCCACAAGACACTTTGGCATCCCATGCGCCTCGACGGACGTTGCCACCACAGCACCGTGGCCACGACAACGACTCCCAGGTACCCTGCGAGCATCAGGGCATTCGGCCAATGCGAAAAGAGCTGATGCTGCTGCACCAAAAATACCCCCGTCATGACCAAGGTCATCCCGCGTAGACCGCTCATAGCCGTCATGCCCCGGAGTGTTAAATGCCGCATGTTCTAGCCCCCTGTTGGAACGTATTCGGCTAATTAATTCGAGATATTTTCTTCAATGTCCTTTTAGAATTTTTCTCAATAATCTGGCATAATTCGACAGAGATTTTTGGGGTGACACTTGTGGCTCCGGATGCTTAGAGGATGCCTTGGGTTGCTCAAGGACCGACAATGGTCCGGGAAACTACGGGACGGGGCCATGAAATCGAAGAGATTAGATGACCCCTCTTGGTTTAGCTAGTGTGACGGGGAACAGGCGAATGTCAAAGCAAGCCTTTGTCTACCGGTCAGGGATGCGCATGTATTCAGGACATAGCGGGAAGAAAAACGCGTTAGCCCTGCCATTCGTCGTCACTTTTGTGCCCATTACCGACGAAAAGATTTGCCGGCGTGATTATGATGGGTTACACGGAGCCCTGAAGAGAAATATCCGCGTCCGGATGTTCACCCGTGCTCGGGACCCTCCCGTTATCAAGCTATGGCTGCCGAGGATGTCCGGATGCCAGGGCGCGTTATTACTTGACCTGACGCCCGCACGGCATTCGGTGGTTTGACTGACAAGTTGAGGAGGCATGGAAAGAGTGATCAATAAGGGAGTATCCTCACCCACGGGTTTTACGCGCTGGTTTCAGTTGATCTGCGGATTCGTTTTGATGATGAGTATTTCAAGTTCTCAGTATGTCTGGACCTTATTTGTTGACCCATTATAAAAACATGTCGGGGGGAGTCTTGCGTCTATCCAAGTCACCTTTTCCCTCTTTGTCATTCTCCAGACATGGTTCTCTCCGTTTCAAGCCCTTTTTGATTGAACGTTTTGGCCCTCGCCTTTTGATGTCAGTGGGATCCATCCTGGTAGGCCTCAGTTGGATTTTCTCCGCCCGAGTTGACCATGTGTTCTCGCTTTATTGGAGTTACGGCGTCTTAGGAGGCATTGGATCCGGCATTATTTATGTGGGTGTGGTGGGATTAATGGTTAGGTGGTTTCCCAGACGACGGGGCCTGGCCGCTGGTTTGGTTGCGGCAGGGTATGGCGCCGGGGCGATTTTCACCACCTTTCCGATTGCCACGATGATTGCATCGTCAGGGTATGCTCATGCTCTGAGTGTGTTTGGCCTCATCCAAGGGGCGGTCGGTTTGATTGCGGCACAAGGTCTAATCAAAGCACCCGCCGCGACTGATTTTCCCAGGGTCGGGAGATCAGGACAATGCGGTCGTATGGGCCGCTGCAGATGCTTAAAACAGCCCCCTTTTGGTGGTTGTTTGCGATGATGACCATGATGTCAACCAGCGGATTGATGATTGTGTCGGAAGTGGGGCCGATTGCGAAGGACTATGGCGTGGAAAATGCCTTGGTACTTGGGGTGGCAGCTCTGCCTTTGTCCTTAACCTTGTCCCGGTTTACAAATGGTCTGACCCGACCATTTTTTGGCTGGGTTTCCGATCACATTGGACGCGAAAACACCATGCTGCTGGCTTTTTCTCTCGAAGCCCTCTCCATTCTTCTTCTGATAGCCTTTGTCGGCAATCCGGTTTTGTTTGTCATTCTAACCGGATTGGCGTTCTTTGGCTGGGGAGAAATTTTTTCACTGTTTCCTTCCACCCTAACCGACTTTTATGGTAGCGAGCATGCCACGATGAATTATGGAATGCTTTATATGGCCCAGGGGGTGGGAGCGTTGCTGGGAGGTCCTTTGTCGGCGAGCCTGGACGCTGTGGCAAATAGCTGGACTCCGGTTTTCCTGATTGTGGTGACGATGGATATCGTTACGGCCGTCTTAGCTGTTACAGTGTTAAAGCGGATACACCGCAAATGGAACGTAGACATCTCTTCGGAATTATCGGAAGTTGAGGATGCTGTCAAGAATTCATGACTTCTCTGCCCGCTCGGTCAAAAGGATCGACGAAGCAACCCTGCTCCCAAACACAAGCCATCAGTTAAGCGGTGGCTTGTTGTCACGTGAGGCCGAGGACCCTTTTCATCAAAATACGGCGCGGCGGATACCTCGGCATTCAGGCCGCAGAGGAGCCGCGCCACACGGAAATCTCCTGGCAACGTTTGGAATTCACTAATACTGTTAAGAGGATATTCGCAGTGAATCTCAGGAGGCTGATGCGATGGGCCTCACGTTGACGGCCAAAGTCCAGTTATATCCACCCCTGGAGCAGGAAGCGTGGCTTCGGCAAACCGTCGAGGCCTACCGCTAAGGATGCCACGCGGTCTCGGAGGTCGTCGACACCCCACACGGCCTCCGGCAAGCTGTGCTGCACAAGGAAACTTCCCGGCTCTTGCGAGCGCAGTGTGGCTTGCGCTCTCAGATGGCGCAATCGGTCATCAAGACGGTGATTGCCCGCTACAAGAGTGTGTTGGCGAATGGCCATCCCTGGACGCGGGTGCGGTTTCCCCAACCCGCTCTGGATCTTGTCTGGCACCGCGACGACTCCCTGAAGGCGGAGTGGTTCTTCCTCAATACGCTCGCAGGTGGCGTCCGAATTCCTTTTGCCCTGCAAGGAATGGAGCGCTTGTTCGATGACACATGGCAATAACGGCTTTCCGAAATCGGTGTTAACGATTTCCGAAATATACACTGCCCGGACGGCATTGACGTCCGACTGGAAAAATTCCGGTAACCCTATCTCCCAATCTGGCGTTTCAATAACAGGGAAGGATTATGAGGGAATACCCAAAGGGGAATATGCAGATGCGATATCGCGTGATAGGACTCGGTGCGCTGAGTTTAGTCCTGGCTGGGTGCAATGCATCCCCAAAACCCACTGCAGCTCCTCCCCCGCTGACCCCAGGCCCGATTCACCCGGTAAACACGGTGACGGCTCACATTCTTCCATCATCACAAGCCACGGCAATGATACCAACAGCGGTAGACCCTCTGTCGCCTTCCCTGATTTACGCCTTGGCGCAAACCTCTTCCAATGCCCAGGTGCTAAGGAGCCAAGATGGAGGTCAGCATTGGACCCGAATCGGCACTGTTCCGGGATCGTCTCCCAAACAATTGGAATTTGTGAACTCCGAGGATGGATTGGCCATCAGTCCTCACACACTCTGGTCCACGAGAAACGGCGGACAATCTTGGACGCTGCAGAACCGCCAGGGGCTAGAACATGTCTGTTTTGCCAATGCCCATGTTGGATTCGCCATCACTCCGAATCAGCATCAAGTGGTGGGAACGATAGATGGGGGGCACATCTGGAATGTTCGACTCTCGTCTCCGGACGTTAGCTTTAGCGATGTTTCGGCGGCCGGTACTAGTGTCGTCTATGCCTTAGGCGGCTCATCCTCTGGACCGCGCCTTTATCGGAGCACCAATGACGGCAAGAGCTGGACACTTCTCTTTGCCAACGTCAGTCAGTCGCCATTGGCGAGGGCGTATAAACAGTACGTGAAGGCGATGGCATTTCCCACGGTGAATCCGTTGCCTCAGTTCAAACAGGGTGGACAAATCGATTTCACCTCGCCAACCACCGGATGGGCGACCCTCTTTAGTGGGAATTACCTCGCTCAAGCCGTGTTACGCACCACCGATGGCGGCGCTGCCTGGAACTATGTGTGGGGAAATTCAGGGTGCGCCATGGGTTGCAATGCCATGGGGGGTGGCCTTCATCCGGCAACCTTCTATGGGCCCGCAGATGTTTGGCGTTTCGATCTCACGCGTATCGACGTTTCCACAAATGCCGGGAAGTCTTGGCAACACAGTAGCCCGCTTCCGTTCTCTCTCGCCGCAAGCCAGGCGGTGAACGACATAGCTATGATATCTCCGACGGTCGGCTGGTTGAGCACACCTGCCGGAATCTATGCGACCGTTGATGGGGGTTTACACTGGGCACAGCAATGGCCCAACATTCCGATGACAGCGTCCCGTATAAGCATGAGGCCCTCCGGGGCCGGATGGATGGTGACCCAAAACTTAGCGTCTACCCTCTGGGTGACACACAACGGAGGTGAAACTTGGACGGCACTTCCTCACACCTTTGGCGTAATCGCCTCTCTTGACTTGTGGAATCACAGCCGGGGCATGGTTGTTTCTCTGCAGGGAGTCAGTGGAATAACCCGAGACGGCGGCCGTCAATGGATACCCCTGAATTGGCCCCAATCCATGAAAAGCGGCCTTAACCAAGCCCTTGGCATTCAGTTTGTCAATTCCCGGGACGGTTGGGCAACGAACTTGTCAGATCAACTCTTAACCACTGAAAATGGCGGCCGAAAATGGAGTCCCGTCCATCAATTTCCCCCCGGGCCTTTGGCCGTTGACTTTCTTTCAACTCACGACGGGTGGGCGTTAACCGGCGTAAAATCATCAAGAGTTTCTCCCTCACGATGGAATGTCCACGTGGTAATGACTCATGATGGGGGGAAAAACTGGTCTTCAGCGGGAAGTATTCATCTCTTAGAGAACCCCATGTCCCTATCTTTCATCTCGATGAATCAGGGATGGGTCGCCACCGCTAACAGTCTTTTGGAAACGACTGACGGGGGACGTACCTGGTCAGCCGTGTCCCTGCCCCATGTTCACCCTGCCTCTATCGATGCGCTCAGCGCCCATAGCGTGTATCTGGTAACCCTCCGGGGACGATTGCTCAAAACCCAAAATGGTGGAAAGACCTGGATCAGCCTAATTCCATAGACTGTACCCGAAACGGCTGAATGAATTCTCCTCCCACCTCACCCTATCGGGTTGAGGTGGGGGGGTTCAGGATGACCCCCGGAAGTTCCTGGTTCTGCGGGCGGCTGCGCTGGAACCCTATGCTCCGGACGTCTTCTACTCATCTCCCCAGGCGTACTTCCGACCGCTCCGGTCCCAGATTCCGAAAAATTTGCGTCGTCTTCTTGTGGCACCTCGTGATGGGTTCTCCAGACAAGAATTTTGGGATGGCCCGTTGTGCATGACCACCGCAGCATTGTGGTCCGCGTTGTCTATATGTCCCGAGCGTTGACAGAGACAAACTCGGATTGGGTCAGGTCAGCCGATTGTCCGCAGAAGTGAATGTGCAGGCAGCACATTCCTGCGAACTATACGCATAGGGGACGGTGATGGCCAACCTGCCTTGACGCCAGATTTTATAGGTCGTAAACGGGACGAGCTGTCCCCATACCGACGACAAGATGGCCCGATTGATCCCCGCTTTGGTAGTGTGGCCATTAGACTTTATGAAAAGTCTTAAGGCGAGAGAGGGTGTGGCAGGAATTTCGGCACATGAGGTGTGCGAAGATGGGACCAACAATGGCAGAGAAAATTCCAACTCCGTCTTGTTTTGTTCTTGAATAGGGATCTTTGTCCTTTCGTAACGGTTCCGCACTGAAGCGCATTCGGCATCCCGCTGCTTTCTGCTTGCCCCTCGCCCAAGAGCCGTTCTAGTCCCGAGCTCTGCTCTGTTATCGGCGTGCGGCCGTATCACAGAAGAATAGGGTCGGGGGTCGTGAGGGCTGCCGATTCAGAAATTTCTCCCCAGAACTTCCACAGTGAGCGGATCGGTTCTGTGCCAAGACATGCGGAATTCATGGCGGCAGCGTGGGAACAAGATGACAAACCTGACGTTTGTGAATTTTAACAAGGCACAAATCTAATAATTGTATATACTCTCTAACATACATTGACCATGTCATGTAAGGAACATAAACAAAATAAATGGATGTTGGTGACATGTTACACATAACCTGACACGATTGGTCGTGGCCCCTTGGGCAACCCGCGAGAAGTATTGCGGATCGGTTGGGACGTTTCATGCCAGACGCCGCTCCTTCCCCTTTTAACACTGGTAAAGATGTCGAGATGTTGAAGCCTTCGTCGACTGATATCCGGGATTTACTATTTGGTCTTATCGAGGAGGTTTTGTATAAAATGCGTGTAGAAACTCGCCCTTCGTCTTTGTCCCGCGATGCTGTGAACTTTTGGCATGTTTTGGCTCAGGGACTCATTTCCAATGGCCCTTTAGCCTCGATGGTCGCGGCACTGACCGCCGCTGCCGGTTATGCTTTGGGTGCCCTCCCCTTAGCCTATCTGTTTGGGGGTTTAATGGTCTTTTTGTGGGTCAACACGCCCTATCAATTTTCGAAAAAGATGGCGGGAGCCGGCGGCATGGCGTATTTCGTCGGGCGCAGCATGGGTGGACGATGGGGGTATTTGGCTGGCGTTGCCTACGTGGTCTATTATGCTGCTCTTCTTGCCACTAATATTGTGTTTTTTTCACTTTTGGTTCAGTCCGTAGGATCTCAGCTCGGATTTTCATTGCCGCATGGTATGGCCTATCTTCTCACTGCGCTTTTTGTCGTGCCCTCGACCGTCCTTACCTATTTTGGAGTACGGTCCTCGTTAAATTACGGGGTAATTACGGCAATGGTGGAAATGTTGCTGCTATTGAGCTTAAGCGCTGTCATAATTTTCTCGCCTCACACCATCAACACCGCCGCCGTATACCACCCGTCCTTGGCAGCTCATGGCATAAGCGGACTGGCGGTCGGGGCGTTGGTAGCTTCCTTTGGCATGTCCGGATCGACGGCGGCGGTCTACTTGGGAGCGGAAGCCAAAACCGCGCACCGCACCATCCGCTGGGCCTTATATCTCGCGTCCGGGCTCGTTGTTCTCATGTTTATCGTGGTTTCCTACTCACTGACCGTGGGTTGGGGATATCTGCACATGGACCGGTTTGCACAGTCCAGCATTCCGGGACTTCTTATTGTTCAGCACTATCTCGGTCTGAAAGTCGAACTCCTGTTTGTCGCTTTTGTGCTGAACAGTTTAATCGGCATGAATGTCGCCAGCACAATTGTGGTCAGCCGAATTGCGCTGACTTTTGCCCATAGTGATTTGTGGCCGAAATTCCTCGGAGCTATTCACCCCAGACGCCATACCCCCGGGAACGCCGTGCTCATGGTCGGTGTTGTGGCGGTGGTAGCGGGATTATTGGCCGAAATGGTCTTTGGCTTGTCCAACGCGTTCTTGGTGCTGATATTGCTTGCCACCATGGGAGAGTTCCTCGGGCATGCTCTGGGCAATGTGGGGTTGATAAAATTCCATGACGGGCGAAGAACCGGTTATCCGCTGGTGGCGTTCGTCATTCTCCCTTCGGTGTCCTTGGTCCTCATTGCGTGCGGAGTTTTCTTTACCTTTTACCCGCCTATTGTGCCGGCCCTGTACGCTCCCTTGGCTATGGTTTTGGCCTTGATCCTGGCCTATTTCCATTATGGGTTTCATATGAAAACACGAAGCCAACCCCTAAGCGAGTCCGTGTTGCTCCGTTTCAGCAGCGACCAGCAGGAGGAGGTTTTTGGCACAGGCGGTTGGACCGAAGAAGAGGAAGTGGAATAACAAGTGCGGGGACCCAGCCCATTTCTGTTTACGATCCGGTCCTCGCTATCCTCGACGGAAAAAGGAATGGGCATCGAAACCTGCACGCCGGAGCCGATGGGGTGAGCGTCAAGAAGCCTCACCATGTGCCTTGCCATGGTGAGGTGGGCTGCCGGACATAGCTTGTGTTCACCAAGATGTACTCAAGAAGAGCCGGTGTGTCTTGCGCACCGCGACAGGAGGAGACATGGTTGTTTACGAGGGTGAAAGGCGGTTTGCGGCGCATTTTTCGTTATGAAGACGGAATCGTGCCCAATCTTATGGCTATGGCGTTTATCGTCGCCGGGTATGCAGGCGGCTTCCTATTGCTCTTTTCGAAGCCGGTATGGGTGTGGACATTAGGCGTCCTCATCCTCGCGGAAAGTATGATTATTTCCGCGTATTTTCTCCATGAGCTGGTTCATCACACCATCTTCCGGTCGAAGGCTCTGAATGCCCGGGTGCTGGCGGCAATCAGCTGGGTCAACGGAGCCTGTCTCTC
Source organism: Sulfobacillus benefaciens (assembly GCA_003023725.1). GTDB lineage: Bacteria > Bacillota > Sulfobacillia > Sulfobacillales > Sulfobacillaceae > Sulfobacillus > Sulfobacillus benefaciens. The sequence goes on along the minus strand of PXYT01000005.1, from coordinate 34,764 downwards.
GAGTTTGGCACGGACGGAAAAAAAGCATCTGGCCCATCATATCCAGAAGGCCGACATTATCTCATTCGATTTCCGTGAGTGGTTAAAGGGACACCCCGTTATCCGCAGAGGAGTCGCAATACTGGAGTGGGCATATTTTCCGGCAGTGGAAATTCTGATGCGGGTCATGATGGTGATTCAGCCTTTTTCCCGTTCTTTGCCCCATCGCTACCGTCTATTAACCACTTTTATCATTCGAAGCGGGCTATGGGTGTGGCTTCTTTACTGGCATTGGCCGGCAGCTTTGGGCTATGCTCTCAGTCTTCTGATTATGATTAGTGTGTTGCGTTTTGTCGATGCATTTCAACACACGTACGATGCATTTGTAGCGGAACCTGGGTCCGGGGACCCGGATATTCCTCGTCGCAACGCAGCTTATGAGGAGGAACACACCTATTCTAATTTATTGTCAGTTAGATGGCCGGTCTGCAATCTGCTCACCCTTAATTTCGTGTACCATAACGCTCATCATGCTTTGCCGTCTATGCCATGGCACCGCCTGCGAAAATACCACGAATCCTGTTATCCCCTAGAAAGCCGGAAATCTAGTGTCCTGCCCTTAAAAGATCAACTTATAAGCTATCACCGTTACCGCGTGATGCGGGCGACCGGGCAGGACGGCCCGAGCGGCCAACAGGATTTCATGGGAGCCGTCGGGGTGTCCTTTCTGACCGTATTTTGAATGGGCCCGGCAAAAATGCGGCATTCATCTATGCCTTGTGCGAAGTTCCTATCATTGCATTGTGAACCTGTGTTAGCTTGATGCCGATATAAGGCATCCACACCACAATTGAGTCGGAGGGATTGAAAATGGATACGCTTCCGTCATCATATCAAGATGGCACTGTGCCTCATGACGTAATGCGAGAACACCGCCTGTTTAATCACGACCTGGCTCCCGTTCCGAGTCACAGTCGCAGTTGGGGGACGTATAGTTACAGTGCTCTGTGGATTTCCATGACCCATCAGATTCCCACGTACATGGCCGGAAGCAGTCTGTTGGCTATGGGATTAAACTGGTGGCAAGCATTGCTGGCAGTAACCATCGGATCGTTGCTCATTTTGGTTCCCATTTTGTTGAATTCGCATGTGGGCTCGAAGTACGGGATACCCTATCCGGTTGCGGTCAGACCCGCTTTTGGGGTTCATGGAGCCAATGTTGCGGCCGTGATGCGGGCTATGGTGGCTGTGGCGTGGTTTGGCATTCAAACCTGGCTCGGAGGCTCGGCGATTAATCAATTAGTCTTAACCTTCGATCCGGCCTGGAATCATATGGGCCGCCTGTGGGGACAACCACTGGGCACCTGGGCCGCTTTTGCTCTGTTTTGGCTCTTAAACGTGGTGATCATCTACAAAGGTATGGACGCTCTGAAACGGTTTGAAAACTGGGCAGGTCCCAGTATTCTTTTGGTATTCGTGGTCATTTTGATTATGTTGGTAAATAAGGCGCACGGCCTGGGCCCCATTTTCCATCAACCCGCTCACTACCACAGCTTTTGGCCCGTGTTTTTAGCGGGCGTAGCGGCTATGATGGGCATGTGGTCGACGTTGTCTCTTAACATGGCCGACTTTACCCGTTATGCCCGGAAGCCAAAACAACAGGTATGGGGCCAGATCTTGGGATTGCCGACGACTATGACGTTTTTCGCTTTTATGGGTATTTTGATCACATCGGCGGGCGAAAAGATTTACGGGCATTTTATCTGGGACCCTGTGCAACTGATAGCCTTGCTGCATAATCGTTTTATTGTTGTCATAGGTTTGGTGTCGGTGATTATTCTGTCGCTGTCCGTGAACATTGCCGCAAACGTGGTAGCTCCTGCCAATGACCTCTCCAATTTGTGGCCCCGCATGATCCGCTTTAGCACAGGCGCTTTGATCACGGCTCTATTGTCAATTATTCTTCGCCCATGGGCTCTCTTGTCCAGTGCGTCGGGATTTATGGCCATTATGTTGAACGGATTCGGGGGCAGTTTGGGCAGTATCGCCGGGGTTATGATAGCGGATTACTGGTTCGTTCACCGCCGGCAATACTCTGTGTGGGAGTTGTATCGTTCTAAAGGCCGCTACCGCTTTATCCGGGGATGGAATTGGCGGGGAGTCGCGGCCACGGCCCTGGGTTTTTCGGTGGCATGGATTGGTTGGATTATTCCCGCCTTCAAAGACTTGATCAATTATTCGTGGTTTCTCAGTTTCGGGCTGGGATTTCTCTTTCACTTAGGTTTGAACAAGTTATGGCCACTTCAGAGCCCGGGCGCTTCGGAGGAGGATTTAGGGGCGATGTTGGAGCACCAAACGCCGGCACCCGAAAGTGGCGTGTGAAGGAGAATAGTCTGCCGTTAACAGTGTCGAAGATATTCAGCTTCTTCCAGGATGAGGTTCAATCCCAGGAAAGGGACGCCTGAATCGAAAAATAATGGGGAAAGCGACGCTGGAGCCCAGGCGCCGGCGCGCTAAACATTAAAAGGGGGCATTCGGTGTGAGGGTCGAGAATCTGGCGCATCTGGCCGTTTTCACGCCATGGGTCCGTGGAACCGCGGCTTTTTACCGGGAACTCTTGAATTTCCGTGAGGTGGCACGCCCCGACTTTGGCTTTCCCGGGGCGTGGCTCGCGCCGGGAGAGAACCGGGAAGCCGTTATTCACTTGTACGGAGAAGGTCCTGTAAGGCCCCATGCGTGGCAAGATCCTCTCCGTATCGGGGGCTGGACAACAGGGATTGTGGCCCACCTCTCACTGTTCATGACTGGGCAGGGTGATCTCATAAGCCGCTGTGAGCATGAAGCCGTTCCATGGACGGTGCACAGCATTCTTGGCACGGCCGTTACTCAGATATTTTTCTACGACCCTAATGGGTTGCTGATCGAATGCAGTTTTGAGGGGGAAGGCATGAAAGGCTGGGATCAAGAGGACTCTATTCTGTGGAAACAGGAATTTATAACTGGCGGTTTGTTCTCCTTCCAACACGCAGCGTATCAAAAATGGCAGTTCAACTAATCTAAACAGGGTTTGTTGGGTGTTGTTGTGCCAAGAGCAGCCACAACGTTGTCTCAGCCCTACCGGCGGTTCGAAAGACCGGTTGCGGCCTTGGCTTATTTAGTTTTAGTGTCAAACATTATGCGACATGTGACGCGCGGTGAACAGCTGATCGGCGCTATGGGGAAGTCCCATGGTGTTCCATTTCCTAGCCATCATTGATCGCAGCCAGGTGAAAATTGGGGCCAATCGGGCCACGAGGAGTCTGCCCCCTCTTCCTGCATTTGGGCCCGTTTGGAAAACCAGGTTTTTGGTCATTTTTCCCTCTAGCGCAGGCGGATATTATGGCCAAAAGAGCGGTTTTGCCTTCTCCAACGTCAAAGGAAACCTGCTGTCCTTTTCATTGTTCGCCTGCAAAATCTTAGTGGGAAAAATATTCATTCGTTGCAGTCGGCTTTCCTAAAGATGGCATATCGTACGTCAAGTCAGGCTGGGCGCGGCAAGGCCTCGGCAGTAGGGTTGTGAACAGGGCGCATGGCAGGCTATGGGGTATCGTCTGTACCCGTCGTACGGCTTATGGCAGCACAAACCGCGTTTGTGCTCCTCTGTTGCGCTTTCTGTCGCCAACAATTGGGGATTCCAATCGTGTCTGAGCGTAAGGCAGAGCCCGGTTATCTCTTAACGGGGTTATGGGAGGTTTCGTGTTCCCAAGATTTGGTTTCGTGAGCGAGGCCAGCCCAGCTTTGTGTACGGGGAGTCTCTTTGCCGTGGCCAATATGAGTGTTTTCTATCTCGCTGTGGTAATTTGGCCGGGACTGAAAGACGGCTCCCCAATTGACACGGGGCCCGGCTGGACTCCGGTAGTTGTGATGATGCGTATATTGGGGGCGAGATGGTAAGGAACCTCGCTATCCTGGACGATCGTCGGATTGATGGCCGGGCCGGTTCTTCGGGTAGCGAATTTCGTAGGACACTGTGCTGCCCCCAAGCACTGCCCTAAATTCGGTGAAAAAAGCCGGACGGCACCCCTTTTGGCAGTCCAGAAGGTTTTGCCGGACGGCGAAAAGACTCTGAGCCTGCCGCCTACGAAAGCTCTCTCGTTGACACCGCGGAATCAGGATCTACGAGGACGATTTCGTTTCGCAATAGATGCGCCAGCCGCCATAGCGGGATATGTCCTCATAGCCTTCGCATAATTCCCGCACCGACAAGATTCCGCGCAGGGCCTGTCCGTCTGCCAGCCAGATCGGACCGGGATACAGGCCCAAGCGTCTTTCATTGGCGGCGATGCGAGGCCACAGCTCCTCGGGTATGTGATAAATTTCCCCGGGAATGGAGTAACCGTCCTCGAAAGGCAGGGCCATGACCATGGCCGGGTATTGATCGTCAATCGAAAATAGGCGATAAATCGGAGCGGTAGAAGCCTCCCTAATGAACTCGGCATCCGTGAGCAGTTTATGCATGGACAAGCCGCGCATCAGTTCTCCGTTGACAAATATTTTCATCGGTTCCCTCCTGAGTGATGTGCCGGCGAAAAGCCTGCCGGCACAGGTTTGTCGACCCTGGGCAGGATGTTATGCTTTTTTGGACACATCCTCCACAATGCCCATCAAAAGTTGTCCGGGACGGATCTGATCCCCCGCTTTGACGAGAATCTGCGAAATCGTTCCCGAATAAGGGGCGGGGACAGTGACTTCCATTTTCATGCTTTCCAGCACGATGAGCCCGTCGCCTTCATCGACGGCGGCTCCGGGTTCGACCAAGACTTTCCACACGCTGCCTGGCATGGTGGAGTGAACAGAAAAACCCTCTACTTTGCGGGATTCACCCTGTGCGGGACGCTCCGGTGATGTTTCGCTCATATATTCGGCCAATCCTAAGGACTGCCACCGCTCTCTCTCGGCCCGGAACGCCTCTTGTTGCCGCCTGCGAAATTGTTTCACGCTGTCTTGTATCGGGTTCAAGCTCCGCAAGTATTGCCCTAAATCGAATGACGTTTCGACCATGTCAACTTCAAAACGGCCGCGAAGAAAATCCTTGCGCAATTCTAGCAGCTCGTCGGCAGAGACAGGATAGAACTGGATTTGGTCAAAAAAATTGAGGAGCCAGGGATGATTGGGCGGAAAGCTTTGTGTCGTCCGCCATTTATTCCACATTTGGATTGTACGGCCCACGAATTGATATCCCCCCGGCCCTTCCATGCCGTAAATGCATAAATAAGCTCCGCCGATGCCTACGGCGTTTTCGGGGGTCCACGTCCTGGCCGGATTATATTTGGTGGTAATCAAACGGTGGCGGGGATCCAAAGGAACAGCCACGGGAGCGCCTAAATAGACATCTCCGAGACCCAGCACTAGATATGTGGCGTGGTAAACTATGTCCTTTACCTCGTCAATGGTGGCGAGTCCGTTGATGCGGCGGATAAACTCCAAATTATCAGGACACCATGGGGCGTTTGGCCGGACATTTTGTTGATAACGAAGGGTGGCTAGTTGTGTGGCGGGGTCATCCCACGACAGGGGTAATCGAACGATGCGGGAGGGCACCTGGATCGATTCCAGAGCCGGAAGAGCTCTGTCAAGTTCCCCTATCAGATCGGTCATCTTGGACAGTGGCATGCGCCGGGTGTCGACATGGACCTGCAATGATCGGATTCCCGGTGTCAAATTTATAACCGGAAGGTCGGGTTGATCACGCAGCGCACTCATTAAGGCATGAATTCGAAATCGCAACCGGATATCCAGTTCCATCGGACCGTATTCCACTAGCAGACACTGGTCGCCGTCAAGCCGTATGGTCAGTGGGAATTGATGATTGGACATTTGTCTGGCGATAATGGGATAGTCGGGAGTCCGGGCCAAATCCTGTATACCGGTGTTTGTGGAGGATTTCCGTTTACGAATACGCCCGGCCACCGGCCGTTCCGCCTGTTCCTCGCGCTGACGGAAACGATCCTCGGCTTCGTCCAGAGTGACCAGCAGAAAGCGGACGATGTCGCCGGGACGCAGCTGGCCAATCTTCCACTGGTCTGCAGTAATGGTGGTGACGGGACACACAAACCCGCCGAGGCTGGGGCCATCCGGACCCAGCAATATCGGCATATCTCCGGTCAGATCCAGGGTGCCGATGGCATAAGGGGTGTCATGGATGTTTGAGGGATGAAGTCCGGCATCTTCCCCGTCGGATCTTGCCCAAAGGGGAGTGGGCCCAATGAGACGGACTCCGCTGCGGGAACTGTTGTAATGGACCTCCCAGGGACTTTGGGTTAACTGCTCAAGATAGGCCGGTTGAAGAAATTCCGGGGTGCAATGGGGGCCCGGAAGAACACGAATCGTCCAGGTGTGGTCGAGCCGAGGTTTCGGCATGGAAACGTCGGCGGGATGCGGCGAAACGGCGTTAGACCGTGGATTTATGGCCACAATGTCTCCTGGTTGCAGCGCCCTTCCTCCGTGCCCTCCAAATCCACCAAGGGTGAACGTGGCCTGGCTGCCCAGTATTCGAGGGATATCAAAACCTCCTGAGACCAGCAGATAGCTTCTCATGCCGACGTCCGTTTCGCCAAAGGAAAGCACCTGTCCCCTTTTGGCCAAAACCGGTTGATAGAGGGGCACGGGGACGCCGTCCAGGGAGGGGTGCATGGGAGCCCCCGCCACACAAAACCAGATGTCGTCGCGAAATCTGTAGGAACCGCCGCGTAAGGTGAGTTCCAATCCCGCCGTGCCCTCATCATTGCCCAAAAGTTTGTTGCCGAGGCGGAATGACACATCATCCATGGGCCCGCTTGGCGGAACCCCCACCTGCCAGTAACCGATACGTCCCGGCCAATTCTGAACCGTGGTCTGAAAACCTCCATCCAACACTTCAATGGCATGTTCCGGTGGATCGAAATGCAACAGATATCGGGTAGAGAGTTTCTGACTCGACAGGGACTGCTCAAACAAGCGGAGAAGATAGGAGCGATTGGTGACGACGCCATAAATTCGCGTACGTTTTAACGCTCGCCGCATTTGGTCGATGGCGTCATCACGACTGTTTCCGTGCACAATGATCTTGGCCAGCATCGGATCGTAATAAGGGCTGATTTCAACTCCCGGCTGAATCCAGGTCTCGATCCGCACCTCGTGGGGAAATTCAACGGCGTCAATCGTACCGGTGCCGGGACGAAATTGATTTCCCGGATCTTCCGCATAAAGCCGCACTTCGAAGCTGTGGCCTTTGGGGTTTCCAACCAGGAAATTCTGGGTATCGCCCCAGGCTTCCCGAATCATCCACTCGACGAGGTCTATGCCGTATATCTCTTCGGTGATGCCGTGCTCCACCTGCAAGCGCGTGTTCACTTCCAGCAGATAAAACTGGGAAGAGGACACGTCGTAAAGAAATTCCACTGTGCCCGCATTGCGGTACCCGACACTTTTAGCGAGTCGTCTGGCCGCATCGGCCATGTTCTGACGGACCTGCGGTGATAATCCGGGTGCCGGGGACTCTTCAACCACTTTCTGATTTCGCCGCTGGAGTGAACAGTCACGTTCTCCCAAAGTCACGACCGTGCCGTCGGCCCACCCAAATATTTGAACTTCAATGTGGCGTGCCTCGGGAAGGTATTTCTCCACAAATACCCCGCCCTGATGAAAGTGAGAGAGGGCCGTACGCTGCACCGTTTCGAAAGCCAGGGTCAGACTCCGGACGTCGTGGCAGACTTGCATTCCTATTCCCCCGCCACCGGCTGTGGCTTTCAGCATCACCGGGTATTTCAGCAACTCCGCGGCTTGAACGGCTTCATCCAGACTGTGAAGGAGCAAGGATCCGGGAACTACCGGGACTTCGGCTTGTTCGGCCAGCTGCCTGGCCTGATGTTTTTGCCCAAACTGCTCAATTTGTTCCGGGGTGGGGCCAATGAACACGATACCACGATGAAAGCATGCTCTGGCAAAGTCTGCGTTTTCGCTGAAAAAGCCATAACCGGGGTGAATGGCGTCCACACCCAGTTCCTGCGCTTTTTCCAGGATTAACTCGGCATTCAGATAACTGGTTTGAAGGGATCCCTCTCCCACCCAAACGGCTTCATCCGCCAGTTCCACGTGCAAACTGTTCTCGTCATAAGTGGTATAGATTGCCACTGAGGCAATATTGAGTCTCTTCAATGTCCGGATAATACGAACAGCAATGGCACCCCGGTTGGCAATAAGGATCTTTTTAAACATCGTCTCCCTCAATTCGCAGCGTGATTGTCCCACACCAATAAACGCACAGGCGTGGGATTATAGGCATTGCATGGGTTATTGAGCTGGGGACAGTTGCTGATGAGAACAAGAGTGTCTGTTAGAGCTTCCATCTCCACGTAGCGTCCGGGTGCAGAAATGCCGTCGGCAAATTCCAGATTCCCGTCCGGGGTCACGGGGACGTTCATAAAGAAGTTAATGTTGGGCGCTAAATCCCGCTTGCTTAAAGAAGATGAGGCGGTTGCCAGCTGGAGCATAAAGGTGTCGCGGCAATTGTGCATCCACTCGCGGGAGTGGTCGTAGCGAACTCCGTTGCTTTGGGCGGAGCATGCTCCGCCCAAAGTGTCATGACGTCCGCAGGTATCTGCCACGATTTCAAGGAGCGCTTTTCCCGATTCGGCCCGCAAGATGGAGCCTGCGGTCAAATACAGATTAGCCTGTTGGGCCAAGGTGATGACGGCACTGTAATGATCCTCGAGGTTACGGGCGTCATAAAACAGGGTATCCACGGCTTGGTTGCCCTCCAAATCGACAATGCGCAACACACTGCCCGCTTTCAGTTCATACATCCATCCCTCTCCAGCCGGAAGTACCTTGTCATATTGGGCCTCTTCAGCTTTCCGGGGGCTTTCGATGATCATGTGATTTCTCACCCTTTCTTCGTTTAGCCGATCTTTTGGATTTCTGTGTTCAGCGGCCAAGCTGGCAGTACGCCCAGGTGTTTTCGAAGGCGCGCCGATTTTCGGAACAATGCCCGACACAAAGGTCTTCTTTCTCATCTATGGGATCCGCGGTTTGTATGTTCAGACGGACTTGTGCCGCCGGATACGGAAGCCTCGGATCCAATGGGTGCGGGGTATTGGAAAAGATGATCAATACATCCATTTCCGTTCGAAGAGTGACATGGCTTCCCGGTGGACAGTGATTCACGTCGAATGTGAGATGGCCCTCGGAGTCCGGACTGACTTTGGCAAACAAGTTGACGGGGGCAGTGAGATCCCGGCGGTCCAGTGCATTGCGAACCAATTCCACCGAAAAGTTCTCTTCAGCGCTTCTGAACCACTCGTTTCGTTGGTCCTGGTAGCGGGTCTTTCCAAAGTGGGAGTCGATATGCCGGCGGGAACTGTAGCCGCCAATAGTATCGTGCCAGCCTAAAGTGTCGTCGACAATACTGGCCATAGCCCGTCCGTTGTCCGTCATAAGGATGTTGCCGGCAGTCAAAAAGACCACATGCTGAGCCTTTAGGGTATCCGGCATATTATAGCGTTCAGTTCGGTCCCAGGCGTTATACAGCAGCATAGACAAACAGGCTCCAGCATCAAGCGCCGTCACTTTGATCAGTTTTCCACGGCTAATGACCCCCGACCATTTACCTCCGGGTCTCAATGTATGGCTCCAGAGAATGTCCGACAATACAACCACTCCTTCTCCCCTCCGGGAGTTCTCGGGAGGGGTGATATATAAAAAGCCTGGGAGATTCTCAAGATCTCTGTCTTGATGCAATCTCCCAGGCTTTTATCCTTCCGTGTAGCTCATATGAGCCGTTTGCTCTTGGACCGGACCCGGGTTTACCGGCGGAACCCTAGCAAACTTTTGATAAGGTTTGACACTATGTTAGCATCTTGCCGTCTTATTGTCTCAATGATGGACCGGGTTTGGGCATGTGAACAAAAAATGGGAATAAGGGCTGGCAGTGATCGTGATTTCAGGGGGCAAGATGTGTGGCGGTTCCTGGTGATGTGAGATGCGGTCAATTCCCCGGATGCACTATCAGAAAGAACAAAGACAGGTCTTATGCTAAAGAAAGCCCGCTCGCGAGACACGTGGGTTTATGGAGTTCGAGATCGTGGATTGACTGTACATGACAAAGAGGATCTTCTGCCAAGCTATGCATATCCTGCCCGGGGAATGCTCTGCCATTCGCGGGCTCTAAGCAATATTGCAACTCCAAGACGAGTCGTCAAGACGAATGTTTGGTGGGTATTCCTTTAAGAAAGTTGATGCCGAATTTGACCCCCTGGCCCATAAGAATTCCGGTCGCTATCATTCCCGCTGGTCCCCAAATCATTGTAATTCCCAGTTCCGCCAACAGATCCGTACCGCTGGCAAAGGCCAGACTGACTCCATACAACGAGGATAACCATTCGTCCAGCAACTTGGACGATTTGAGCCGGTGCCCCGTCATCCTCCGGGTGATAGAGGCCAGAGTGTGAGACACGTACGATAGAATCAGGTAGCCGGTAATGTCGTTGAGATCCACAAAGAGCACCCCCTCCTACTGATAAAATACGGAATATTAGGGATATAGTTCCTACCTCCGAATGTTTATCAGATACGCTGTAAAACTCCGTCGTTCAGGGGAGATATAAGGCGCTGCCGCGAAACGGTTACTCCGGAGGCTGCTGTTGCTCACTAGATTGTTGAATGGTGGAGAGCGGGGCGCCCCCTGGTTAACCGGCAAATTAACTCGGGGATCAGAGAGTACGATCCCACAGTGCTCGCTGGACGTTGGGGCAGCGTTTCAGAAGGACGGGGCTGGATGGTCTTTCACACTATCAACGAGCCGGGAAATTGCCATCTTTGGCGGGTGCGACAAAGACCAAATGCACATGCGTCCCACCAGAAAATTCCTGGACCAATGGCGGTGGGTGATTCTCATGGGAAAGTCCGTGCAGGGTATATGGTGGAAATACGAGAGGAAGTTGAGGTTTTTAAAGGATCCGATGACAGGGACCAAACCCATCACAGCTCTGGGCTCCCGGGGGTCGTGATGGATTAGTCAGACAAATCCTTCTCACAAACAAGAAGGTTATCTTGTGTCAACGAATAAGGCGCCTCTGGGATACGATGTCGGCTCACTGTGACAAAAAGGATTAGAATTTCGCCGTCCGAAAACCTTCCACGCCCCTGACCCCGGCCGTAAATGCTCGTTGCCAACCGGGACTCAAGAAGCTGTCTGCGGAAAGCACACCCAGGGTCGACTATGGGACAATTATTGGGTTTGACGAGGGTTCTTGGGTGTACATCGGATTATTTCAATCCTAGATGTTCCAGCGCTTTCGACTACCGCTATCATGATAGTCATGGGGGTTTTATTGTTCGCCCGCCGAATTGTGATTTCTTGCCCCCTCACCCGTAAAGCCTGAGGACAGACTTTGAGGGAGGCAAACACAACCGGGTGTTGAATAATGCAGGAGGGATTTCCGATGAACATCATTTTGACCAACGACGACGGGGTCCATGCCCAAGGTCTTCAAACACTCCATCAAAGTCTTTTGAAGGGAGAACATCAAGTGACCATCGTTGCCCCTTCTTCACAACGCAGCGCGGCCAGCCGTTCATTTACGCTGCATTTCCCTTATGACTTGAAGACGTTGTCTCCAAACATCTTCGCGACCGGGGGCACACCGGCGAATTGCGTGATGCTTGCGCTGGAGCTTAATCGCCACCCTGATGTGATTCTCTCCGGAGTCAATCATGGGGCAAACGTTGGCGCAGACACCGAATATTCCGGCACTGTCGGCGCCGCCCTCGAAGGTGCCAAACACGGGATTCCGGCATTCAGCCTGTCATTGGCAGCACTCGATCCCTCCCCCGCCCTTCTCGCACAATGCGGGCTTTTGGCGGATCGTTGGATTGAGGCGGGGATTGTCTTGGCTACAACCCCTGGGACCGTGGTCAACATTAACTTCCCGGCGGTGTCTGCCATAAGCACGGCCAGATTGGCTGTGTTGGAACTGGCTTCCCACGGATATTACGATAATGTACCGGTTGTGTCAGCCGACGGAACTCAAGTGGAAGTTGTCCAGCATGCCTCCTCGGAGTCTTTTGCTCAGGGAACGGATGGCTGGGGCATTAAGGCGGGCTATATTACGTTGAGTGTGCTAGTTTCTCAACATGCCTCCGGGTTAACTCAACGTGCCGAAATGAGGCTTAGGGAATGGGTTGAAAAATGGAATAGTGCAATGGGTGTTCTCTAGCCCAAGAAACCGGGTGACAATACACAATGACCAAACATATTTCATTACAATGGCTCGGGCTAAAAGCCAGTGGCGGAAAAATTAGTTCAGAGAAGGCCCATACAAGCCGTGGCGGAGAGCACGTGGGCTCGCATTCATCACCCGCGCCCGACAGAGCTTACAGGACATGGCCGGCTCGCGTTCACCTTTGGGGCATAGGGGATGAGCGGTGTCATGAGTCAAGGATTCGGGTTGTTCTCTGTCACCATTCCAATGGCTGGCAAAAATTATAGATGGCTCCTAGGACCTGAGCCGTCATAATGATGTCAGCGGCCAAAACATCGGTTCTTAACACGTTTGGGTCCAGAGCGTAGGCTCCACAATGATTTTCGAGTGTTTTCGCTACCATTGTCGGTTAAAGCATGAATTCTTTGTGCCATTTTTGTTAAGATCATGTTAAGACTCCGTTAATACTGTGTTAAGATGTCAACAACAAGGGAACGAGGAAAGTTGGTGAGGTTCCCGTGGATGTGCTATATGTCGGAATTTTTCTGTTGATTGGCCTGTTTAGTATGCTGTCCGGTTTCAACGATGGCGGGAATCTCATGGCAACCTTTTTACGAGGCGGGGTATTGGCACCCACCTTGATTTTTCCGGTATTGGTCGGCAGCATTGCTTTAGGTCCGCTGTTGTTTGGAACCGCTGTCTCCCGGACTATCGCTGTAGCCATCGTCAATTTCCGCCTGGCGGGGCCTTGGGTGCTGGCCGTGGCCATAGGTTCGGCGGTTGTGACCCTGTTTATCACCTGGCGTCTTCGCATGCCCACTAGCACCACCATGGCCTTGGGCGGCGGGATGGTAGGAGCCGCGTTAGCGGCTGGTGACAGTCGTTTTATCCATTGGACCGGGATTCTAACCGTGGTGGCGGGACTGGTGGCTTCCGTGATTCTTGGTTTTGCTGTTGCGTTCGTCGTGACGCGTGTGTTGTGGGGTGTTCTCAGTGCCACGTCGCGTTCCGGCTACCGCCGTCTCAAGCGGTTACAATATGTGAGTGCTCTATGGCAAGGAATGGCCTATGGGGCCAATGACCAGGAAAAGGCCATTGGACTCACGGCGTTGGCTGCCATGTTATGGGTGCACAGCCTCCGTTACCACGTGTCCTGGTTCGCCGTGGCCATTCCTCTAGTGTTTTGGGCTTTGGGGTTTTGGGCAGGCGGGGTGCGAATTGCCAAAACCGTAGGCGGACACATCATTCGCCTGGATCCCATGAATGCCCTCAGCACCCAGAGTGCGGCGGCGGTAACGGTGAGTATGGCCGCCCTTTTGGGAGTGCCCGTCAGCACGACGCAAACGACAGACGGAGCCTTATTCGGGACGGGAACGGCCTTAAATCCGTTGAAAGTGCAGTGGCTGGTTGTTCGCGGCATGCTGCTGGTGTGGGGTGTGACGCTTCCGTTGGGAGTGGTGATGGGACTTGTGATTATGGGCCTGGGCCGGTTGAAGTGAAAGGAGTGGTAACGATGGGATGGATGAATGTGTTTGGAGGATCGAAACAAATACATCAATTTTATGAATTGTTGAATGCCCAGGGACGCGTGGCGCAATCGATGACAGACCTTTTGATGCGGTATATACATGCCACTATGTCGGCCGCCACACCCGAACAGCTGGCAGATATCCGGGATCAGGCGGACAAATTGGAACACACCGGAGATCATTGGAGGCAGATGATTGTCGATTTACTGGCGGAAACTTTTGTTACGCCGTTTGACCGCGAAGACATCAATGACTTGTCCCGTGCGGTCGACGATATTGTGGATTATTGCGAGAACACCATCAAGGAAATTCAGTTGTTTGAAATTGTCCCCAATGCCTTCATTGTCGATATGGTGCTGGTGATGAGACAGGGGGTGGGCGAGCTTGACCAGGCGCTCCAATCCTTATCCGGTGACCGGACAAGGAGCCGCACCCAGGCTATGGCCGCCAAATTCCAGGAAAATAAGATGGAGGGCATTTACCGGCGGGCCATCGCCGACTTAAGCCACCTGGACGATATCCATGAACTGATCAAGTTTCGTGAGATTTACCGGCATTTGAGTAACGCGGCCGACAGACTGGATACGGCGGCGAATTTACTGATACGCATTATTATTAAACAGTACCAATGAAAGGGGTGCGGCTGAAAAGAGTCAATATGCCGTCTTAAGGATCACGGGTGCACTCACCGTGATAGCCCGGTGGGCCGGGTAACGTCCGGTGTCAGGCGAAAGTCCTTACTCTCCTCCCTTGGATGTTTTGCCGGGTGTTTTTCTTACCTGCCTAGGAAGGAAGGCCGCTTCATGTTCCGGATATCGGTGACATCACGGCGGCCCGTGGGCGGCCAAGAACCTGAACCGTTTGGCAGATTCCTGGGTCCCCTGCCATCTCGGTTCTTTATCCGGTGAGACGGTATGTTTCAAGCCATGCGGGGTTAGAAAACCGAGGAAGTCCTTGATTTGACTCTTGGGAGTGTCATGTCAGGTCCCCTGGTTTAGGTTTCTCGTATAAAAGATTCCTGAAAGATGTTCTAGAGATGTTCTAGAGATGTTCTGGTCGGGATAGCGGGATGAATTCCGGGCCGTCCAGGGCTGTCAATTCGGGGATGGTAATCTCGGGATGCGTATGGCGATACCACTTGATCAGGTAATACCCCACGCTATATCCGGCCCACAGGGGAATTCCCGCGTCCTTTCCGCCGAAAATGTAGGCTGCCGCTTGGCTGCCTTTCTCGTCCACATGCTGGGAATAGACCTTATTCCACCACTGCCAAGCTTCTTGTTCCGACAAACTTGTAGCCCAGGGAGCCAGAGACCGAGGGCCGAGCACTGCCTGCACCAAGTGTTCGGCCATTCCCTCTCGTACCAAAGACTCAAGGAGATTGATATGGCCGCTCTTATTATTCGTGATCGCTATGCGGTAGTGGTGATGGTATTCATGGACCACGGTCGACTTCAATGTGCGGAAAGTGTCCGGGGAAGGATATACGATAAAGTGCATGGTGTTTCCCTCCCAGTTAACCCATGCCGACACCCCGCCTAGTCTCTCTCGTCCAAACCGGTCGTTTTCTGCCATGGGAAAGAGCCGGACAAAGAGGTCCTGGCTTGGGGCGGGATAGTCGTGGCACAGCGACATAAGGGTTTCGCGGATTCTTGAGCCTATTTCCAGTTTCGCCAGCCTTTGCCATATGATTTGGATCTCTTCCCACGGCGCGTCCCAGGGGAGCATGCCGTTGTCAATCAAATCAGCTGGCTCATCGCCGTCAAGAGCCAACAGAGATGTGAATAGAGTTTGCCTGGCCGTTGAGGGCCCTTCACGGCAGGCCTGAATGAATTGCTCGACCTGGTCTTTTTGTGGGCTCAGGTGGATGGTTTGCATGTTTTCACCTCGCATATGCTCGCTCGCTGGTGATGCTGACCTTTAATTCCCGGGCGGCGAAGATGGGCACACTTTGTTGTCGATCAGGCCAAAAAGCTGTCAGGGTTGTGCTTGGTTAAAGGTGCTTCTTCTTGACTTATGCTCGTTTACGTTTACGTCCGTCGTTTTCCGATCATATGGAGAACCACGGCACGGGATGAGTCAGCTTCACGAAAGAACTGTTCAACGGTCACTTTGTCAGAGGTGTTCGTTTGGATCGGTCGGCTTTCTCAGCGCCGGGGTCCGGTCTAGTCTCTTATCTCATAAGAGACTAGACGGAGATCCATTTTCCTAACCTCTGTCGAAACAGATCGGGATGCGTCACGTTAGGCAAATGCACGGCCCCGGGGACGTCAACCCGGCTTACGCGGGGGAGCCGGGAGGCAAGCACTTCGGCGACCATCAAGGTGTAAGGGGTATCGCAAGTTCCGGTGAACAAGAGCACTGGCTGCATAATCTGGTCAAGATGGGGAACATCGTTTGGCTCCAAATACGAAATTGCTGGATCCGTTTTTAGCCAGTGCGTGCGGTTCATCGTCCGAAAAAGCGCCCTGACACCTTCCGGGATGTCATCGGCTCCTTTAGTCAAGCCGCTCAGCCAAATGGCATCGGTCAAGGCGACAATACGGTCTATGTTGCGCGTCGCCATAGCGGCTTCCATTGCTCGATATTGCGGGGGTTCGGGCAACTCCCGCGAGGGTTGAAAACCAAATAGTCCGCTGCCAGCCAAGACCAGCCGTTGGATCCGCTCCGGAGCCGTCACGGCTGCGTGGATTGCCGTACTCCCGCCCATAGAAGACCCGACCAAGATCGCGGTTTCGATATCTCGGTGGTCCATTACCTGGAACAAATCCTGGGTCAAATCGAAAGGGTGTTTCGATGGCTGGCTGTTTCCATATCCGCGCACATCATAACGAATCACACGAAAAGATCGGGCCAGCCAATCGAATTGCGGGTCCCATTGCCGGCGATCTGCCACACCTGCATGCAACAGGACCACAGGTCTTCCCTGCCCCTGCTCTTCAAAATACAGCTCCCCTCCCTCAACGGAGATCCATCCATTTTCCATGTGCGTAGACTCCTCTCAAGGCGATTCGTATGCGTTTAGAGGATCTTGATGCTTATGATCATGCAGAGCATTCTGTTACTCGCTATCTGTTATGTTGAATATATTCTTGACATGAGTCTTGGCATGCTCTCCCATGTTGACCAATGACGCCGGTTTCTCGCTGCGAGGGTTTTGGGCGGTCTTTCTTCTCGGGGAACCCATTCGACGTGCAAAGGCAGCGCCTTGGGTGCTAAGGGATCTCAGCAGCAAACAGAGACAAGTTTGGCATCACAGGCTCGGATTAGGTCCAGAGACGTCAAGAAAATCTGAAGACCCCTCTTCCCCGCACTGACACTGACCGAGTGGAGATCCTGGATTGATGCGTCAATGTAGACGGGGTATTTTTTCTTGCCTCCCAAAGGCGAAACTCCGCCTCGGACATAACCGGTTACAGATTCGAGGTCCTTTACCAGAATCATCCTCGCCTTTTTATTGCCGCTGACACTGGCGACAGCCTTTACATTGAGTTCCCTATCACCGGGGATGCACACCAGAAAGATCCCCGTGATATCGCCGCGCAATACCAAAGTCTTGAAAATCCGGGAAGGGGAAATTCCCAGTTTGCCGGCAACTGTCTCAGCGTCCAATGCGTCTTCGGCCCAGTCGTATTCATGCAGCGTGTACGAAATTTTGATAGTGTCCAACAAACGGCATGCCTGGGTTTTAACCATGTGTCACCTGATTCTGTGAACTTCTTTCTCGCAAATTCCTTTGGACTCGGAGGCAGCGGTCATAACGGGGATGTGTTCAGGCCGATCCGCAGCGCTTCCTCCGGCTCGTTCCTGCCCGACGGAACTAATGAGTTAAAAAATTCGAACATCGCCCGCGATCTAATGAGACTGCCAAAACGTTCTTTCGATATCATAACCTATTTTTGGGGTGCTTGCTCGCTTTGGGGATGGAGGAGGAAAGAACCCGCCGGCGAGGAAAACTTTTGACGATCTGATCCCAAAGGGAACATACTCCTATTTTCGTCTCGTTGGGGATCTATGCCCAGCTTGAGAAGGATGGCGTGGTTGGAAAGGAAATGTTTGATCGCCTCATGATAGCGCATTGCTTTTAGACGCAAACCAAGTGAAACTTCTTTATGACCTGGCTTTCCATGCTAAGGCCAAAGCGAGTAAATCTCTCCTTACAGAATCGAACGTTCTCAGGCTGTCGACATTATGCTTAAGGCGATGAGGGACGGGGGCGGGCCGTGGTTCGGATTTTTCGCGGCCCGTAACCGTCCTTGGGATTGCCGATAGATTGGCATCCATTAAAGACACTCTCTGCTATAATTTTGCTGAACGGGAGGTCGGGTATGTTCGATGTGTCAATGAGTGTAGGATTCATTTACGAAATTAGTGTCAATCCGGAATGGCTTGAGGTCGATTTTCTGGAATTTGACGCGACGTTGCGAACTGTGCTGGAACCCTTCCGGCAAAGTGTTCCGGTCTCCATCACCTTTATTTCTGACCACGGCAAGTCGCGAACTTTTGCCGTAGACTACCAGCAAGGTGGGATCGTAGGAAAAGGTCTCGGGAAATGGATAAGGAAGATGAATGCCCTGTGGCTGGGAGTTTCCGTGGTGAACCTTGATCCCTTGACGTGCCGCCTGTTTCCTGTGGAACCTTCCCCACCCATCCAAACACCCCCATCCGCGTCAGCCGAGCTGAGTCCGGTGGGTAAATTGATACAAGCTCTCACGACCAACTCTGTGCTCTCTGTGCCCTATCAGGCTCCGGGTTTGCGGGATACGGCACTGGAACTGGCATTGAGACCTGGTTTCGATCGTCTTTTGGCACCGGACGTAGTGCGGGGAGTGGAACCTTTTGACTATCAAAGGCGCACGGTGACCAAGGTACTGCAACAAATGCGGGGGCGGGCTCTGTTATGCGACGAAGTGGGACTAGGCAAGACTGTGGAGGCTGGACTCATTGCGTTGGAATATGTTCTGCGGGGGTTGGTCCAACGCATTCTGGTACTCACTCCCCCCTCCTTGGTGTTGCAATGGAAAGAGGAAATGGAGCGGAAGTTCAACTTATCGTTTGTGAGTCATGAAGATGCAGCCTTCCGGCAGACAGACAATCCGTTTCATGAAATTCCGTTCCTGATCGTCTCTATTGACACAGCCAAACGCCCGGTCTGGTCGGAGAAGCTATTATCCGAATCGTATGATTTGATCATCGTCGATGAAGCTCATCACGTTCGCAATCCCAACACCATGGCATACCGGCTCGTTAACAATCTGAGTAAAAAATATCTGTTGCTTTTGACCGCGACGCCTGTTGAAAATCGGCTGGACGATCTTTTTCACCTAATTACTTTGCTGACTCCCGGGCAGTTGCAAACCCAATCTACATTTCGCCAACAATTTGGCGGAGGACGCGATGGGCTGTTGCCCAAAAATACCGAAACACTCCGGCGACTTTTGAGCCGGGTGATGATTCGCAATAAACGCAGCAACACTGGAGTCATAAACACCAGGCGCACGGCCATTACGGTGGAGTGTGAGTTGAACCCGAGTGAGCGTCAATTTTATGACCATGTGAGTGAATTTGTGCGTGAAAGCTATCGTGGCCATTTTGAGGAAGGGCCCGGCGGAACGCGGGTGTTGACTCCCTTCACTCTTAAGATTCTGCAAAAAGAGTTGGGCTCCAGTCCCTTGGCCAGTTTTCCGACTTTGCTCAGCCTCGCTGACCATGATGGCATATCTTCCCATGTCCGAAAGCAGTTGCTTGGCTTCGCCAAACAGGCGCAAGATGTGGGACCGGGTGCCAAGTTCGGCATTCTCGCCGATTTGCTCCAACGGATACCCTCGGAAAAACATGGTTTTCACCGGATTTCGCGACACTCAAAGATCTATTGCCGACTATTTGCAACAACGGGGAATACCCTGCGCGTCTTTTCATGGAGGCATGAAACGGCAGGACAAGGAAGACGCCATCCGGCAGTTTCGGGATAATGTGCCGGTTCTGGTGTCGACGGAATCCGGCGGCGAAGGACGCAATCTCCAGTTCTGTCATGTTATGGTCAATTTTGACTTACCCTGGAATCCCCTGCGCATCGAACAGCGTATTGGACGCATTCACCGCATTGGGCAGGAAGAGGACGTCCGCATTTACAATCTTTCTGCTGCAGAGACCATCGAAGCCGAGGTGTTGACCCTATTAGATGCCAAAATCAATTTATTCGAACTGGTTGTTGGAGAATTGGATATGATTTTGGGACGGCTGACCAAGTCTTCGGATTTTGAAGACATGGTGATGAAAACTGTCATGACGGCTCAGGACCGCCATGATTTGAAACGGCGGATGGATGTTTTAGGTGAGGAATTGCGTGAGGCCAAAAATCATTACGATCAGATCAAACAGTTGGACGAGAATCTATTTGAGAGGTTGGTGGCGGATGACGAGTGAGGACAAGCACTCACGCCTGGAACAGTTTGTGGCGGACAGCCTCGCGGCGCTCGGAGCCGTGATGGAACAGATTGATTACTCGTTGTGGGAAGTACTCTTGCCGGCAGAGATGACCCAGAGGCGAACCTCGCCCCTGCTCCTAACCTTCGATGCTGAAGTCGCTCAGGAACGACCAGATGCCATTTTTGCCACCTATGGCAGTGAATTTCTCGATCAACTGGTTCACCTTGTTCTGGACCGGTATCAGGTTTTGGTTCTGTACTATCCCCACGACAACGTCAGTGTGCCGGAGAATTTCGACACCATGTTGCAGCAACAGTTTCACTTTATCAAGTGCCGGAAACCCGAAATCCAAGATCAGCACCTGGTGCTGATGAAAGATGCTTTGTTTATGTTTCGCACCGAATTCGAATCGGATCTACGCATCGAAGAAGCCATGCCGGTTCTAATCCGCGGCGACGGACTACCTTTGCCGGAAGTCCGCGATGCTTATCAAAAGGTCTTATGGACTCCGCGCCGCGAGGAATCTTCGTGTATGACTACACCGGTGGAACCATGCATCGAGCTGGCCGCACTCTATTCTGCGGCTCTGCTGCAAATGGAGCGCCGCATTGAGCACAGGCGGCATATCTTGCAGCAGGAATCGTCGGCGGCCTATCAGAATGAGCGCCAGCGGATGGAAGAGTATTATGAAGCGGCTTTGAATGACATAGACAAACGGCTGTCCCGGGAAGAAGCGGCAGACAAGTTGGCGCGTCTGAAGGCCAGGAGGGAATCGGTGCAAATGGATAGGGAACGCCGCCTGGCCGATTTGGAGACCTCCTACAGTATTACGACGGACCAACGAATCGACCATTTGCGGTTATACTATGTGCCGCGTGTTCGTGTGCGGCTAAACATTCAGCACCGGCAGCTGCAGGTTCAGGCTACTGTTTATTTCAATGTGGTCACCCCGCGGTTTGACCCGATGCGGTGCGCTCAATGCGGCAATCCGGCCTTTAGTGTCTCCTGGCACAGTGACCAATGGACCGGATCCTGTTGTGCTCTTTGACTCATCCGGTGTTCATAGGCGGGTACGCTCTTTCTTCTTAAAGAGGGGCAGTCTTCTTATCCGTGAGCAAAAAAATAGTACGGCCCTGGTCTTGTTGTTATCAGATCCGTGGCCCGTACCTTTTTTGCCCGTATGCGAGAATGTTCTGTGCCCGTCCTACGGCACAGCCCATTTTCCCCGTTTAGCCGCTGAAGCCAGACTGCGCTGATGAGCCTTGCGATCAAACTCGTCCGGATCAAAATCGCCGCCCACCCACTCTAGCAATTCCTCATGTTCGGGATGATTTGGATCGTTTATGGCTTCTAAGAACATGGCATATCCGGGCACACCTCCCACATCTTCGGGAGGACATGCGCAAGCACCGTCAAGAAGGGCCGGTACGCTTTCGCCGGTTTGGAGGGCGCGAATGTTCTTTACCTTTATTTTATGGCGCCATTCATCCCCCCAGTCGTAAATATACTCAAACGTACTGCCGCGGCGTGAAATGACATCGCTCAAATGCACATTGTCCGCCGCTTGCACCGAGGCGTCTCCGACTGCAACGGGATCTGCGTAATGTACCCCTTGAACGTCAAATTCCCACAGATGTCCTCCCACCCATCCCATGACCGCAAGCAGCGCCTCATGGAGCTGTTCCAGGCTAATGGAGGAGGGTACAGTGAAAAGCCGCCATATCCGTGGCTTGATGTATTGGAGCGTGACTTCCAGTTCGTATACTGTGGAAGGATTTTTCTCTGGACCTGCAGACTTTGAGGAGGGTTTCCTTTGTTTTGGCTGTTTCGGCACATTATTCTTGTCATTGGTTAGAACCCAAGCGTACTCACCTTTTTTATTCACGGTTCACCTCGTTCTTGGTAATTGACTTTCTAGGCTCTTTGCCTTCAACTTTCTTTATAATTTTAACACGGCGATACAGACTGAACTATGTGTTTTTTGTATGATGCGCCGATCACATGAAGAATGAGTTAGCGGATCAAATGACTGTCGGTGACTTGCACACGATGGCGTTAATGCGTAATCATTCCCTCCACTAAACTTTTAGTAATTTTCCGTTGAAGGTCCATTGGAAGGGTTTCGCCAAGTGTTTGTTATAGTATGCGATAAAGTCCCCAATGCGTGAGGAGGAAATCGCACTCCGCCGGAGTGCGACAGGATCGCGTGATAATTTGCGCCACGGGTTCTGGAGTACAACGACAGGGTTTCCCGGGTCGAGGGGGCATCTTCCAGGACCACGGTGAGGGTCCAGGCTGATGCCCAAGGCTTCTCGATTTCCTTCTCGTCGATTTCCGGGACCGCCTGGGCCCAGCGGTTGCGCCATTTTTTCACCGTTCCCCGGTTCTGCTGGATCCTTTGGGTAATCATCGATCGGTTGAATCATCCGGAAGCGGTTTCTCAAAGAATCTGGCCGCGATGCTTCACATGTCATGCGCGATGACGGCCGCGAGCCCAGGAATCCAAGATTGGTTGTGGTTTGACGCTCCATCGAATCAGTGCGATGTGCCCCGGGGTATGCGGGTCCATTAACCTCCCCATCTGTCCCTTATTCTTCCAATGACCTCCAGAACAAGGGAAAAAGCGCCATTGGCAATTGGCTTATGCTTTGCGAAAATTCTAAGCTATTGCTAAGATAAACCCTGGTGAGACTTTAGAAGGGAAGGATGCTCCATAATGAATGAACTAAACGTGGTTTATCATTATCTTAAGCATCCCTTAACGCCAAAAATCCTCGCGAAACAATATCACGATCCAATCGACGAATCGCAGATTGGTACTGTTTCGTACGGATGGATTTGTAAAATTAGCGTAAGAGACATCATGGACGGAAGATGGTTCATCCATGCGAAATACTGGGGAAGCCTAAGGAATTGGCATTGCAACCAATCTCCTATCGAATGGGACTGGGATATCGTTACCACCTTGGAATCGAAGCACAATGATGTAGAGTCGGTACGAAAGTATTTTTTCTATGCGCTTACTGCTCCTCCGTGGGTTCCTCTGGTAGTAACACCCATTTCAAATGCAGAAACAATTAAGAATTTATTATGGTACATGCGTCAATGCTTAACGGGTTGCCCGCAAGATATTTGGGGAGATTTCACTGATGATGAAGCGATCTGGCACATTGCGTTAACAAACCATGACAAGAGATAACTTTGAAAGCCAAAATGTTAATCGGTCTATTAGGTACATTAACACTTACATTAAGTCTTCAAATGCCAACATTTGCAGCGTCCAGTCCCACTCATCAATTATCAGCGACTCCTCACATCGTCAATAACCCTACAATGATCATCCCATCGTCTACCTCATGGAATACTACGCTTGACTGGATAACTGCTCCCAACGGAGAAAACTTAATCCTTTTAGAGGGAAACTTGCGACTTGGATATATCCACATCCACAACAACCACCCATGGTTTAAGTGCTCTCAGCGGAACCGAAGCTTTGGTTTCAAAACCCCTTATCACAGCGATTATGGATATGACGCTAACGGAAATCCCATGTACTACATCATCAATACCTCGTTAAGCAAAGCTCTTTCTAGTAATTACGTCGATTACCACATTGTTTCATGGCTTGATGGCACATTAAAAACGCATATCCTACGAATTGCCGCGGAATTCCATGGGGTATGCGGGTCCAAGAAACCCCCCATTTTGTCCCTTATTCTCCCGAAGAGGTCCAGAACAAAGGGCAAAGCGTCATTTGTCCAGCACACAAATGTTTCTTTCAATGAATACTCATTAACGCCATCATTCTATCTAGTGGTACTGGCACAAGGAGGTTTGTTGTATCGCCGGGCATTTTGCGTCCGCTATCTGGTCTAATTCTCGATATTGCTCCTTATCGCCATCCGGGATGAAATTATACCCCTTCTTGCTAATTGAGATTAGCCTTCAAGACATCCCACAAGCTCGGACTTTGATAGCCCAGACGCCAGATGCTAATACCCCGGAACCGTGCCGCTATGGCCGCTTGAATTAAGATGCCTGCGGCTTCGGAGTTTTCATCCCACGATACGGTGTCGCCAATGTTTTCCTGCTGTATCACTTGTTGGAGGCTTTGGGCGGTTGACGGCCCATAGACTCCCAATGTGGCGCCGGGTACGTGAAAGTCCTCTTGAAAAGCCTGGATGGCTTGTGTTGTGTTGTGACCAACAATGCCACTGGTCGCCAAAAGAGCAGGAGGTGTGAGGTTATGACTGAGGGCGTATCGTAGAAGAACAACATTCAAGATGTTTTGAAGATTTTGTACGGCTGGATTAGAGCTTGAGTTGGCGCTGAGGGGCGCCGAAGGGGCAGTGGCCGTGGAGCCGGTGGAGATTTGCAGTTCGCCTTGCACAGGATCAAAGACCCATTGGCCGGCTTGATGAGCTAGATTCTCTTCGATGGTCCGATCCGGAATGGCTAGGCCTGATTGAAATCCCTGATTGGTGTAGGTCCAGCTTTGACCATAGGGCGCGATGCCCAAAAGCAACTGGCGGGCCGGAACCACCTTCAATGCCGCGGATATCGCGGCCTTAACCCAAGGGAGTCCTTCCGTGGGTCCGGGATTGGGTGCGGTAAGCGAGGGACTGCCGGTGGTGTATTCGGGATAGGCCAGGATGTTCAAGTAATTGGCGTACTGCGCCAATTCTGCATAAGGATAGCGCGAATCCGGCAACGGCAGCACGTCTACCATCAACTTTTGGTTCTGAGCATGCAAGGCTTGTGCCAGATTGGAAACAAAAGTGACCAGTGTCGATCCCCCGGTTGTGTTCAAACTTTCAAAATCGAGCGTGTAACCTTGGTAGTGATTTGATTGCGCGGTCTGGGTAAGTTCTTTGATGAGCTGAGTCGCCTCTTCCGTGTTCGCCCAGCCTTGCGGCAGTGGTTTATTCATGCGGATGGTCGGCCACACGGCAAGATGTTCGGTGGCCGCCTGATTCACGACGGTAGTAATTTGCGTCTGTGACGCTGTTTGCGTCAGTGATCCCGTTCGGTGAGCCTTGTACCATAGGGGAGCGATTGTCGTTAACTGGTTATAGTGGTGAATCATGTCGTACCAAGATGACCCGGGCGTTGTCCCGCTGAGAGAGAAATTGCCATATCCCACACTCAGGGGCGGACTGTTGGGTGACGACGCCGTAACCTCGGCCGTATTCCAGACGGAAAACTCTGCGGTATCCGGAGCTACAGGGTCTTTCGCGTAGACCACGAGGTCATAGGTTCCTGGCTGTTTGGGATGAAAGGTGAAGGTGGGCGAGGTTC
The DNA here is from genome assembly GCA_003023725.1 of Sulfobacillus benefaciens. Taxonomy (GTDB): domain Bacteria; phylum Bacillota; class Sulfobacillia; order Sulfobacillales; family Sulfobacillaceae; genus Sulfobacillus; species Sulfobacillus benefaciens. The sequence goes on along the minus strand of PXYT01000005.1, from coordinate 9,311 downwards.
CGTAGTTCGATCCAACCCATTGGCCACGTGGAGTCTTATACCAGAATTGATAAACGGGGTTAATGAGATGAAGAGCCTGGGCCGTTAACGTGAGCGGTTCGTTGGTTGAAATGGACGATGAGGACGCAGTGAGAATCACCTGACTGCCTACATTGGCGACAAACTGCTGATGTACGGCTTGACTCCAGTCCCCTGCCTTAATCTGCTGCGCGGTTAGGGCATAAACCGCCACGGGATAGGATCCGGCAGCGGCGTTGTGAATTGTGAAGGAGTTTTGTGGCGAATAGTTCTGAACGACTTTCCAGCCGGATGCGGTTTGTTCCCAAAATTGGTATTCGATAGTGCCCCCATGTCCCTGGGCCGTGGCGGAATAAGTCAATGAGGTGCCTGGATTTTGAACGCCATTGGGTCCCTGGGCTACCAAATTGGTTGCAACCGGTATTGAAGCTGCCTCGATGGGGATGCCGGTCAGAGCCCAAAGGGCAGCCCCCGTCAAAGTAAAGGCGACCCGCCCGAATCTTCCATGATATGATGCCATTGTACCCCGACCCTTCCTATTGGATTACCTTTCGGATATTAATTCGTTCGATGAATGTGTCATCTCAATAATAGATAAATAGCACTTATTATTAAATAGTGGTGTCAATAGTTGCCTAAAAACGTAAACTCAAAGATAGACAACAGCCGTTTATCTGGTCTTTTTTTTTCCTTCATAGAGGGGCGTGACTTTGGGGAGTATCCTCTTCTTGGCGTGTGAGGGGTTTCCTTATCTTGCAAGCCGGTACCCGCAAGATGTCTCTCAGAAACATCCCCCCAACATGGAGGCACGCATGGAGTAAGGTGGCTCCGGACTAGACCTATGCAATGTGAGGCCGAAGCCTGCGCAGGCCTGGGGTCATCCACGCACCGAACGCGAGGTCTTTCCTTCTTTTCCGAATAATTCGTAAAGGTTTCCGACCATTTGCGATACCGGTTCATCATGCTCACAAATCCACATCGGCTACATGAGAATGGTCCGCATTCGAGCCAGGTTGACGACTGCCTGAGTCCCTGGGGAGTGAATGAAGGGGTAAAGTTGTCTGACCCCCTTCGTCGTCTTCCGGGGGTTCTGCCGTGCTTGCTGTTAACGCACAAGCCTTGTCACGATCAAGGCTTGTGGTTTGTACGTGTTGGGCAGGCATTAAGTACCACCTTAATTAGACGAGCAACCTCTGTCTAGGATTTGGTTGTCTGGTGTGCCGCCCAGAACCGCCTCAGATATCGTCCCGCCAAACCCGCAATCAGAAGGAACAGCAGCCAGGGCGTTATCCAACCCAGAACCATTACGGTGAGGTTGGCTAAACGGCCCATTTGGCGCAAAGAGAGGGCCATCGCCTTGAGAAATCCATAGCGGGTTGGATGCGGCGGTGCCGACGTGTGGGGTATTAGCGTCAACTGCACTGAGGCATATTGCACATTATGGGTCAGCAGTGTCTTTTGTTGAGTCGTCGCTTGCAACTGGGTCTCGACTTTCGTTAATGCCTGTTGTATTTGCAGCATGTCCTTCATGTTGGTCGCCTTGCGGAATAGTTGCCGATATGCATTTACTTCATCGGTTAGGGTGACGGTTTGCAGATTCAGTGTGTTGTATTGTCGTGTCACATCCACTCCCGTGCGCGAAAAACTCACTGTGTGCCCTAATGATTCCAGATGCGCGGTGAATGGGGATACAATTGTTTCGGGAATGCGAAAGCTCATCGCCACGTGGTCCTGAGAATGAGGAACGCTAAACACGTGCAACTGTGTGATGTAACCGTGTTCATGGGAAATCTCCTGGGTAATGGTGTGCTCCACAGGCATAACGCGAATGGCCTCCAGTGTGAGAGTGGCGCTAACTTCGGTCAGCCGCGCATTCGGGGACGTCTGAACGGAAGAGTGCGTCGGGGAAGTGCTTTGGGGACTGGCTGCCGCACTGGAGGCAGACCCTCCCGAGAACAGTGTTGGTGTAACGTGGCGGGTTGCCAGCCACAGTCCCCCCAGGCACACGACGGTCACGCCCAACCCCACCAGCCACATCTTTTTCGCGAAAGGGCGAAAGGCTTTCATCCGCGAAACCTCCTCTTGTTCGTGATCAGAACTTCCAAATCATGACAGACCCTGTCGCCGGATTAATATAAATGACTTGACGTGAAGGATTGCGGAGATTCTCCCGAAAGGTCACTTGCCATACCCAAGCCGGAATGCCGGGCTGCCACCCCGCCTTGTGGATTAACGCTGTTTTCGTGACTTGGATTACCGACATGACAACCGGATGAACGGGCGCTGTGTGTAAACGGTGAAGATTAGCCCACTGAGTAGCTATTGTGCGAGCCTCTTGACGATTAATCGGACCATAGCCGCTGAACTCTACCCGGTGATCACTTTGATTCACGTAGAACGTTAATGCCGGAAACACAATTCTTTGATTGTCGCTGAGAGGACCACTGACAGTGATCCGCCAAATTGGGGTTGATGCAGCAAATGTCCTGCCGAGAATCTGATTGGCTGTTGTCGCCGGTATTTTCCGAACCGCAAGGATGGGGCCTGGGTTCTCATGGTGCGTCTTGAGATATTGTCGCACAACGTTCACGGCTTGCTGCTGCTGAGGAGAGATGGGCGGCTGTTTGGTGGTCGAATGGGTGGCCGCGCCCATGGTTCCGCTAGTAGCCGATTGCGGGAGAATATGTGCCACAGGCGGGATGATGAGGAACAGAATAAGAAATATCGCCACCGACAAGGTGACCCAAAGCCACTCGACATGCATGCCGAGTCGCCTGGTGGATATGCTGGGAGGTCCCTTCAGCTTGCTTCGGTCAAGATGAAGGCTCTTATCGGGAGCGGGCAGACCTGCCTGCATAAAAAATCTACGCAATTCTTCTTCATTGCCCTGCTCTTCATTGAAAGGTCCCTGGGGATTCATCCGGTTCCTCCTTCCATAGACGTAGAAAATGCTTGCGGGCACGGTAGAGACGGCCTTTAATGACGGCATCCGTCGTGTGATGGTGTTGTGCGATAGCCGTAATGGACCACTCCTGATAATAGAACAGCCACAGCGTATCTCGTTCCCGGGCAGTGAGTTGTCTGAGGGTCTCTTCCACATCCGTAACCAGTGTCATGTCGGATTCCCGGGCCAATAGCCTGGCAGGTAAATCCGCGACTGGCTTTTCCCGTTGTCTCTTTCGCAGTACGTCGATGGCGAGGTTTCTGGCTACTCGGTATAGCCATCCAGCATGGAATGGTTTGTGTGGGTATTTTTGCTGTTGCCGGTATCCGCGGATGAGGACCTCTTGAACAATGTCCTGAGCCGTGTCCAAATCATGAACATAACTATGGGCAAAACGAATGAGGGGATCACCATAGTCATGAATTAGTCTGGCCCACAGTTCATCATCCTGCCGTTTCATATCGGCCACCAGGACATCCTCCTCTTTCCTTTCATGTGTATAACGGAAGGAGAGGCGGAAAGGTTTGCGATACGGTATCTTTCGTGCGGATAATTTTGGGGTCACCTGAGACATTCGTGGACAAAAGAAATATGCGAAGACCTTGTGGTGATAAGGACATTTTTCACAAGTCAACGTCGGCCTCACGTGGGTGCGTGTGTTTGACCAAGCGGAGCCCGTATCGCCATCGAGACACCAGTGGACTTCGAGAAGTTCGACAGATTAAACAGCCCCTGACCTTAATGGGAATTATCGATGTGCATTATCCACTCGTGATAATTTACCGGGAAATTAGCCTAATGGTTTAGACTGATCATGATGACAGGCACTTCACAGAGAAAATTCGAACTGGTGCCCAACACGACCTTCCGCTTGTTTAGGTCATATTAAAATCGTGCCTCGTTATTCTGACGCCATCACTCTAATCGCCCCGCCAAAGATAGTGCCAATTTTATACATGTTAACAGAAGTTTTTCATGGTAGTTCAGGTTGTGCGATGCCCCGGATGAGACAGATCAGTTCGTAATTTGCGAGAAAACACAAGACTCGTGTCGCGTCTTTTGGGGGACGGGCACATTTTGCTCCAATTATAATCAGAATCTTCTATTGATAGGGAAAAGACTTGTTATTCCATGGTAACTCGTTCATACTATGTTATATTCACTAGTTGAAGGAGGTCCTATCGATGATTCGTCGTTGTGTGAACTGTGGACGGCGAGTGGCTGAACCCGAATGGGCTTCTGCAGCTCAGAAATCCTCTCGATCAGCGGTTTATTGGTGCGCGACCTGTCGTCAACGCGTCCAACAGGAATGTCAACAACACCTGTGGGCGATGCTCTCGCCAGAATCCAGCCCGGATCCTTTGACCCGGATAGCTATACAGGAGTGGCTGCAGATCTGATTGCAGGAGCGACAATTGCAGAAAGGACAGGCGGAAGGGAGCCTGCGCTTTCTACAATTGTCGTTTTTCTGAGATCCAATCATTTGATAGATGGCAACCACCCGGCCCTGAACACGGGAGGAAAGAACTATCCTCTCCACCCTGCAGAACGGAATCCCCGTGACGCAATTTGGGATGGTATGTTCCGGGGGAACAGGAAGGTATTTTCGTAGGGCAAAAACGCCTCCCCTTTCTGTAGAGAACTCTTGACACAAAATGCTCCACGGGTTCGTGTCTGGCATTTGCGGAAACAAGAGGGATGATATCGCGGCCGGTTCGCGATAAAGGACGAGGACATCAAGAATTTTCGAAGTACCCCTCGGGGATCTACCCGAGGAGTATCAATTTTCAACGTACATCCCAAGACAAGTTAAGTTCCAAGACAAGTTAAGTTGTAGGGATAGCATCATCTGGCTAAAACGGGCATCCCAAATTATGGCGGGGATTAGTGCTTAGTTGTCAGGCCGAGGCCGAAGGACCCGGCGGGAAATTCTGCAAGTTTTTAGCCCACTTGTCTTAATGAGGATGACACTAGATGTCATCCTGTGTTTATCCCGACGATTTGTCGGCAAAAACGGGCTTTCTCCTTGCCCGGGTTAAGTGCCGTAGGGGTGTGGAGGGGTTGGGAAGCATCAGGAGACGGTCCCGCGATGCGGGTGCCATAGCCCCGACGGTTGAGTCGGTATGCAAACTCGTCAAGATAGAAGAGTTGCTGATGGGCGCGTCCGCTCCCGTGAAATGGGCCATCAATCATCGCTTTCGCGTTGCTGATAGTGGCATTGATCCACCGGAACACATGTGCGGCCTCGGGATCGTCACCGCGGGTCACTCCATGATCGGCTTAAAAGATACCCCGTGTCCGCCCGGATGACGATCCGGCACCGAGAGGCCTGGTCCCCATTACGATTGGCCATACCGGACAGACAACAAATCCTGCCACACCGGGCGGTGTTTCGCCAGGGGGTGGCCAGGGGGGGAACCCACGCCCCAGGTCGGATCTCGACCCCAGTCGCCCCTTAGCCACGAATGATCCCATCCCCGCCCACGTGATCCCTTTTCCACGCATGAACGAGCTCAATGGCGGCAAATCCCCGATCCGCTAACAGAATCGGATGACAGGAGCAGGGCTACAGCCCCGCGACGTGGTTCACGAGCGCGATGTTCCCCCCTCACGCATCGGATCTTTGAGAGCATTCTGGTGCACGGTGACCCCGGATAAGGGGATGGCCCGCCCAGGAGTCCGCCCGTTCAGGGACAGAATCTGATGCACCCCATCCTTCGGACTCGTCCAATCCGGGGTGATCAACGCTTCCCGAATGCCGCCCAGATCAGGGGAAATGAGATTGCCTGGGGCGACTGTCCTATCGATTCGCCCATTCCCCAAAAACCGATCCACGCGTGTGATGGCGTGTTTGGCGGACGTTCCGCCAGCCATCGCCCAGTGATGCCCGATTTTGCTCACCCCCAACAGGGGACGGGACAAGACGGACCAGACTAATACGGCCAGCGTGGTGCGTTGAGACTGGCGCCGTGTGGCCCATGTGTAGCAAAAACGTGGATAATCGACTCGCTTGGAATCATCCATGTGCCTCTTTGTCGGAAATCGAAGAACCGGGTTCTCTTCGGTAAAAGACTTCGGTGGCAGAGGAGACACATTCTCCTTTGCGTAGACAATTTGTCCTATGCCGATAATACTGACAATAAAATTGGGGATAAGTCAGACCCTGCTCAATCGCTCTCGGCCACTAACCATGGAACGCGTTGCCGCAGTGTGCAATGGCACGGCCTTCGTCGCATTTCGCGAACACTGCACCATCTGAGGTACCGCACGATGCGCGAGACGTTTGATGTTTGATTTGTCGGCGCAAATGGCCGTCTACGTCATTGGT
>PXYT01000005.1:0-2854 GCA_003023725.1 Sulfobacillus benefaciens | reverse complement strand
TTGTACTCCCTGAGACGGTCGTTGGCAAGAGCGGGCTCGGGGATTTTCCCGCCCCGGGTCGCGGCTTGGCCATCATTGGCCGCCTAAGGCGGCCTTCCCCCGTGGTCGAAGCGAAGGGAAGCATGCCGCTTCCGCTGCCCGCGCATACCAGCCATCTTGTTCTCCCTTCTGTCTAGGGCTAGGGACACTCAGGGTCTCGTCGTGGGTCGGGGCGGGGGACTCCCGAGAGCTGTCGGAGACAGCTGTTTCCGCATGGATTCCCCCTGCAAAGCCAGAAGATAGGCATTGTGCACGACGCGATCCAAAATGGCGTCTGCCAGCATGGCTTCGGCCATCACCCCATGCCAGTGTTCCACCGGCAACTGACTGGTGAGAATGGTCGCCGCCTGCCCATAGCGGGCATCAAAGAGTTCCAGCATGTCCCGACTTTCGGTCGGGGAAAGGGGTGTTAAGCCCCAGTCATCCAAAATCAGCACGGCATAATGCGCTAGCTGCCGGACCAGGGCCCGGCTTTGTCCGTCCGCTTGGGCCAGTGCCCAATCTTCCAGCAACATGGGAAGCCGGTAATAGCGCACAGAAAATCCCTGGCGGCAAGCCGCCCACCCGATCGCGGTAGCCAGGAACGTTTTGCCGACCCCGGCAGGACCGGTAATCAAGACGTTGTGATGTTCCAGAATCCAGGCCCCTTGGAAGAGGCGAGCCAAGAGGGGACGATCGAGTCGCCGCTCGGGCGTATAATCCACATCTTCCGGGGTAGCGGACAGACGGAAATGGGCGGATTGGACTCGGCGCTGAGTGCGGCGATTCATCCGAGCCATCCATTCGGCATCGACGAGGAGACCCCAGCGATCATCACATGACAAGGCGGTCATCGCAGGATCTTGGATTTGCGCTTGCCAGGCGGTGGCCATGGCCAGCAGGCCCAGTTGGCGTAAACGTTCTCCGGTTGCAGTTGATAACATCTTCTCATCCCTTTCTCTTTTCTGATGAAGAACCCCCAGCATGACCCTCGGCGCCAAACACCGCGGTGGGGGCCCTCGAATGCCTCCCGGTGCGGGGAATGTGATCATGAGGGGGTCTCGTCTCCTTTCGGTAAGGCTTGTCCCGGTTGGTCATAATACTGGGCACCACGGATATTCCCAGGCGAAACCTCGGCCTCGTTCGAGGCCGGCGGGGCCTGTTCCGTCGCCGCCTGTTCACACAAATGCTTGATCCCCCGGTAAGAAAAGACCCGGGAATCCACGGCGCGCACAGCGGCCGCTTCGACGGCAGCGGATCCATAGCGGCGACCGAGGCCTTGTAAAATGCCCAAACACCGGCGATAGCTATCTTCCGGATAGACCGGCGTCGCTAAAATCTGATCAATGACGTGGGTCGTGGCCGGACCAAACTGGCCTGCCCAGGCGTGGAAGCGGTCCGGAGTCCAGTCCAACACCGCTTGATGGTGAGCCGGACGATGGTGAGGATCGGTCATCCACATCTGCGGCCGACTGGCCCGGAGATGGCTGGCGACGCGTTCCTGATCATAAAAGATTTCGACCAGGGTCGCCGTCATCCGGACGTCCACGACGGCCTGCACCAGGGTATACGGAACACTATAGTAAGACCCGAGCACTTCGATATGGTAGTCAATATGCACCCGTGCGTGCCGCCATTCCGCGAATTCATAGCGTTGAGCCGGTAGGGCCTGCAAAGCTGGCCGTTCCTCTTGTTCCCAGCGCGTTCTGCGGCTCCCAGGCATTTTTTGAAACGGTCGGCGGTTGAGCTGATCCACCAAGGCCTGCACGGCCGTGTTCGCTTCGGCGAGCGAGAAAAACGTCTGATGACGTAAGGGGCCTAACACGTGCTGTTCCACAATTTTCACATGAATCTCGACGGCACTTTTATCCCGCGGTTTACGAACGCGTGCGGGCAAGATCGTGGTATGGTAATGGTGTGCCCACTCTTGGTAGGTGACGGTCAACACGGGCTCGTACCGATCCGGGTGGGCCACTCCGCTCCGCAAATTGTCCGGGACCACCGCGAGGGGCACCCCCTGAAAGGCTTCGACCGCATGCACATGCCCTTGAATCCAGGACGCCAGACTTTGATCGGGCTGCACTTCCACAAACGTATAGTTGCTTGCTCCCAAGGTGGCCACGAAAACCTGGGCGGGAAATTCGCCGCCGGTGATCGCATCGTGGATCGGCACGGTTACCCCGGCATAATCGACAAACATTTTGTCGCCCGGCGTATGATGGTGCCGCAGGACCACATCCAGGGCTTGCGCCCAATGCTCATAGTGGGCACAAAACTGGGTGTATTGATAGCCATCCGGCCACTGTTGCTTATATTCCAGCCACAGCAGCGCAAGCGTCACCTCTTTCCGCTGCAGTTCGTGATGGATGGTGCTCCAATCGGGTTCCGGCCGCTTCAGCGGCCGGCCCTGAGGATGGGGATATAACGCCTGGTCCAAGACCGCATCGGTGCACTCGGGGTCTAAAGGCCAGGTATACCCGGCGGCCTGCGCCCGATCCACCACTTTTTTCACCGCCACATGCGACATGGCAAGACTGCGGCTAATCATCCGCAAGCTGTAGTGCTGTTCATGATACAACCGTAAAATTTCACGAATTTGGCGCATCGTGAACCTCCTCTTTGAGATCATCAAAACATTCACCTCCCTGACCTGTTTTCTAGATGTCAGAGAGGACTCCTGCTAGATCCCCGGGGACTGTTCACGACTTTCCGAAATACCTGGTAACGACTTTCCGAAATCGGTGTTAACGCCTTTCCGGACTGCGTGTTAACGCATTACCGGAATGCCTGTTCACGACTTTCCGAAATCGGTGTTAACGATTTTCCGAAATATACA
>PXYT01000049.1 GCA_003023725.1 Sulfobacillus benefaciens | reverse complement strand
GATGATCGGATTGGCGCCATGAACCTGCACCGCCAGGGAATTGCGTACCGGGTGACAGGTGTGACCGCGGCACGCCCGTAGTCGTGAGGGTGCTGTCAACCACCCTACAATGCGACCCCACCTTAAGGAAGGAGACGGCTTCGGCTATCATCCGCACTTCCGGGGAGTCGCAAGATCCGCCCTTCAGGGCGGGGTCGTTGACCAACTACTGAATGCGATTACAGATAACGACCCAAAAAGCCGTGTAGCGTGGATAAGGGGCGCCCAGGATCGCAATCGTCCCAATCGGATTGCGCTCGTTATCCAAAAGGCGTCACGGGGATCAATTTTGGGGGATGGACGACGATTTTGCGAAATCCTGGCACGATTTGGGGATTCAATAGAAAGCCATTGGGAGGGTGCCGCCACTGCAAGGGTATTGCTTGGATCAAGATCTCGAGCAGCGCCCGATGGAACATAGAGTGCGACTCCGATGCGAGCGCCAAGTGGTCAAATTTCACCCAGTGGGTGGCCAATCAGCCGATGGGCTGGTCAAGTTCTGTTTGAGGCAACCCGTGAAGGCAGGCGGCCTGAACGACACCGTCCCAGTCAGTCATAGAGCGGACGGCGTGTTTGGCTTGACTCATAACGATACCCACAAACACCGGCGACACTAGGGGATATACGGCCTTCCTAAAAAAGGTAGGAGTCGAATAATCAAGATCTGGAAAGGTAATCGGTCGATGCCGGCTGATTGGCGATGTTACCTTGTTGTAAGTTGCGACACCTCCCCTTGTTGTGCGGCGGCACCGCTGCCAACGGTGCGCTCGATGGAGGGCGGCACTCTCCGCGTTAGCTGTCAATCAGGGATCGATCCCACAAGATGTCGGGGCCCTCTGGCACCCTGTCGGGTGGCAAGGCAGGATGATGTAGCTTGAACCGTCTGGCTTCCCAATCGCATCATCGACCGAGACCCCTTGTGAGACATATATGTCCAAATCGGGCTCGGCGGAGATGGTGCCCCTGGACAGGGCTACCATCGTTTCCACCTTTTGAATCTCTTCCCTACGAAGGACCAATCGTATTCGCAAGGGTTTCCTAATATTTATTGACTTAAGTGCGGTTAAACACTTGTGCGATTTCTTCTACGGATAATCCTTTGGTTTCCGGCACAAAACGTGCGACAAACCATACGGCCAATAGCGACAGTACCGCAAATGAAATCATTACCCAGGCCAGTCCTACCCCTTTCTGCCACAGCGGGAACACCTCAATGAGAACAAAGTTAGCTAGCCAATCTACTGTGGCTACCGTGGCGGCCATTCTTCCACGAACTTCGGTGGGAAAGTACTCGCCCTGAATGAGCCATCCGGTACCCCCAACGCCCCAAGCAAAAAAAGTAATGAATCCACTAAACGCAACGAGAATCACGATGCCGCGTCCTAATCCCTGCAAGGTCATTAAACCTATCCCGGCAATCAGCATAAACAGAGCCATTCCGCCATAACCTAAAGCGGCTAAGCGCTTGCGTCCATATTGATCAATATGACGAAAAGCGAGATATTGAGCCAGTACGAACACCAAAGCCAGTATGGCAGTGGCTTCGACGCTATGTATCGAAGACGTAACTAAATTTTGGGACCCGCTTGCAAAAAATGATTTTAGGATCTTGGGCCCATAATACATCGGAATGTTAATGCCGGTAATTTGTTGAAAGATCATAAAGACACTCGCGATGACGAGGGCTTTTGTTACACCGGAGTTTTTCGTTCGTGGCGAGGATTTTGACGATATCTTATTGTTGTTTTGAGCTAGTGTAAGAATATCAGCATCTGAGACCTCAATTCCCAGCATCTGGAGAATTTTTTTCAGTTTGTTAAACTGCCCGTGATCGATAAGCCATCGCGGGGATTCCGGCATTCGAACTCGCATCAAGAAACCAATGATTGCCGGCACGGCACCAAGCCCCAGCAAAAGGCGCCAGTCAATTGATCCGGCAAGTTGAGGCCAAAGTGTGAGAACAATAACGGCGACAACATAGGCCATCAAAATTCCAACGGTAATCATCCATTGCTGCAAAATTCCTAATTTACCCCGTTTGTCCTTAGGCGCATATTCAGCGATATAAGCCGTCGCTATGGCCGAATCGGCTCCAATTGCCAATCCAATGAGAGTACGGGCTATCAAGAGAATAGCAAGATTGAATGCGAAGGCCGATAATAAGGCTCCAACCGCATACAAACCCGCATCGAAGACCAATAGAGACTTGCGCCCCATGCGGTCAGTTACGCGCCCTGCCAAGATCGCTCCCACCGCAGCACCCAACGATGCTCCAGCAACCAGGTAGCCGACGGCTAAAGGGCTTAAATGATAAGGAAGAAAGTTAAGTGCCGATCCAATATTGGCAGTATCATAACCAAACAAAAACCCTCCAATGGTTGCGAGCAAAGTAAGCGACCAATAAAACTGGCTCGTTGGTTGACGGTCCAGTTTCTCCAACAGATTGAGTTCGTTTTGTAAAGAATCTGAAGATTTCACAAGTACATCCTCCTCAGTTTAAGTTGGTCGGGTTGCTCGGGCCGGCTGCCATGGGTATCACATTCATTGGCATGGAACATAACCCTCTAGACCCGCAATCAACTTAATTCCTTCACTGAGCCGGTCGGGGTCAAGGAAGGTCTGCCCGCCTTCCCAAACGAATTGCGCCCTTGGATTCCCCACAGTCCATAATCAAAACGCGAACTGATCGGTGGGCTTTGGATTCGGACAATTATCATGGGTAGACATCAATTTCCCTCCTAGGGAGCGTTAATTTACCAGTATTTTCAAGTAATTAATTCGTGTTATATTTTATGTACATTTTGAGAGCTCTAGGATAGCTTGTCAAGGGACTGATTGATCTTCATGTCAAAGAAGAAGTTAGATTTCGATAATTATGACGATATCGTTGGAAGGCCGATGGGATCTTCTAAAAGGCCACATTCATATCGCGGTGTGGAACCGTGTCTTTCAGCGACTCCAACAACAACGGTGTCAACGCGCGGGAGTGGTGTGACGTCGCGACCACGTACTTTTGGAGAAAGCCCGGGATTCCCGATCGCCATGATCGATTGCGCTATTAATCGCTAACTTTAATAGTGCAGGCAAGGCTGCCTTAGAAAACTTTACCCGGTAGTTGGCGACGTATTTAGCGGGGGTGGGAGTGTGAGTGAGAGTGAATGCTATCGCTCGTGGCTTCTTTCTCACCGAACAAAATAAACGCTTGCTTATTCATGAAGACGATTCGTGGATGAAGAGAACTCAAGATATTTTAAAACACACCCCGGCAAAGAGACTGGGCACCTCCGAGGGCTTGCTGGGAACTCTCATGTGGCTGCTTGATGATGAGGCGTCGGGGTTTGTGACGGCCATTCCAGTGCCTGTCGACGGCGGCTCTTGGGCATATGCGGGCATGTGAAAAGGTCCTGGTAACTGTCGGGTATACCTCAGATTCTTACAGGGAGTGGCCATCGTCAAACCGTGACTCGAAAATATTTCAAAATCTTGCACTATCCACAGTATGAAGCGGGGAGGCTCTGATAGAATGCATATAATACGAATTAATTAAGGGGGGATCTCGTGATGATAGTCCATAAACTCGCGGCGCAATCGCGTTAGCGATTGGCTCTTAGCTTATGGACAGGGGGCAACCGGAAAAAGGTCTCTGTGAATACAAGTTGACAAAACCAGGGGGTCCCGCTGAGGATACCCGACAATAAGTGAGGATGCCGTTAGCCATATCGATGGTATTGCGGACAGGAGCTGTTCTCCTCAAGTCCGTCAACCCTCAGTGACTATCGGATTACGGACCAACCGTATTTAATCCATATAATCACTCGCGTGGAACGAGGAACACTTTCTAGAAGAATTGGGCCGTGGAGACGAAATGTGATATCGATATCTATTTGCCATCCACAGGAGCCATGATCACCTCGCTGGATTGAATGACACTACGGACACCATTGTCACTTCAGACGACCGTACGCGTTGGAGAGGTCATGGGTCGGCTTATGAAAACTGACCATCTCGGTTTTAGGGGCGGTGAACGCAGCAGTAGCTCACACGGGTAATGCGTTTGTTTTCGGCCTGACGGTGGGGATTGGGGTCTTTGGCGGCTGGTAGATAGCCTTGCTCCTCGTTATCGGATGGGTGGCGGCATATCAACAAGGGCGGTGGCTACCGAGACCTTAGCCCAGGTTCCCGGCATTTCCATTCTAAGCGGGATTGTTCCGTATATGCCGGTGTTGGCCTGGATCGCCTGGCTTCTTAACGCTATCGGTTACGCTGTTCCCTGGATAGAATGGTTCGCCCGCCGGTAGCGTCTCTTCACGGATCGCCACAAACCAGAAAAAGTCCCCTGCCGTTTCCACCGGTCTGTCGTCAATCCTCGAAAGGAGCCGCGGCAGATGCTGACCGGCGGTGAGAACGACGAGATCTAAAGCGGCTCTGTATGTTGAGAATTTCGGCAGACTAGGAGGCGGAAGCAATGCCGGCCATTGACCGCACCCTATTACTAGCATTCCTTTCGGAGTACTTACACTTATCGAGGACCGAACTCAATGTTATGCGGCATTGGGGAGAGCCGGTCACGGGATGGAAACAACGAGATTAGCGTGATCACAAGGTTTTCTTGGTATCATTGAGAGGCAAGACAGTCTTCTTGAAAGGGGATTAGGTACATTCCAAGGGCAGGCAGAGACCGGTGATTGCAACATAGAGTCCCGAGTCCTTAAAGCACATACGTTTCCATGATGCTTTTAGGTGTCGAATAAATGAGGGAGAAAGAAGGGGACAGATTTATGCGAACGATGCAACTTGGCACCAGTACTTTGGAGGTTCCCGTAGTGGCCGTAGGTTGTATGCGCTTAAATTCACTCAGTCAAGCGGATGCGGCCACCTTCTTAAATACAGCATTGGAGGAAGGAGCCAACTTCTTCGACCATGCAGATATTTATGGCAACGGTATCTGTGAGTCTATTTTCGCAGAAGCACTACCGATGAGGCCGGATTTGCGTGATAAGGTGATTATCCAGACCAAGTGCGGGATCCAAGAGGGCATGTATAACTTTTCCAAGGAGCATATCCTGGAAGCTGTGGACGGTAGTTTGAAAAGACTCAAGACCGAGTATCTCGATGTATTGCTCCTTCACCGGCCGGATGCGCTCGTGGAGCCGGAAGAAGTGGCCGAAGCTTTCGATACCCTGGAGAGATCGGGAAGGGTCCGCAATTTTGGCGTCTCCAATCATAAGCCTATGCAGATTGAGTTGTTGAAGAAATACGTCCAACAGCCGTTAGTGGCCAATCAGCTGCAGCTGAGCATCACGAATGCCAACATGATTTCCAATGGCCTTAACGTCAATATGGAGAACAATGCAGCAATAGACCGTGACGGCAGTATTCTCGACTACTGCCGACTTCATGACATTACCATCCAGCCTTGGTCTCCCTTTCAGTACGGATTTTTCGAAGGAGTTTTTCTCGGCAGCAGCAAATTTCCTGAGTTAAATCGCACGATTGACGAGATTGCTGCGCGCTATGGAGTTAGCAGCACCACGATTGCCATTGCTTGGTTGCTGCGCCATCCGGCCCGGATGCAACCTATCACTGGGACGATGAAAAGAGATCGACTGAAAGATTGTATCAAGGCCAGCGAGATTTGGATGACCCGAGAGGAATGGTATGCTATCTTTCGCTCAGCAGGCAACGTCCTGCCCTAAACGGAAATTTTTCCGGCGACTAATAGGGCTAAAAGGTCATTTCGGGACGCCCACGAGAGTGCGTCCCGAATGGCCCCCGGGGACATGGTGCGACAGACTCGACCCGACTGTGTCAATGCCAAGCTCACAAAAGGTGCGTGTTAAGATAAATTGGTAACATTTTGGGAGTGTTATTGGTTATCGAATTTTCTCCCTTCCCGGGGGAATGGCCGTGGACTTTTGGTATTCGGATGTGACGGTGAGATCACGACACTTTTCAATATTTTCGCTGCATTGACCGCTTGAACCTCACCGAACATCCATTGTCAACTCACGAAATCTGGGGTGGCATCTATAGGGGCAAATGCCTGAAAGAATGTTCGCTGCTGTCATGGAACGAGCGTCTGCATACTGTCACACGATTACCGAAGCGCAATGTTCTTACATGTCGCGAATGGGCCTTGAAAGGCAGTCCCGTTCCGTGGGGGGCGAAGATTAACCGAAGAGAAGAGAAGAGAAGGAGGGAAGGAACAGATTCCTGCAAAAGAAGTTTCCATCATTAGGAGAGGCCTCTGTCAGGAGAGGCCTCTGTCAGGTTACAATTTTTCGGGGTACAACAGCGCATAGAATAGGTAAATCAGCGAGAGAAAACCGACGATGCCACCAATCACCATTTCCACCATGACTATTCTTCTCCCCCCTTCACCTGCGAAACTTGCCATAATTTGTCGCAGAAGTGGATATACAGTTCACAGCCGATGAAAAATAATACACCGACACCGATAGAAGCCACATCCAGCATGAGGGTTCTCCTTTCTTTGCATTTGTCGATACCCGGCCGGCTTCATGCAACCTTTTGACTTTCTCTTAGGGATGGTGCCGGTGAATCCATGAACGCAGTGCCAGATTAAGTTTCAGCACATTTACATAAGGATTCCCGTACATTCCCAGAAAACGGCCATGCACATGCCGGGCAATGAGTTGTTTGACCACGGATAAAGGAACATGATTGACCCGGGCGACCCGGGGGGCCTGTAAATAGGCAGCGGACGGAGTAATATCCGGGTCCAGCCCACTATCGGAGCTTTCAACCATGGATGGCGGAACTTGCTCGGCTTTTATGCCAGGATTTTCCTTTAAAAAGGCGCTCAGATTGGTCTTGACTTCTTTTATCAGCAACGGGTTGGTTGGGCCATAATTGCTGGCCGCAGAAGCTGCGGCGTTGTAGTTAGCTGCCGACGGGCGACTGTCGAACCATTTTGGACTGGTAAAACTTTGTCCGATCATCGAGGCTCCAATGATTCGTCCGTGAATCCGGACCAAACTGCCGTTGGCCTGAGCCGGGAACAGGGTCTGGGCCAACCCGGTTATCACTGCTGAGTACACTCCGGCTGTCAGCACTATGAAAATCACAAGCAAACGTGCGGCAGTCCATAAATGCTTGAGCATGTCTGCGTTCTTACCTCCTTTGACTGCAATGGTGTTTAGGGATGAAGCGATACCAGATGCAGTGCGGTGACGGCTAAATCGATAAGCTTGATTCCCACGAACGGCAGTACCAGGCCGCCCAAACCGTAAATCAAGAGATTGTTCCGCAGCATGACCGCGGCTCCCGCTGGGCGGTAGCTCACACCGCGCAATGCCAGGGGGATCAACAGTGGAATGATTACGGCGTTGAAGATTACAGCAGACAGTACCGCACTTTCAGGGGAGGTCAGGTGCATGATGTTCAGCGCCTGAAGCCCCGGGAACATCACGATGAACATGGCAGGGATGATTGCGAAGTACTTCGCCACATCATTGGCAATGGAGAACGTGGTCATGGCGCCGCGGGTAATCAGAATTTGTTTGCCGATTTCAACGATGTCAATGAGTTTGGTTGGACTCGAATCCAGATCGACCATGTTTCCGGCTTCGCGTGCTGCCTGGGTCCCGGAGTTCATGGCTACGGCGACGTCGGCCTGCGATAACGCTGGAGCGTCATTGGTTCCATCGCCCACCATTCCGACCAGATAGCCTTCCGCCTGTTCCTTCTTGATGTAAGAGAGTTTGGTTTCCGGTGTTGCTTGGGCGAGAAAGTCATCGACACCGACTTCTTTGGCAATGGTTTCGGCAGTTACCGGGTTGTCTCCGGTGATCATCACCGTTTTAATACCGGATTCTCTGAGAGCCTGGAGACGTTCTTTGATCCCGGGTTTGACCACATCCTTCAGGTAAATAACGCCAAGCACGGTGTTTCCTTCCGCTACCACCAAGGGGGTTCCACCCAGTCTTCCGATGCGCGTTACCTCGTGCGTCATTTGTGCTGGTAATTGACCGCCCTGGTTTTCCACAAAATGAGAGATTGCCATGGCGGATCCCTTGCGGATTTGCCGGCCTGCATAGTCCACACCGGACATTTGGGTCTGAGCGGAAAATTCCTGGAATTCGGCGCCAGGAAGATTTTCCGCGGTTTCGGAAAACCCAAAGTGCTCCCGTGCTAAACCGACGATGGACTGTCCTTCGGGCGTGTCATCGCTCAGGGAAGAGAATAAAGCCGCTTGAGCCAGTGTCTTTTCCTCGACTCCGGGCATGGGCACAAATTCCGTGGCCATGCGATTACCTAGGGTTAAGGTACCAGTCTTGTCGAGTAAAATCACATTGACGTCTCCGGCAGCCTCTATGGCCCGCCCAGACATAGCCAGCACGTTCTTTTGCACCAGACGGTTCATTCCGGAAATACCGATTGCAGACATTAAGCCGCCGATTGTTGTCGGGATCAGACAAACCAACAAGGCGATTAGCACCGTCACCGACACGGCTTTTCCGGAATAAATAGCAAAGGGCTCCGTGGTCATGATCACCACAACGAAAATCAAAGTTAGACCAGCCAGTAAAATGGCCAATGCAATTTCATTTGGGGTTTTCTGGCGTCGAGCGCCCTCAATCAGAGTGATCATCCGGTCTAAAAAGGTCTCTCCAGGGTTGGTGGTAATTAAGACCGTAATTTCGTCCGATAACACCCGAGTTCCGCCGATCACGGCATCGGTGTCAGACCCGGCGGCACGGATCACGGGTGCTGATTCACCTGTGATGGTGGATTCATCCACGGAAGCCACCCCCTGAACAACCGTGCCGTCGCTGGGAATTGTTTCGCCTGCCGCCACTACAACCCGGTCACCTTTTTTAAGTTGGGTTCCCGGAATCACCTCGATCTTGCCGCCTTGTCCGATACGGCGGGCCATGGTTTCGGTTCGGGTACTCTTCAGGGCCTGTGCTTGTGCCCGGCCCCGCCCTTCGGCGAGTGCTTCGGCGAAATTCGCGAATAGCACCGTGAGCCACAGCCAAATGGAGATTTGCAATGTAAAGGAAAAGAGAGAATCGTTGCCCGCCGCAAGCAAGCGGATGGCGTCAATGGTCGTAAAAACACTGCCAAGCTCCACAACAAACATGACCGGGTTGTGCATCATCCAGCGCGGATTCAGCTTACGGAATGCTTCTCCAATGGCCTGACCGACGGCCTGAGATGACAGCGTTTTCGATTTAAGGTGATGAACTGACATCCTAAGCCCCTCCTCCAAATAAATGTCCGCTCCATAGAGCGAAATGCTCGGCCAGGGGTCCTAAAGCCAATGCCGGGAAGAAAACCAAAGCTCCGACAATGATGACGGTAGCTATGAGCAAAGCCGCAAAAAGCACCCCGTGAGTGGGGAAAGTGCCGGCACTTTCGGGAACGGCTTGTTTTCTGACCAAGGAACCCGCAATGGCGAGTGCGGGAATATACATCGCGAAGCGGCCAAAAAGCATGGCCAGTCCGACTGTCCAGGTATAGAATGGCGAGGCGGCGTCCAATCCGCCGAATGCCGAACCGTTATTACCCACACCGGAAGAAAATGCATAGAGTACCTCCGACAATCCGTGTGGTCCGGGGTTATAAATCCCGGCAAGACCCCCTTTGGACACTACTGCCCAGGCTGACAGTCCCAAAATGACGAAGGTGGGAACAATCAAGGCCAAAACCGCCATTTTCACTTCGTAGGACTGGATTTTTTTCCCGAGATATTCCGGAGTCCGTCCCACCATGAGTCCTGCCAGGAATACGGCTAAGATGGCGAAAGCCAGCATACCTAAGAGTCCGACGCCCCAGGCGCCGATAATGACCTCGCCACTCATCATGTTGAATAGCGTGACGAGCCCGCCCACAGGAGTCAGGCTGTCATTGGCGGCGGCCGTGGATCCCCATGACACGGCGGTCGTCGAGGTCTCAAAAAGAGAAGACAGTGCGGGTCCGAAGCGAACTTCTTTGCCCTCCATGTTAGGTCCATGGATGCCAAGGTGGGCTAGCAAGGGATTGCCAACGGCTTCGGCATGGTACATGATCAGAGTTCCGGCCAAAAACATCGCCAACATGGCGCCTAATATTGTCCAGCCTTGCCGGGTGTCTTTGACAACTTTACCGAAATAGTAGGTCAAACCCACCGGGATGGAAAATCCCAGAATCAGCTGAAACATGAGGGAAGCCGCACTGGCAGTTTCGTAAGGGTGACCTGCGTTCATGTTAAAGAAACCGCCGCCATTATCCCCTAACTGCATTATGGCATTCATCATGCCTACAGGCCCTTGGGCAATAATTTGTGTGCCGCCCTGCAAGGTGTGTGCCGTGATATAAGGCCCCCAGTTCTGAGGATTGCCCAAAGCGATCAACACTAAAGCCGCGACGAAAGCAAAGGGCAGACTCACCCACAACAGAGTCCGAGTCAAGTCGACCCAAAAGTTTCCGAGAGTATTGGCATTACGGCGTGACAGCCCGCGGATAAATGCCAGAATCATTCCCATTCCGGTGATCGGTGAAAGAAATTGCTGAACCATCAGCATAGCCTGGGAGAAATAGCTCATGGTGCTTTCTCCGCCGTAGGCTTGCCAGTTTGTATTGGTCATGAAGCTAACCGCGGTGTTAAATGACAGATGCGGACCAAGGTCCTTCATATGAGCGGGATTGAAGGGCAAGGCCGCTTGAATGCGCAACAAAACGTACAATACAACGAAGCCGATGAGATTAAATGCCAATATCGCTAAGAAATATTCAGTCCAGCGCATTTCCCGGTCTTCGTTCACGCCACTGATCCGATAAACCAAGCGTTCCAAAGGACGCATGAGTGGATCCAGCCACGTTTTACGCAGGTCATAAACCGCATATAAATACAGTCCAATGGGTTTGGCGATCAGGATTAAAACCACGACAAATACCAAAATCCCAAGAACACCAGGTACCGTCACAAATTTCACCTCATTTTGTCGGGATCAAGTCCTACCGCGAAGAAGACTGAATGGCGGTCCGTCCATCTTTCCAATCAGATGGCCTCGTTCTCGCTCATTCCGCCTCCCGTCCGGGGCCAATCCTTCGTTAGTATATAGAGGCGATCAGCAGACGAGTAGTCAAAAAACCGTAAAATTCCTGTTAAAAAACCGTAAAATTTCTTATTCAATGCTGAGTTTGGTGCCTGGCAGATGAAGATGGGCAACATTCGGCAAAGGCCCAACCCGTGGAGTGCGGTTACGCGATTGGGGCCTTTGCCGTGGAAAGACGCACAAGACAGCAAGTGAACCAGCTGGAATTGTCACGGTGAAGAGGCAGCTTCCCTTCATTTTTCTTCTCAGGGAGGGACGTGCCGCATGCTACAATGAAAATCACACGAACGGCATGTCTTTTGATGGGGACTTTCTTTCGGCCCCAAAGAGATTCCCTATTTCTGAGTCTCTCCTGGGGTGGGAATCTGGGATGCCGAGTGAAAGAAGGCATAGAAAGTGGACGGCATTCACAAGAGAAAAGATGAGCACATTGACATTGTCTTAAATGAGCAGGTCACGATGAGCCGAACTACCGGTTTCGAGAACTTCGAGTTCATCCACCAAGCTCTTCCCGAAATAAATTTGGCGGACGTTTGCTTGAAAACGACTTTTTTAGGGCATAGACTCTCGGCCCCGTTATTGATTTCCAGTATGACGGGCGGGACCGAGCGTGGGCGCGACATTAATCGTCACCTAGCGGAGGCGGCACGTGAGTTGGGATTGGCCATGGCGGTAGGAAGCCAGCGAATCATGCTGGAAGATGTCGCGGCCCGTCCTTCCTTTACCGTTGTGCGGGAAGTTGCGCCGGATATTGCCTTATTTGGCAACTTAGGCGCCATTCAATTCAATTACGGGATGAGTCTGAGAAATCTGGAAGACGCCGCGACTATCATCCGAGCTGATGGAATGTTTTTGCATTTTAACCCGCTTCAAGAGTCCATTCAGCCGGAAGGCAATACAAACTTTGCCGGCCTATTGGAGAAGATTCACCAAGTTGCCCGCGCATTGCCGGTTCCGGTGCTGGTGAAAGAAGTCGGTTGCGGTATCGCACCGGAGCTGGCTCAGCAACTTGCCGAACGCCGGGTCCAAGGCATTGATGTGAGCGGGGCGGGAGGAACCTCGTGGGCCAGTATCGAGGGAATGCGGGCGACAGATCCGAGTGCCCGGCGCTTAGCTCAGGTATTTTCCGATTGGGGTATCGATACGGCCCGCAGTCTAATTCTTTGCCGCAGGCGCTTGCCCGGTTTTCCGTTAATTGCCTCGGGGGGAATCCGTAATGGCCTGGACGCGGCAAAAGCTTTGGCGCTGGGAGCTAACCTGGTGGGACTGGCCTATCCCTTGCTGGAACCTGCTGCACGTGGAACCAAAGAGGTTATACGGGTTCTGCAGCAGTTTATGACTGAACTCAGAGTCGCGATGTTTCTGACAGGGTCGAAGACCTTGGTTGATCTTCAGACGCGTCCCGTAATCCGGAAGGTTTTCCGAGGATAAGGCTGGGAGAACGAGAACAAAGGATTCTCGTGATGGGGGCGGATCAGGACTTCGGCATCCCTATGTATAGAGCTTCGGTGAACCGCGCAAAATGCGCCGCGGACACAGGACTCTGCATGCACCCTGTAAGAATACAACAGATTTCCCATGACACAGGCGCCGAACAAATTAACACGGTGTGGCCGGACCAGCGGTGGGACTGGCCCGGATCACTGAGCGGACGTTTGAACGATATTCCCGAAGGTTCGATTCTACATGAAGGCAGAATCGCTGAGGCTATTTTTCATCAAACAGATAGAGGTATTCGCCGTATCCCTGACTCTCCATTTCCCTTTTTGGCACAAAGCGCAACGCAGCCGAATTAATGCAATAACGCAAGCCGCCTTCCTCGGCAGGGCCATCGTTGAAGACATGGCCCAAATGGGAATCGGCATGCCGGCTGCGTACCTCGGTTCGAATCATGCCGTAGCGGAGGTCTGTGCGCTCGACGATCTCTTGAACAGTTAAGGGGCGGGTAAAGCTGGGCCATCCGCACCCGCTGTCATACTGGTCGGTTGAGGAAAATAAAGGAATACCCGAGACAATATCGACATAAATACCCTCTTCACGGTTATTCCAATACGGATTATCGAAGGGCGGTTCCGTGGCCGCTTGCTGGGTTACCGAAAATTGCAGGGGGGTCAGTCGGGCTTGCAACGCTTTCTTATCCACCATGCCACGCTCCTTTCATCCGCTACAAACTGTTTTCCTAATTTAATCGTAGTATACTCTTGATGCGGGCGTCCACAAGAGTGCTCCCAGAACGAATGACGGCAGTGCGGCCCATGCAGCTTTCTGTGGCATCGCTCAGGGCAGCGGATAATGGTTCAGGGGGTCATAGGCCGGAAGCTCACGGTCAGGAACTGTTCTTACGGCACATTCACCGGATGTCAACGTGCCCCTTTTCGTCGTGCGTTAAGGAAGTCATGGGAGATCACCTGAAAGGGGACAGGTTCATGCAGGTGGAGACAACGTTTGGCACCTTTTTTGTCGAGAAGACGGGAGAGGGCGAGAGAACACTTGTGTTGTTGCACGGCCTTGGAAGTTCGGGAATAACCTTCTCGGAAATCGGGCCTCTGTTGCAAGACCAAGACCTCCTCATCCCCGATCTTTTGGGTTTCGGCCGCAGTGATCGTCCCTGGAGGTTTTCCTATTCCCTTTTAGACCAGGCTCACTCTGTGCTGCAATTGCTGGACCGCTTAAACCGGAGCGCAATATCCATTATTGGACACAGCATGGGTGGGAACGTGGCCATGGCGATGGCCTTACTTGCTCCCGACCGCGTAGACAATCTGATTGTTGCCGAACCGAATTTGGTGCCGACCAGGGGGAAGAACAGACGCAGTATCTCGGCCCGCGCCGACGGAATATCGGAGTCTTCCTATGTGGACCGTTTTCAGGAGATTTTTGCCGATTTCAAGCCGACCTCCGGGACCAAGATCTTCAGCCGCCTGTACTGGAACACCTTGCAGCAGGCCTCGCCTGTGGCAATGTACCGTGCTTCCGAGGCCTTACTGGACCTTAACGAATGGGATGTTTGGAGCTTGTACAAAACCCGAGTAACCGGCAGTCTCGTGGGCGAAAGGAGCCTTGAGGGAATTCACGTACAAAAATCGTTGACGGGTTCTGCCCCTCTTTGCCTAATTGCGGACGCGGGGCATGATATGTTCCTTGAGAATCCCACAAGTTGCGTTGCGGCGGTTCGTGCTCTTCTTGCTTGAGAGAGGAGCGAAAGACCATGGGGGACAAAATGATGCGGGAGGCGTTTTCTTCCACGCAGTTACGGCAGAAGGGTCCAGGAGATGGGCCGGGTGTGATGCTGACTTAAGCACATCGCCGGCTACTTCGCGTGTTTGCACCGTGTGTTGGGGGATAAGTCAGGGAAACCCGGACTTATGCAGACCAAAATCAACGCTTCTCCCACGATCACCATAGTTCTTCGCATAATTCACTGCGAACCGCTGCGCAAAAGCCCCACAACATGCTTTGTGGAAAGGTCAGGTGCTTTCTAAACGGTTTGATATCACTCAAAACCTGGTCCGTGGGCAACATGTCGCTCACGGAAGAGGCTCTAAGAACTCTTCGCTCGCTGGGAAGGTAATGCGCGGAAAATTCTGCACCAAATACCGTCTTTAAGAAAGGCCTCGAAATTCACTGTCGTCTGCGGGCGTGCTCCGGGGCGGGGGCGTGTGATTCCGGGTTGCCGGCAGCGTGCTAATAGATTGAGATACTCTGTCTATTATGATAAGCCAACATTTCTTCTTGCTCGGAATACTGGACTGTTCGCAGGATTTCGGTGCTCGTGAATTTCGAGTATGCTCTCCCGCGCCTTGCCCAGATGGGATCCCTTCTATTCCTGCTGTATACCTTAAGCATGGGAAGAAGAGGGATTTCATGAACCTGTTTGCAATTTCTGCAAGGCGGTTTGAATGGGGAGTGGGAATGGTATCGCTTTGTGTGCTCCGCGGTCAAAGTGGGTGCCTAAAATTTCGGAGGTAGCCACTGCTTCGTCGCCGTCATGCATGGTGTGCAGGAAGCGGACAGTTTTTCGGCCGACATCCAGCACTTGAGTGTCGATGGTCACGACCGTGCCTGCAAACACTTCCCGTTTGTATGTTAAATGCTGCTCCAACGCAGCCATTCCGCACCCGCTGGCGGAAAAATACGATCCGCTCAACCCGGCCATGTCAAACAGAACCCAGGTAGCTTGATCAAACAAATGGACATAGTACTGCACATTCATGTGACCCATATGATCAAGATAGCTTGAGTAGATTGCGCCACGGTACGTCATCGTGGACGGCTGATTCATCATTCCATGCCTCCTGCCTTTGTTTGCCCGCGAAATCCCCTTATCTCTGTGATCGCGACTGCGATGTGCCGGAGATATTTTGTCATTGGGACCGGGCGATGCTTTCTTTGTAGCTGAAAAAATGTGGTTTGACAAGGTCCCAGGGATGTCTTGGGGTGGTGCTGCGGGCCGATTGGGCAAAGAGATGGAAGAGGCACAAGATCCGCAATGGGAAAACCCTGAGAGTGCGACGAGGATACGGTGCGCTTCCGTGAATTCGCGGTCTGTTTTGAATTTGAACGCTACAAATTTGAGCCGGAGGACGGGAGCGATGCGACACCGCCGGAATCTTGCGGGGATAAGGCGACATTTACCAGGGCTTCGGGCTTGAGTGGCACAAAGACATTGACCCACAAGTCGGGGGGGCCGGGAAACTGCATTCGCACAATCGTGAGTTTGATGGCATGATGCTGGTTGCAAAAAGTGAGGGGTAACAACGGTGCGGCCTCGGCCACCGGGTCACAGCTATTCCACATTTGCCGGAAATCAGGCAGGCGGCGTAGGCGTTTCATGACTTCGCGGCTGGAAGGCAACTGTAATATGGCCCGGCAATCGTGCCGGAATTGCCTCAGGGCTGCTTGCGCCCAAGGGGCCCAAGGAACAATATGATGACGGAATTCGGGGTCGAAAACGAACTCCATCAGCGAGGTCGAATAGAGCGCTACTTGACTGGGAGAAACGCCAAAGAGCTGTTCGGCGGCGTCGTTCCAGCCATAGAGGCGCCAGAGATTATCATGAATGTAGGCAGGGGACGTAAAAGAGGCAATCGCGCTTTGCGCCGCTTTTGTCAATTGATCCCGGTCCGCCGCCGACTCCTCGTCTCCACCGTAACCCGCTAGTTGCAGAAACTCCACCCGGTCTTGTCCGCGCAGATTCAGGGCATTGGCCAGGCCCACGGCAATTCGGTAGGACGGCTTGAAACGTGAACCCGACTCCAGTTGGGCAACATACTGCCGCGTGCAGCCTGCCAGTTCTGCCAGTGTTTCTTGGGACAGATTTCCGTCGTGCCGACAATCAGCCAAGTATCCGGCCAATGTTTTTGGTTCGGTCGTGAAAACTTTCATACGCCAGATCCTCCAGCATAAGAGGCTCACCTGTGTCCTGTCGCATTTCTGCTTTCATAGTACGGTTTCTGTTCAGTATTTTCAATAAAATGACAACTAGTTGCCTTCTAATTATTGAGTGCATTCTGATACATTGGCGTTATGAGGAGGGTTGTGCTTATGAATTTCACAGTGGTTTTGCCTCCGTCGGAGCGTGTAGCCGAACAAGCCGGGTTACTCCAACAATTGCTTGCGGGACACAGGATCGCGGTCGTGCTCACTTGGGAAGAACAAGCTCAGGCCTTGAGGACCACGGATATTCTTGTGTCAACAGCGTTTGTTCCCGTGACCCGCGAAGACATTTTGTCAGCTCCGCAACTCAAATTCATTCAAGTGGCGGGAGTTGGTGTCGATCACGTGGATTTGGAAGCTGCTGCCGAAAAGGGTATTATCGTGGCTGCTGTGGCTGGAGCCAATGCGGAAAGTGTGGCGGAACACGTGATTATGTCAACGCTGGCTTTACTTCGCCCCCTCATCGCGTCGCACGGCAATCTGAAAGACGGGAGATGGGATTTGCCGTCATGGATGGCACAAGCCCAGGACTTGGCAGGGAAGACCTTCGGCATTTACGGCATGGGACGCATCGGCCAGGAGTTGGCGAAACGTCTGTTGCCGTTTCGTGTCACTCTTCTGTATCATGACTTGCGGCCGCTTCCGCCCGATCAGGAACGCCTGCGGGGTCTGAGTTTCGTTTCTAAAGAAATGCTGTTCCAAGGCAGTGACATTATTTCCTTGCACCTGCCGTTTACCCCGGAACTCTATCACACTATCGGCGCCAAAGAGTTTTCGGCGATGAAAGACGGCTCTATTCTCATTAACACTGCACGTGCCGAGTTAGTTGACCCCAACGCTTTGATTGTCGCGCTCCGGACCAAGCTCTTGGGAGCGGCTATTGATGTGCTGGAATCTGAACCTCCACCTCCGGACGATCCGTTGTTACAGATGCCCAACGTGCTTTTGACACCCCATGGAGCGGGTGTGACGCTTCAGGCTCAAAACCGGATTGCCCAGGATGCCATTCAGAATGTTCTCCGATTTCTCGACAACCGTCCCGTTGACAACGTTTATGTGGGGGGATCGTCATGAATGTACGTGAGGCCATCAAAGAATGGTTGCAATATCATCACATTTCCGTAGTGTTTGGCAACCCGGGTTCCACGGAAATTCCTTTTCTGGTTGACTGGCCAGAGGAGATATCCTATATTCTGGGACTGCAGGAAAGTCAAGTGGTGGCCATGGCGGATGGATATGCCCAGGCGTCCAGGATGCCGGCGGTGGTGAACTTGCATTCTCAGCCGGGACTGGGGCATGCCATGGGGGCTCTGATGAGTGCCAAACGAAACCGCACCCCTTTGGTGGTGACAATAGGACAGGAAGATAGCCGTCATCATATTGTGGAGCCTCTGCTTTACGGAAATTTGGCACCATGGGCGTCCACAGTGTCTCAATGGAGTTATCAGCCTACCTCGGCGGAAGATGTCGTACCGGCCCTGGAACGTGCCTATCATGAAGCCAGGCGGCCGCCAGGAGGTCCCGCGTCAGTGATTTTGCCTATGAACTACCTCAATGGTCAGGCGGTGTGGAACCCTCGGCGCGAGATCGATTATCATGCCATGCCGGACGGGATGGAGGATCTGGCCGGGATATTGAATGCGGCCAAATTTCCGGCATTAGTGATGGGAGATGAAGTCGACAAGGAAGATGCCTGGGCCCAGGCGGTCGGGCTGGCAGAAGCTCTGGACTGTCCCGTATTCGGAGCGCCATTGTCCATGCGCGTTGGGTTTCCCAACCGCCATCCCTTGTATCAAGGGATTTTGAACCCGGTCATGAGCGGTATCATTCAGAGCCTGTCTCCGTATGACGTGGTGCTAGTAGTAGGTGGACCAGCTTTTTTGACCTATCCGTATATTCCGGGATCCCGGGAGTGGGGTCAAACCAGAGTGTATCATATTTCCTCGGATCCAGAGTATCTGGCCCGTTCGATGGCTGCTCAGGGTTATTGCGGGTCCGTGCGTGTCGCCATGGAGACATTGCTGACGAAAATCGTGCCTAAAGAGCCTGAACTCCCGGAAGTTGAACTGTGGGAAGCGGAACAAAAGTCTGCGGCAGCCCGGGAGAGGGCCGACATGGGCTCCGATTATGTTCTTTACACCATCGGACAAAACATGCCACCGGACACGATTGTTGTCGACGAATCGGTTTCGCATAGTCTCCTTCTGCGAAAAATCCTGAATTTTACCCGTCAGGGCAGTTATTATACCGCATCCAACGGAGCCTTGGGCTGGGGACTGGCCGCCGCGGCGGGAATTCAGTTGGCCCAGCCTGGGAGACGAGTTATGGCGGTTGTGGGAGACGGAGCATCATTGTACGGGATGCAGTCATTGTGGGCCATAGCCGAGCATCGTCTGCCGATAGTCATCGTGATATTGAACAATCACGGATACACGATCCTGAAAAGTCTGACCCAAAGCCTATATCCTGGACATTTGCCAGCCACTCCCGGACTCACTGTGCAGCATGTGAACTTTGTCCGGTTGGCTGAAAGTATGGGGGTTAGGGGCTCCAAAGCGGAAAATCCCTCCGATTTGGAATGGCAGCTCAAGGAGGCTTGGTCTTCGAGAGAACCCTATCTGCTCGATGTTCAAGTGGACGCCGAAATTCCCAAACTGCTGTAGGGACCCCGCCAGGCCTAACGAGTTTGTAGAACTGAGATTCGTAACGGGCGTTACGGGGCGTCGAATCGATTAATGATAATGAAAGGAAGGATGATTGATGGCTACCTACCAAAGTGCGGAAGAATTCATTGATGTGCTTACAGAAGTGGCAGATCGCGTAAAGAATTCCGATGCCGCGAAAAGTTTGCGTGAGGCTGGCCTGGTCGTCGCATTTGTTTATCACCACCCGGATTTCGTGGTGTTGATGGATGGACGTTCTCCCACCAACGATGGCAGTTATATGTCTATGACTTTCCACCAGGATTTGCCTGCGGCAGATGTCAGTTTCGAATCCTCCGCGGACGTTGGGCATCAGTTCTGGTCCGGGCACATGGATGTTCCTAATGCCTTGGCCCGGGGACAAGTGAAGGCGAAAGGCGCCATTACCAAGGCACTCAAACTGATTCCTCTCTTGCCGCCTTTATACGACGTCTACAACCAGGTCCGCCAGAATAAGGCGCTTGGATAGGGGTCTCACAGCTGAAGTGTCCGCCATCAGATACCTATCCGTTATGTTGGAAGGAATTGCCCCGGAGGATTTTATGGTTGCGTCAAAGAAGGGGGATGAATGCAATGCGCGCTGCAGTGCTCGTAGACGCCAATGAAGCCCTTCGCGTCACGGACGTAGGTTTGGACCGGCCCGGGCCCAAAGAGGTGCTGGTCAAAATGGCCGCGGCGGGAGTCTGTCATAGTGACTGGCATGTCATGCAAGGAGACTTGCCGGTTCCATTGCCCGCAATTTTAGGGCATGAAGGAGCTGGTGTCGTCGAAGAGGTGGGGGAGGAAGTGACGCGGGTTAAGCCGGGTGACCATGTGGTTCTCTCCTGGATACCCAGTTGTGGTCACTGTTTCTACTGTCTGAAAGGTCGGCCCGACATGTGCGATGAGGCCTTCAACATTCAGCTGTCGGGAAGCTTGCCTGGCAATGTTATGCGCCTGCACTGGGACGAGGGGCCGCTTCACCATTATCTTGGTACTTCCTGCTTTGCCGAAAAAACGGTCGTGCCGGACACGGGTGTGATACCGATTGATCCTGCGATTGCACTAAATAAGGCGGCGTTGGTCGGTTGTGCCGTCACAACGGGATTTGGGGCCGTGGTTCACACCGCTCATGTGGCGCCGGGAGATTCGGTTACCGTGATTGGCTGTGGAGGAGTTGGTCTCAATGTGATCCAAACCGCCAGGCTAGCCGGGGCTGATCCCATTATTGCCATTGATGCCAATGGCAAAAAGAGTGAGCTGGCCAAGACATTTGGTGCGACGCATTTTATCGACGCCACTCAGAGTGACGATTTGATTACACCCGTCATTGATCTGACCAAGGGGATTGGCACAGACTTTGCCTTTGAAGTCATCGGCCGCGAGGAAACGATAGAAGCGGCGTACGGCATGGTCCGAAAGGCCGGCATGGCTGTTATTATCGGAGTCGCTCCCCCGCACATGGATGTGTCGTTCAATGCGTTTTCTTTTCCCTCGCAAAGTAAAATTTTGACAGGATCCTGGTACGGACAGTCGGTGCCCGCCGTCGATATCCCTCGCATTTTAGGACTGTACCAAAGAGGGAGGCTGAATCTGGATGACTTGGTGACGCAAAGCTATTCTTTGGAACATATCAATGATGCGTTCCAAGCTTTAATCCAGGGGACGGTCGCCCGGGGAGTCATTGAGTTTTAGAGCGCGTGCGCCGGGAGTGAGGTATCCGGTCATCAGGGCACGGGGAGGAAGGGGTTTTTGAACTGACGGCGTTAGAGAGACAGGAGGGATGATAATGGCGCTAAAACATGAAGAGGTGTGTTTTATTGGAGGAGAATGGGTCAAATCGCGGCATGATCACATGCTCGAAGATATCAATCCGGCCAATGGAGAGGTGTTTGCCCAAGCTGCGGATGCCAGCCCGGATGACATTGCCCAGGCCGCCCTCGCCGCCCAAACGGCTTTGGACGACCGGTCGTGGCTGGGTATGGATCCCCTGGAGCGAGGCCGAACCTTGGGGAGATTGGCGCAACTGCTCCGGGAACACCGGGACGAACTGGCTGATGTGATGGTGGAAGAAAACGGTATGCCGATGAACTTTGCCCAGTGGTTGGAAATTCCCATGGCCGCTGATGTATTCGACTATTTTGCTTCTTTGATCCCGATAACGGGGGGCCGAACCTTGCCTTTTTCCCTGCCGGGACCGCAAGGAGACTATCTGCTAATGACGCTGAAAGAACCCATTGGGGTGGCTGGCGTCATTACTCCCTGGAATTTTCCCTTGCTTATGCCTTCGTGGAAAGTGGCACCGGCCTTAGCGGCCGGATGTTCCGTCGTCTTGAAGCCTGCTCCGGAAACTCCTTTGACCGCTTTGGCCCTCGCCGATTTGGCCCAGCAGGCGGGCATTCCGGACGGCGTATTGAATGTGGTGCCGGGAGGAGACGAGGCGGGTCGGGCTTTGGTTCGCCATCCTCAAGTACCGAAAATCGCTTTTACCGGACAAACCCAGACCGGCATCGAAGTGATGAGCATGGCCGCCCCTTTTCTTAAACGAATCACGTTGGAACTGGGAGGCAAATCGCCGCAGGTTGTGTTTGACGACGTTGATCTGGATGAGGTCGTGTCGGGGGCCTTGTTCGGTGTTTATCTCTATTCCGGACAAGTTTGCCAGGCGGGAAGCCGCGTACTGGTCCAAGATACGATGTATTCTCAATTTGTGGAGAAATTGACGGCCAGGGCCAAGGCTTTGACACTGGGAAGCGGCAAGGATGTCACCACCGATCTAGGGCCCATTATCTCTGCGAGTCAAAGAGAACGGGTTCTCTCCTATGTTGAGCAGGGCAAAAAGGAAGGCGCGGTGTTGATGACAGGAGGGAAAGCCGTTGACCGGCCAGGATTTTTCGTGGAACCCACGATCTTTAGTGATGTCAAGGCAACCATGACTATTGCCCAAGAGGAAATTTTCGGCCCGGTTCTGAGCGTTATTCCGTTTCATGATGAGGAAGAGGCTTTGGCACTGGCTAATGGAACTCGTTATGGACTGGCTGCGGGAGTTTGGACCCGGGATGTCAAACGGGCTATGCGTGTCACCCGTCAGATTAAGGCGGGAACCGTGTGGCTTAACACTTATCAGATCTTGTCGCCGACGGCTCCTTTTGGCGGCTACAAATACAGCGGTATCGGACGTGAACTGGGCCCCGACGCATTGGAGGCTTATTTGGAAACCAAGACCGTGATCGTTGACGGCAACGAGCAAGCTCTCGCCTTCTTTTGACCACTATCCCCCCTCGCCTCAGCTCCTGTGAAGCAGATCATGTGACACCGCCCGCAACATGACCTGCTTTTTCCGTTCTCTCAACCCTATGGTCTCGAATTTTTGGCAACGGCAATGTTTTCTCCAATGTCTCCCACACAAGGGCACTCCGTCTTCGACATACTGATTTCGGTTATATTCGCAGGTTCAAAAGAATACCAACGGCATGGAACTGGTGTCGGGAGGTTCTGCCCAAAAGCCACCCGGGGATACCCGGCGGGTGAATATCAGCAAGACCAAGGCCCCGAGCAGTATAACAGGCGAGCCCGCAGAGATTCGACAAACGTTTCAAGAGGGCGGAAGCAGACTCATGCCGCCGGGGGCAATCGCGACGCACCTGCCGGACTGCCAACACCAGCACATAATTCGCCGAATGGGGCACCTGAGTCTATAATGCGGGGGTGATCATGACGAAATGGCGAATACAGGAGCCTTACTGACCCAGAAGCACCTAAAACAAAAACACGCGTATCGGTGTCGCCAACCAGGACTGGAGCGGCCCGAAAGGCAGGCGGCGGGAGCCTACGGCTTCAACGCAGGGATCGGTGAGCCAGGAAGCATTGCGAGCAGTTCCCAGTCCCATTTCAACGCCACCGGAGATCGAATAAGCGTGCATTTATTCCTTTTGACCATAAAGGTGGGAAATTAAGAAGGTATTGTTTTCCCGGGGCTGTTATACAGACATTCCTAGTCGGAGTGGGACATTCTTCGCAAGCTATGGACCCACAGGTTTCAGCCGCGTTAACTCCGGGCTCTTACCCCGGGGTTAACGCCGTGCTCTTGGGGGCCTGTGCCCATTCGAATCCTCGGACCCAGCTTTTTTTTCGGGTGTGGGACGGTGACTGAACAAGCCGATTTGTCGTTGTATTAAATGACAGCGACAAGGAGGAAAATTGCATGGTTATTATGGGGCCGTCGCGTTCCCCCGTGCGCAAACGGCGTAAGAGAAAATTCGTAGGCTGGCTCATGGCCGGGACTATTATGGGATTCGTGTTATTATCAGGAATCGGCGGATACTGGATGGCACAAAACGCGAAAGAAGATTCTGCCCTGTTTATGGAGGTGGCTACAACTCTTCACCATGATCAGAAACTGGGCGTGCCGACATCCCAACTGACGGCGATAGACCGGAAACTGTTCGATATCCGGAATACATCTTTCGTTTTTCTCCCGAGCCGTTTTTTCGGATCAGCCGCGGGCGTTCCGCAAAAGCTTCACTCTCTTCAAACTCAGGCATCCCGGCTTCCCGCGAGCGATTTACATAAAGCGCGTCAATTGGCTGTGCAGTGGGGACGGAAGATGATTGCGGAGCAAGGTGCTTTTGCCGTTCTAAATGCCGCTCAGATATCGCAAAAGGTGGAGAGCCTGTCTGGTCTCGGGCCATTACGCGCTCAAATTCGGTTATGGGAAACGCAGTATAACTCCTGGCGCCACGCTCTTGAGAGTCTGGCCTCTCTAGGAGGCGGACTCAGTCATGATCAACCCAAGCGCGTGCTCGCTGCAGCCCATAATCTCAAAATCCGCCTGGCAACGCGGGGACAATATTGGCAAGGAGTCGCGCCGGCCGAGTCGGCTTTGAGCCGAACCCAAAAGTATTTGCATGAGAGTCCGCCGCAGGAACTGTCTCAGTACGCTTCGGTGATGGCGAGCCTTACGCAGGCCGATCAAGGGCTACAGCCTCCCACCAACACTCAGCTCCTCAACATTTTGGGAAGCATCAGTCAAGGGCTAAAAAACAATCAACCTCTGGATATTGTCGAAGGGCTGTCGACGCTGAAGGCTCGCCTGAAGGGAGCCAACAGCCAGTGGACCGGGTACAGCCAAGCCCAGAGTGCGGCGAACAGCACATCAGCCTATTTGGGCACTTCCGTGTTAAATCAGATTAATCAGCATCAGCAAACACTGACATCACTAAATAGTGCGCTAGAGGGGCTTAAGGCTCCTGTTCCCATCATTCCCACTACTTTAGGCAATCCCTTCGGTCCGGCATTTCAGCAATACCTAGACACACGGCAAAGCCAAGTGTCTGTCGCCGTCTACAACGCCAATACCGGCGCGACTTATACTTTTAATCCCGGAGTGAGTTTCGATACCGCCAGCATCGTGAAAGCCACGATTATGGCGACGTTGCTCTGGCAATCCCAAAAGTCCGGGACCCCTTTGACGCCTTCGGAAAAGTCTATAATGGTTCCCATGATTGAAGACAGCAGCAATTCGGCTGCTACTGCCTTGTGGGACCAGGCGGGCAGAGCCCAGGGGATTGGCGCCTTTTTGGCAGTTGCTGGAATGGATCAAACTACTCCCGGCAGGAACGGTTACTGGGGGTTGACCCAGACCACCACGACGGATCAAGTTACACTGCTCAAGCTGTTGAGTTATCCGAATCAGATTCTGTCTGCGGCTTCCCAGAGCTATGCTGCCAATCTCATGACACATGTTGTTGGCTGGGAGGCCTGGGGTGTGTCGTCGGGGCCCACTCCCGGGACGATCGTGGCTTTGAAGAACGGCTGGCTCCCCATTGGGTCCCAAGGCTGGGAAATCAACAGCATCGGCCATATTTCGGGGAATGGGAGAAATTATGTGGTAGCCATTCTATCACGCAACAATCCTTCCGAGGCGTATGGAATTCAGACTCTGGACGAGGTCTCCCAATATATCTGGAACAGCCAGTGAAAAGGCCAAAAGATGCCGGTTGTGTCTGAACATCGGCACGGGTTTGCGGGATCCGGCACCCGAGCATCAGGAATTTGTCGTTTCGCGGTCAAACGTCCAGTTCTCATCCTCTCCGGTTGTCGCTGGGGAGGAAGAGCGTGAGGCCATTTCCCTCACCGCTGCGGCGATACCGTGACAGATGAGACTCTCTGCTATACTCACCGGTGTGCTCATTCAACGAATCTCGTGTTCTCTGGAGAGATATGATCCTGCGTGCGAGGCGATTTGCCTCGAACACCTTAGGGAACCACAGATTGTCATCTCTTCGGAGATTTGTAGTTCATCTGGTTATTATGCCACGATGCAGAGTCTAATCTGTGTCGTGAGCGCAAATATTGGCCCTATCGGTTTATGAGCTTACATCTCCACGGATTCATCCGGCGGCTTTACCCTCTATTTTGCTAAAGCCGATTCGAAATCCTTGATGATCTTGAACGCGGTCAGCATATTTTTGGTAACTAACCGGTAGGAGGGCCGTGAATATGTGATCGGCCCCGATAGCCGAGCGGCAAAGTGGAACGTCCGTGACTTTTAAGTAAGTTTCCCCTCCACGGCAATCCCTCATATATTGTGCCTAGACGGCTCAAGGCTATCAAGATTTGAGGGGAGAGTTTTTTCAGAGCAGAAGACGAGATACCACTAACGAGAGTCGGAAATGAAACAGGACACAAGAATACGGTGGAGCGCGTCCAAGATCAATCCAGTTTTCGGAATATCCAAGCTCTGGGAAACACAGCGAAATGGAATTGATTACGGTTTGAACAATTCCTTGAGCATTCGATCACGGTGCAACAGGAATTCTTTGGTAATGATGTAGTGGTCGGTCTCTTCGTATGCGATGGAGGACAAGGGAGAGGTATCGAAAGTGAGAATGTTTGCGCGGGGATACCCCAAGAGGATCGGGGAATGCGTGGCTACAATAAATTGCGACTGCCCTGTCTGTTCATGTTCCCAGAGAATGCGCAACAGTGCGAGCTGACGCATTGGCGTCAAAGCCGCCTCGGGCTCATCGAGGAGATATAGGGCCTTGTCCTTGCTGCGAAAGCGGTGGGTAAACAGGGACAGGAAAGCTTCGCCGTGGGATTGCTGATGCAAAGATCTACCGCCGTAGGCGGCATACGCGCGAGGATCACCGTCCTTCGCCAGTTCGTCAATGTAGGTGGAAAAGTTAAAGAAACTTTCGGCCCGTAAGAAAAATCCATTAGTCACCTTTGGCAGCCAGGACAAACGGAAATGGGCATCCAGAGACAATCCGGTGTCCGTGGTAGAAAATGTGTTATGGCGGCTGCCCCCCTCGGGATTGAATCCGGCAGATTTGGCTATCGCCTCCAGAACCGTGGACTTGCCTGAACCGTTTTCCCCGACAAAATAGGTTATCGCCTTGTCGAGATGAATTTCCGACAGTCCCTGCAACGACGGCAGGTTAAATGGATACTGGGATGTGTCTTTCGGCCAGTCCATCACACGCACGTCTTTAAGAAACATGACATACCTTCTTCCTGCGAGTCGTAGGTATCTTCTTGCATTCTTATCAAATGCGCCGTAAAACCCCTTGCTTTAGCTATGGGGATATCAGGCGCTCGCCGTCAGGCGAAATGTTGGGTTGATCCCAGTCAGACAGTTGCTATATAATGTATCTGTAGAAA
>PXYT01000048.1 GCA_003023725.1 Sulfobacillus benefaciens | reverse complement strand
TTTTCTCTTACCAACACGCAGGGTCAATTAAACGGATATCCGTACACGCTCACACCGGGACAGCATGACCCGATGCGTCTGAATATTTTCAACCCTTCATCCAGCGTAAAGCACTTTGTCATTATAGAACGGACTCCTGCGACGTTGATTTCGAAGACAACGGTGAAAGTCGCTCCCGGTCAGCATTGGTTTCAAATTTTTGATTTGCCCACGGCACACGTGGGATCTTTGGTTCATTTGCACTTTCTCCTGACAACCATGCACGGGAAAACAATTCGGCAACTGTGGATTACCTACCATGTGACGCCATGAGACACCCTACGGCCCTACGGGAACCCGGAAGAGTTCAAGCCTGGGTCTGCGAGGCCGTTGGCTATGATAGCGAAAATAAATTGTTGGGAGTACACCTCTACACAACAATGAAAAGGATTATGGAAATGCAGACGGTCGTCATTGTTAATGGAGCGGGAAGGTCTTTCGTGGGGCTGCGCAAACGGCCGGGGAAGGGGAGGAGGAGAGGTAGATGATGCGCTCGCAACGAACGACCCGTACCCATCACTCGGTTGTCCTTGACCCTCAAGTTTATCTGCCCTGGGTTTATGTCGGACTCTTAGGCTTGAGTGAAGTGGTGTCGGATCTTTGGCATCCATTATTGGGAATTTGGTTGCATGTCATTCTAGCGGCTGCGATATGGTGGCAAGGAACCAAAGAAGAAGATCTCGATCGTCGGCATTTTTATTGGATTTTAGCCGTACTGGCCATCGTCCGCATTATTAGTTTTGCGATTTCGGATCAAAGTTTTCCCGGCGTTTGGTATTATGTGCTGGCCGAAACGCCCTTGTTGGTTGCGGCCTTAACGGCTAGAAGCGCCTTCGGCTTGTCATGGGCCAGTGTCGGAGTGCGCATGCCCAAATGGCCCGCTCTTGCCGCTGTTGTCATCGTCACGGGGGCGGGACTGGGTTATGCAGAAAGCCGCATTATTCATCCTGCGGCATTGATTTCCTCGCTGACATGGGCCAATATTATTATCCCTTCGATCCTGTTGACCATTTTCACCGGGTTGTCCGAGGAATTGCTGTTTCGTGGTCTATTGCAGCATTATGCGGTAAAAATCATGGGAAATAGAATGGGCATTGTTTTCGTGGCTCTGGGATGGAGTCTGTTGCACATCGGCTGGCACTCCGCATGGGACGTTTTGTTCGTCTTTGCCGTCGGTCTGGCGTGGGGATGGGTGCGCGAAAAAACAACGTCGATCATCCCCACGACCATCGCTCACGGCCTGGCCAACGTGGTGCTCTTCCTGATTGTGCCGTTTCAATAGGAAGAAACATGGGCCGAATGGCCCATGTTTCAAAAAGAGTGATATTGCCAGGAGGGAAACTTGTCTACCTAAAAAAGACCGCTATTTGTTGCAACAGCACGACAGCAACCGCGATAGCCAGTGGCGTAATGACAACCGAAAGACTGCGGCGAACTTCTAGTGTAGCACCCGTCTTGGACGAGGCCATAACATCGCGGAGAACTAGAGCAAATAGAAGCAGCAATAATGGCAGTTCTCCGAGAATATGAATGTTTGTGCCGGCTGCAACCGTGGTCGCGGCCACAACGACCATCATAAGCTTTCACCTCGTCTATCGTTATGCTATTTGCATTATACATGGTTTCCCATATATATCCTAGGAATAAGAGGAATTATGTCGTAAAATTAAAAAGAAAATGACCAAAGAGTTATTCTCTATGAGATAGACTGGGAATGTGTGGCAGATATATGGTTGCCAAGAATACTAAAGACGATGTCTTAACCATGGTGAATGACTAAAACATGAGAGTCGGTTTATTAACCTATGGAATGAAAGACCGATTAACAGGGATCGGTCGTTACGCCATGCAATTAAGTTATGCGGTGCGAGATATTGCCTCGGATATCGAAATGGTGCTGATCAATCCCTATCCCGAATCGCTGCTACCGTGGTATAAAGACTTTCCGGTTATTCCCGTTCCCAGTCTCCGCCGTCTCCCGGCCGTCATGACGTTAGGGCCTTTCTTATTGGACCATATTGCCCGCCGTTATGATTTGGATGTTCTACACGATCCCTGCGGCATTGCTCCCTTTTTGCCGACGAAACATGTGCATAAGGTGGTGACCATCCACGATGCGATTCCATTAAAATATCCGCATATGTATCCGTGGTTGGGACGACTGGTATTCCGTACGGAAGTGCCTTGGTCCAAATGGACTGTCCAGCAAGTAATCACCGATAGTATAAGCGCACAAGAGGATTTAACAGCTTACGCGGACATACCTAAACACCTTATCACGGTAATCTATCCCGGAGTGGATGTCCCAAACCCTGAATATCTTGATGGCTTGAGAGATATGCCTTGTCCTCCGTGCGTTGATCCCGAAGTCATTCATAATCCGTACTTTCTTTATGTGGGAGCCATTAACCCCCGCAAAAACGTCCACCGAATTATAGAGGCCATAGATATTCTTCGCCAACAAGAGCCTCATGTCCGGCTTCTGGTGGTCGGTCCCAACCGACCACCTTCCGGTGATGCCGATATCGTGAACTATTTAGGCTATGTGGATCAAGAGACCTTAGACTTTCTGTATGTTCATGCTCGCGCTGTGTTAGTTCCGTCACTATACGAAGGATTTGGATTTCCCGCATTGGAGGCGATGGGACGTCAAAGTGTGGCGATCGTGTCCAACGTGTCGTCTCTCCCCGAGGTGACGGGTGAAGGAGCCATCCACGTCGATCCCCATGACACTATGTCATGGGTTAAGGCCATGGCTCGAGTCATGCAGGACGCGAGGTACAAAGAGCGAGTGGTCGAGCGGGGCTACGAGATCGCAAGAACATTTAGCTGGGAAAATACTGCGAGACAAACGGCCGCTGTTTATAGACAAGTGACAGGGAAGCCATGACAACCGGGGGAGGAACCATAACTGAAAGATTCACGGATATTGATTGACATCACGCCGCTCCAGTCCGAACACCGGGTGCGCGGTGTCGGCACCTACGTGTTTAATCTCACGCACGAATTGATCAAACTCTATCCGGATTCTTTGGAATTCCTGGCGTCCACCGTGGAACGGTCTCGCATCGGGAAAGAGTTGTCTCCGGTGCACTGGGGCTTTAGGCCTCACAAGCCCGCTCAAGTGTATTGGCTCTACAATGAACTCTTCCTACGCAGATCCTTGGCCAGAATCAAGCCGGTCTTGTTTCATGCCACTGATTTCAATGGCGTACCAACCTTTTCCGATGTGCCTGTTGTTACCACGCTGTACGATTTAACACCACTGGCAATGGATCAAAATGTCCATGGACTATCCAATCAACTGAGTATGTGGAGATGGAAAACCTACTTCTTTCGGAAATTGGCCCACGTAAATCATATCATTGCGATTAGCACTCATGCCAAATCCCAAGCCTGCGACAGGCTAGGATTAGATCCTCAACAGATTACGGTAATCCCCCTAGGTGTCAATCACAACGTTTATGGGTCCACCGCTCGTGGTCAGGGCCGGTATGCTCACCGTGCGCCATATTTTCTCTACGTGGGAAGTGCCGATGCCAACAAGAATCTCCACCGCTTAATTGATGCTTTTCGGTTAATCGCCGACCATTGGCCCGAGATCGAATTATTTCTAGCCGGCAAATGGCAAACAGAATCCATGAACGCCATGCAAAGAGAAATTGAAGAAAAGAATCTCACAAACAGGGTGCGCTTGTTGGGGTTCGTTCCTGCCGAAGACTTGCCGATTCTTTATGCCAATGCCTTCGCCTTCGTATTTCCTTCACTATCGGAAGGCTTTGGCTTGCCGATTATCGAAGCCATGGCATCAGGAATCCCGGTTATTGCATCAGACATTCCGGTTTTTCGCGAAGTTGCCGAAGATGCGTCCTTATTGGTCAACCCCGCGGATACCGAGGCTTGGGCGCAAGCCATGACGTCTATTCTGGCGTCAAATGACCTGGCAACGAAGTTTCGTATAGTGGGTCAACAACGGTCCACGCGTTTTCACTGGCAAACCGTTGCGGAAGAAACATGGGCCGTTTATAAAAAGGTCTTGCGGAAACTTTGACGAAGTATAACGTCGATATTACAGCTTGTCTCGATTGTTGTCCTCATAAGCCAAGATATCCGTTAATGTGCGTTCCCAAGGAATGGTGGGAACCCAGTCAATGGTTTGACTCAAAGCGCTACGGTTTCCGATAAGTACAGGACGATCATTGGGACGATACTTGGAGACATCCCGTTGAATATCGACCTGGGGGAGGCCGGCAAGGTGCAGCATGGCTTGAATCACGTCTTGTAGGGGCCGGCCAATGCCGGAACAGATGTTAAAAACGTGGCCCTGATAATTCTCCGTGCATAGCAGCCGATATGCGCGCACAGCATCTCTGACGTCGAGAAAATCGCGGATTACGTCAAGATTGCCCGTCAACAAGCGGCGACGGTTTTCTTTTTTAACCCGAATGATTTCTCGGGCGAAATCCGTGAGCACAAACCCCGCACGCTGCCCGGGTCCCACAATGTTGAAAGGACGAAGGATTACGACCTTTGTGGATGATTGTGCACTTAATTCACCGAGAAGTTGCTCTGTTGCATGCTTGGACGTGGCATAAGGATTACGAGGATCACACTGGCGAGATTCCTTAATGGGCTCAATATCTTTCTCGTCAACGGCATACACCTCGGCGCTGCTGACGTAGATGAAGCGGTCCACATTTGTTTCACGAGCTGCCTGCCAAAGATTAAGAGTACCCAACACGTTGATAGCGATAGCTCCACCGGGATCTTGCCATGACTGTGCTACTGAGCTGGCACCCGCAAGATGCAGGACAACCCGGGGCTGAGATGCTTTCATCCCATCAAGCACCCTGTCCCGGTCGAGTAAATCTATCGCGTTGTCATATGCCTGAGGGCCATTCCAGGCGACGGCATCCAGCCTATTTCGAACGAGTTCTTTCACAACCCACTGGCCCAGGAAGCCGTCCGCTCCCGTAACAAGGATGGACACTAGCGTAATCCTCGAAGCATGTCCATTGATTTGAGCGACGCGCCGTGTTCCTTTACCAGACGAACATCTTCGTCCACCATGATGGCTACCAATTCGGAAAAACTGAGGGTAGAATGCCAGTCCAGTCGCTGTCGTGCTTTGCCGGGATTGCCGACCAGTAAATCGACTTCGGCGGGGCGGATGAACTTGGGATCAACCACGACATAGTCCTGATAATTAAGGTTAACGGCATTAAAACTCTCTTCAACCCATTCGCGTACGGAGTGAGTTTCCCCGGTTGCCAAGACATAATCCTCCGGCTTTTCTTGCTGCAGCATGCGCCACATGCCGTCTACATAATCCGGAGCATAACCCCAATCCCGGCGAGCATCGAGATTGCCTAAGCGCAATTCCTTTTGAAAGCCAGCTTTGATGCGGGCCACGGCGTATGTGACTTTCCGGGTCACAAATTCTGTTCCCCGGCGCGGCGATTCGTGGTTAAACAAGATTCCCGAGCAGGCATAAAGGCCGTAACTTTCCCGGTAATTGACCGTAATCCAGTGTCCATATAACTTGGCGACACCATAGGGGCTTCGGGGATAGAATGGCGTCTCTTCAGACTGCGGTACTTCTT
The DNA here is from genome assembly GCA_003023725.1 of Sulfobacillus benefaciens. Classification (GTDB taxonomy): domain Bacteria; phylum Bacillota; class Sulfobacillia; order Sulfobacillales; family Sulfobacillaceae; genus Sulfobacillus; species Sulfobacillus benefaciens. Next base: position 21,705 of record PXYT01000048.1, on the reverse strand, counting down.
GGGCCTTCCCAAACATCTCACTGGTAGACGCCTGATAGAAGCGAATATTCTTATTGACGTCTAATATGGCATTAAGGAGCCGGGTTACACCCAGTCCCGTAATTTCTCCGGTAAGAATGGTCTGCGACCAACTTTCCGGAACAAATGATTGAGCAGCTAAATTGTACACTTCATCAGGTTGGCAGGTTTCCAGAATAAGACGCAGGGACCTTTCGTCCATGAGATCACCGGACACGAGCTTCAAAGAATCGCCCAGGTGAAAAATTCGCTCATAAGGAAGAGTGCTGGTGCGCCGAACCAAGCCGTAGACGGTATAACCTTTAGATATTAACAATTCGGCCAAATAGGAGCCATCCTGACCCGTTATGCCGGTAATAAGAGCAGTTTTAGACATATATGCCTCCGAGAAAAATTGTTTTAAGGATTTTTTATATGGACTTGTTTTCCATTATAGCTCATCTACACGTTGAGGATATCTACGTGTGGCCTCTGCCACCGAGGATACAGTCCCCTGGGCCACCAAGACATCTTGGGATACATAAGTCTCTCGTGCGGTAGACCATAAAGGCTCTAGCCAACAGTTCGGTTCACACTTGGAAAATAACAGGTTATTACAAGCCTTCTAACTCTTAATGAGAAGGCCAATCGATGTCGTAATGAAGGGGCTCATGTACATCTTTAACGCTGAACCATGATAGGGGGGCAATGACACTAGGTGGTCCCATCGGTCATTACCGACATGGAAATTTAGATCCATCTTGTATCCTAACAACTGCAGTCGATCACGCAGCCGTTCTAAGTCTTGGCGGCGATAGAGGACGGTACTACTGTGTGTGGTTGTCCGATCATTAGAGTTTACGCAATATTCTGTCGTGTGAATGGCGGTGCCGCCAGGTTTTAAGCATTGTAAACTGTCTGTGACAAACTGTAGCCCAGCCTCTAAACTCCCCAAATGTTCGAACGCACAACACGACCAAACAAAATCAAACTGTTTGTACAAGTTTGCGGGGATCTCGGTCATATTCACAGGACGAAACTGAACATGTTGAGCAAAATTGGCGGGATCGCAAATGCCCCGCGCATCTAATTGCTGTAAAATATCCGCGTGTTGACCGGTTTTCTTCCAATCATCTGCCCGAGCATCATTGGATGGAAGATCCGTTGCCAGTACTTGAATATCATACGTAGCCAAAACAGCTGAGATAGGTTCTGTGCCCACAGCAAATCCCAGTCCTTTTCGTCCGGCGGTTAACAGACCCTGTTGGCGTAAGGATTCCAAAACATACACATATTCCCATTGCTTGCGGGAATATCGTGGCATATCGTGCGTAGCGGTACACCAGTTATGGTAGATAGGTGATTCGATTTGGGCCTGGCTAACACATTGCGAAACGACTGGGGCCCAAGTTGGTGGCTCTACATTATTTGCATTCCATTGCCGCGACTTTTTGGGATCAACTTCAAAGAGTAAAAGCTTAGAGTCGGGCAATGACTGAGTAATTTGATTAAAAAATGTATTCATGATCGTCGCACGGGGAGAGAAATACCGATGCTTCACAAGGAACTTGCGAATATTAATCAGTCCTTTCATTTAATTTAGAAATGAGAATTAACAATTCGGCCCAATGCTATCCATCATGGTCTATGCGCTGACAATTGGAGCAGTTTTAGACGTCTTCTTTGCCAAAACAGGATCTTTGACTTTCCCCAGAGATTAGATGTTTTAGAGCTTTTTGGATGCTATTCGCGCATTGCTATACTTGTTGCCATAATTCTTGCCACACCCTATCTTAACCTCCAAGTGACACTCCGAATTATGGCAATTTATCATCAATATGGCTAAGTTTTCCTAATGCCCTTTATGTTATCATACTTGTTGAAACGAAATATTCTTGGGGAGTATATAGATGGTTGGTTCTACCACGAAACAAGTGATGTCGTTTACAGGTCTTACCTCTCGACAGTTCGACTATTTTGCCGATTTGCTGTCCCCCTCAATACAACAAGCTCTAGGACACGACACTTAACGGCTATATACGCTTCATAATGTCGTGGCGTGGCGTTTGATTGCGAAGTTGTGGGGCCAAAGCGTTTGCCTTCAAGCGATTCATAAGGCATCGGATTAGTTGTGCACCCACCAATCGGCTTGCACTTTAGCTATTAGCGTGGTTCGTATGGTCTTGATAGGCCATGAACAACTAGCCATCAGCTTATTGAAACAACCGATCCGTCTGGCTTTGTTTTTTTATTGACGAGGGCGTTATTACATACGAGGGAAGCCATTCGGGCAGAAGGGGAAGGAATTTTACAGCATGGAGGACCCGTCTCAAAGAGCTTAGGACGTGGAGTCCCCATCGTTTGATGGTTTCGCGAAGCGAAACTCTTGCGAGTGGATAACGGAAATCTCTCGAACCATGTGACTATCAAAATCTGTAGATAAGGTGAAACAATATGACCAACCCATCTTTTGATCTCGTGCTGTCGATAATTCGAGAACGGATTCGCCAGCATCGAAGACTCTATGAACAAAACGAAATGGCCGTGCGCCGGCAATTGGTAGAACCGTTATTACAAGCGATAGGCTGGGATCCGGAAAATCCGGATCAGGTCGTGCCCAATTTATCTACGAATGAAGGCTTTCCCGACTACGCGTTAGTGAATCACCGTAACCCGGTATTGTTTGTGGAGGTAAAAAATTTGCGTGAGGACGTTGAACACCATCAGTGGCTTTCTCAGCTCATGCGCTATGCTTTTGGGGAGGGAACTCCCTATGGGGTGCTAACGAACGGTGCGCTTTGGATCTTGGCCGCATCCTTCAAAGCCAGAACCCGGCCCGTCGAGCGCATCATCTGGAAGGTGGATATCGAAACAGAAGTTCCAAAAAGCATTGCACGGAAATTAGAGATGCTGAATCCCGAACGGGTGACAATGTTGGATAGTGTGGTCGAAAAAACGCGGATTATGGACGAAGCCTGGCAGACGTTATTGACCGATTCTACATATGTCGTTCGAGGACTATCACCGATATTACGCAATTTGTTGGCCCAAGCGTATCCGACAGCGTCTTTTGATTCCGATGAAGTGGATGATTACGTAGCTGAGCAAGTCGATACAATTGCAATGCCAGGGAATCGAATAGCCGATGGGACTGAAGATAATGGATCATTGATCTCCGACAGTGAATCGAAAACATTGGCGCCCCCGAAGATGATGACGCTCCGAGGGCAAGAAATTGCAGTGCGGTATTGGAGTGATATTTTGTTGCAAACGGCTACTTGGTTGGTCGAGCAGAAAAAGTTGACGAAGAAAGACAGCCCAATAATCAGTGGACGCCAGCGTTTTCTCGTCAATGACGAGCCGGTTCATCGGCGCGGTCAAGAATTCAAAAATCCCAAGCAGCTACCAAATGGACTGTGGCTCGAAGTGCACTACAGCCGAACGGCTTGTATTAAACACGCACGGGAATTGTTGAGCCGATACCACTTTGACCCGGAGGATCTTACGTGGCGATGACACGGTAAAGGGTGATGGTGTTGGAAATAATGACTCAAGACGCTACCCTACTCGCATGATCAGTTGAGTGAGGAAATTGCCTGTCTGTGGAGAACGATGCAACTGTTGTCACTAAATTCTGGCGGGTATAGCGATGGCAGGGTGCCATACCCAACACCGGCAGGGGAATGATGGACGGATTGTTGTAGGAATTTTATCGGTGTCTTTTACAAACGGGAAGGAGTCAGAGTTCACGCCTACGATTACCGTTGAATCACTGCTATTCCCTGTCCCATGGGGAACGTTCGTGGCGTCAACATCCCGCGATTCGACGATCGGATACTGCCGTTTCCCTCTTCATTGTCTCCTTTGTTCTATAGTACGCAACAAATAATTGCTGCCTTGTTGGTGTTTGACTGGATTTTTCTGCAACGCGGACCTCGTTTATCCGCCAAAACCGTGTGTGACTGATATTTACGAATACGAATCCATACAGGATCGGTTAAGTCAGATAACAGCGATGAGATCCTATAAATCAGCGCCGTTATGCACGTTCCAATAGGACACACTGTTATTCAATACACAAAATTGCCCGTGTGTTTTCCATTTACGAGAATTGACCTAACTTATCTGGGGATGTATCTACGAATATAAACTCTTAACCATTACGGTTTCCGGCCTTACCCGATTATGAACGGCGAGACCCCCATCAAAGAACTGCACCTCTAGAGTGAGCAAAAATGTAGCTGTCGACTCACGAAAAAGACATATTACAGGACTAAGGCAAGTCTATTCTAGATTTCATGGTTTGGATATAGTAATTGCATCATGTGTTCTTTTGTTCGTGGTTGCCTCTTTTTTCGTGCTGCGCAATCTGTGGTGGTCCGAATCGGAGGACTATGTCTTCAAGTTAGCGGTCATTTGGTACCCATAATCCTATTTTGTTGGTCATCGTGCCAGATACTACGATTCTTTACAACACCGTGATGATTCTTTACCATGAACCTGCAACTCGCCTTTCGTGACGTAAAGCAATGTTTAGGTGGTGAGGTTCTGCACCCAGGAGTTGGGTTTCAGCTCGGATAGTAACGTCGTTGAGACTGCCCCGAACTATACGTCGTCACAGAAGGTTCATTAGCGATGGTCACCTCATCAAGATCCATTGGCCTCAAAGAGCGTCCGGGGAATTCGCCGGTAAATTTGTGCGCTGCCGTTATCATAGATCCGATTCTTGCTTTGATATCTAGGAATAGGCTTGTGTTGCACGAGGGTATTTTGAACCACCTCCGGAGATATCAACACGTCCGTATCCGAGGATGTGTAACCATAGCCCGCAACTTGACTCGTAGTGGTTTCAGATGCATTAAACATCGTATTAGCATATACGAGACGGTTATCTGGTCCGGTCCACAAAGTCGTTGACACCGAGTGCTGATCAAAGGCCGTTAAAGCTTGCTTTTCCGCTGGCGTATAAAAGATCCAGGAATTGGAGATTACCGGATCCAAAGTACTCTTAAACAAACCAATAAGAATAAAGAGGGCAAGGAATACTCCTACGATAGGAATGATTTTTGGTCGAGTCACGGCTGACAACCTGCGAAAGGCTTGATTCAATCCCCAAACCAAGACAGGGGAGGCCATCAGGGCAAAATAAGGGAAATTGCGCACCTCTAAATTGGTTCCTGCATTTAAGCCCGTGAAATCCATGGGAATAGCTAAGGCGACTAATAATCCGAATCCACCGTATAGCGCTAAGAGGAATAGATGTTCCAATGTCCGGTGTTGTTGTTTTTTCACAATGAGACGCCAGAGTTCTTGTATCCAAATGAAGAATGACACGAGAAACAAGATCCACCGGAACGATGCGACCAGAACCCGCACAATATATCCTGCCCACTGAGACGTTGGAGCAGCATAGGGATTGCTGGAAGTGTGAAGAGTTAAGAAGAGATTGGTTAATTTTAATAATGCTCCGTGCAGGAGCTGAAAATCATGACCCGCTGCGGGAAATACATAGAGCATAACCCACCACACCAATAACCATGACGCCGCGACATAACTTGTCAACCGGGTAAATTGGGTGCGATATGGATCCGCCACAGGGATATTGCGTTTCACGAGAATAGAACCCGCTAGTAGAGTAAGCGTCGACGCCGCGGCGAATGTGGATGCAAAGTAATCATTAACCGTGGCATTGACAAAGACAAGGGTATAAAACAACATAACCCAGATCATCGCTGCCCGCCAGTTACCTTCGTAGACAATTTTCAGGCTCCGAAAGAGTGCCACAACAGCCATGAGCATTAATGCAATGTTAAGCTTTTCGTGGTTACCTCTTAAAACGGTGAACATCAAATCTGGAACAGCAAACAGCACTAGGACTGCCATAACAGCCATGCGGTTTGACTTGAGGAAGGTGCGGTACGCCACAAAAGCCGAGACGACCAACAAAATCATGCCGAGAAACGGCACGACAATAGTATTCATGACGGAAACTTTTATGCCCGTTAACAGAGATAGAGTACCTAGCCACGTGGGATATCCAAAACCATGGGTGTATTGCCCGGGAAATAGCACAGATTTAGCGTGAATCATGGAGCGAGTAACTTGTGTAAAGACCGCTGTGTCATTTTCGGTCCAGAGGCCACCATAACGAGTCACAAAATACGTGGCATATAAAAAACCTATAAACAATAGTGCCATGGTGGTCAGCGGATGTTTTTTCGGTAGTGTGTGATCCATTAGAACGTTTTCCTCCAAATCCAGAATCCCGATGCGGATACGACCAGCACTAGCCCAAGTACCATCCACTCTTCATTGCTGGTAGGAATCGTCTCTTGCCACAAACGTAGTGGGTTAGTTCGAGCCACTTCGGCAACTGATATCGTTTTCATTGCCAAAGGCTTCCCGTTCCATTCGACCACCATCCTTGCAATGCCTGATTTTACAGGAGTCCATGGAACGGAAAGGGTGCTGTGATTGCTGCCAGCCAATTGAATTTGTTGACTCCATTGAGTGTGTCCGTTGACCACAACCGATAACTTGCCTGAAGCGATATAGTTGGCATGATTGTCAACCTGAACATTTTCCGAGACTGGCGTGTCTACGTGAACAGCGGCACCACTCTTCAGGCTTCCTGTCACCGGATTGGGCACCTCGGGGATAATGGACCACTTGCTGTTTTTCGCATCATAAGAAATCACAACGGAACGTTGTTTAAGTACGCCCAAGCCTTGAATATATCCTCTCCACAATGGAATTTGACGAGGATTCAAGGCGAATTGAAATCCGTTAGCCGTATCAATAACATGACTAATTGTTCCGGGCCCTTTAATTGCATATCCCGGGAAACGGTTCAACCATTGGGACAAGTGAAGCGGGTTATTTCCTGATTTATAAGCGGCTACCTTGTGCACAAAGCTTGTCCAGCTTGCTTTGCTGTCGGGAGGCATAATGGTAAAAGCGCTCGACGAATAGCTGGCGTGATCTAAAATAACACCCTTTGGCCCCTGATATAACAAGGCTCCTGGAAGGGCAAAAAGTTGGGAGACAGTATGCACGTGATTCTTTCGGGTGTTGACCAGTTCCCAAGCATTAATAAACCGCCCACCGTTTAGGTTCTTTTCGACAAGAGTTTCATGATTGTTAATGTTCCAAATGCCACCTTGGGCATAAAGAAGGTGCATTCGGCCATCGACGGGGCTTGCGTAAAGCTCAGGCCGGTGATTGCTATTTACCCGATATTCTCCGCGTAACCCCTTGGGAATAGAGCGGAACATTGACAAATTTGGTTTTGTATTCCATCCCATCCAATAGGGGGCGCCAATATTCTGGGCTGGCCACGCGTAAATACCCTCGGACGTCGTATAGACGCCTGATTGCACGTCAATAAAGGTTGTGGATGGCCACTTGTGGGATAGCACCCACGAAGGATACTGCTGATAACTAGGTGCTTGAACTTGCGACTGACCGCCGGCAATTGCCACATGCTCAGGATAAGAATGAAAACCGAACACATCCACTTTAAAGTTGAAATTTTGGTTGCCAGGATGATCTGCCCAACTATAACGCACATTCTCTTCTGGCTTATTTAGTAAAGGCTTCCCGATTAGGACAGGAGAAATGCCTACCGACCAGGGATCATGAGGGTAAAAATGCTGCGTGCGAATGATAAGATTGGGATAACTCTGGGGCGTAGATGCCAGATTATAAAAACCCCAGGGACTTTCAAAGTCCAAGTGGTTAATCACATGCTGTCCTGTCTTGAGCGGGCTAATCGAATAAAAATCATAGCCGTTGGCCTGACTGCGCACACTCACCACCTCGGAAAATCTTGTAATCTTTCCTATATCCCAGTTCACAACAATTGGGGGTGTCAGCACATCGGGGGTACCTTGGAGAAAATGCCCGGTAAGTGCGACGTAGGGCCATAATGGGGATACACTCTGCCCAAAATGCCAGGATGACGGGGGAGCTTCCCGCTGAGCATAGTTTACTCTGTAGACGCCTTCTCCCGAAAACTTTGGTACCAATTGCCTCAAATCCCATAGGGGAATTCCTGATGAACTGGTGCGTGTTTGAATTGTCGCCAATAATTCATGGGTACCGACGTTATTTAGGATCCCTTGCTTTACACCACGAGTGGCGGGGGATGATCCCCAAAGAGCATATATAGGTCCGAAAACTTTAACATTGAGATTGTAGTTGGGTATACCTCGCCGTACCCAGTATCCGTCAGGGGATGCAATGATTAAAGATGGTTTTAGTCCATTCGGAAGTCCAACATCTTTGCCGTTTTGTCGTACAGGGATTGTGTTGTGACTACCTGAAGCTTCATACAGATAAGCATACCCTATCCCATTGCGAGTAAACTTCTCCAATTTGACCACTAACGAAGGCTGAGTCCTGTGATTGACGTAATACAAGATGAAGCCGGTCCCTTCCGATCCTTTAGAAAGGCTCGCGAACGGCTGTGCCGATTTTGAAAGATACTTAACTCGAATAGTGGGAGTTGATTTGGCGGCAACAGACCCAGAGAACGCCATGGATGTTACAAATACAGTCGATAGGACCATAAATCTCTTTTTCCTTAACATAATTCCTCGATTCCCTGTCTTAAACGATGAAATGAAGCATGGTCATCAACGATTAAGTCTACAACAACTAGAGTGAAATTCCATTGTCAGTCGATTCCCTCAACGGACCGCCACAGATGCTATAATCAGTGAGTAGTGGCAAAGAATATATTGGAAGCCTAGTGAATGATCGGAAATCAACTCGACTCCTTGACTATTTCCATGTCGGCAATATGATTAATGATAGTTCAATATACGCTGCGTAATCAACTAGGAGAGGATATATAAAGTATATAAAGGACCACGTTCCAAGCATGAGGCTCGTTTTGTAGAGAAGCTTATATTGAGATGACGCTGTAACGTGAAAATTGAGACCGTTGTGCATCCGCAATGCATTTTGTCGCCACGGTTTCTAGGCCGTGGACAAATTCATCCGTAAGTAGAGAGAGAAGGATTAAATGCGATTTGGGTTAGTCAGTGGAAATATCAACTTTGCAGGAAGTGGACGAAGTATCGTGATTCCCCTAGCGAAAGCTTTGAATAAAGCTGGTCATGAGGTATATCTAATCGACGTGTCTCCAGGTTTATCGTCACACACCACCGACAGCGAGACCAGCTTTCACGTCTTTAAGGTTGGCCCCTTTTCAGCTCTTTTAAGGCAGCCTTGGTTAGTGGGCAAGTACTTTACGAAAACAAAAAGGCTTCCGTGGATGACAGCGTATGAACTAAACCGCGTCCTTCATAAGCTGCCAATTGATGTGGTCTACGTATTTTCGAATGTTCACGTTCTTCCTGTCTTATTGAGGGCGCCACTTGAACGCGCCATCACTGTAATTAATCTTATCGGCTTCGGAATCTCACCAGACCGAGGTGGTCCGGAAAATACTTTCCGGTTCCAGTCAGAGATATTTTCCAGGCCCATGTGGGAGATTCAGGCGTGTGCAACCGAATTTGAATATAAAGCATACAAAAGAGTATATGAAGAATTGCTGCTTGACCCTCGAAAACTTCAATTTATGCCTCATAGCTACGATGATTCTTTATTTTTTCCGGATGATGGTGTTGTGCGTGATAGAAAACAGATTGTTTATCCCGTGGCTGTTTACCCCAGAAAGAATATTGAAATGCTCTTAGAAGTTACGGCAAAATTAGCCAACATTACACCCATTGACGTCATAATAACTGGACCCATTGTGGACCAAAACTACTTCAATTATCTACAAGATCGTTGCATTGAACTAGGGATATCTCAATCTGTTTCGTTTTTTAAGGGACGTCTAAATTCGGGGCAGCTTGCTGATTTGTTGCGTGGAACCGATTTGGTGTTATTTCCTTCCTTTCAAGAAACCTTCGGTATTGGAATAGTGGAAAGCTTGGCTTGTGGTGTGCCGGTATTGTTACCAAATGATATTCCAGCCCTACGACAATTTAATAGCTTGAAGGGTGTTCATATTGTTGATAGAGTCGTGGATTCATTTGTTGAAGTGGCAAGAAATTTATTGGGGACGCCACTCTTCCATAACGAGAAAGTTGCAGTGGCAGATGAGGTTCGACAACAATTTTCTAATACGATAGTCGCTAGAAACCTGGTGATTGCCTGTCGAGAGGCTATTGCCGTAAGACAGAAACTCCGTGATTTAAATTGGGAAGGGCTTTATGATGACCAACCATTTGTCGAATCGATGTTTCAGAGGGAGAGAAGTCATGAGTCAACCTGAGGTCAGTATTATCACGTTAACGTACAATCATGCAAAGTATATCGCGGAATGTCTCGATTCGGTCTACCGACAATCGTTCCAGTCTTGGGAGCAAATTATTATTGATGACGGCTCTACTGACGGAACATGGGATATCATCCAACAATATGTCCAGAAAGATTCCAGATTTCGTGCGTATCAACAAGAACATGTGGGTCCGTTCCGTATGGTGGAAACTTATAATCGTGCGTTATTTCACGCTACCGGAAAACTGATAGCCATTTTGGAGGGTGACGATTCGTGGCCACCACATAAACTTAAGACTCAGACAGTGCTTCACGAACCTGGCATTATATTCTCTTACGGAAGAACTCTCATTATAGACGAAAACAATTCAATAATAAGACCTTACTCGAATTTTGAATGGGATGATAAGCCCTTACCTGCACAAAAGCTCAGAATGGAATTGCTTTGCAGGCAAGCTGGAATAATGCCCGTATCGGTCATGCTGGACAGAGACACCTTGCTTTCGATCGGAGGGTTTCGGAGTGAAAGAATTGCAATGCCAGACGGTTCTTTTTGCATCTTTCCATCTGCAGATTATGCGACTTTCATACGTTATTTGTTTAATGATGGCTATGTTCGGCGTTCTAATGACGTCTTAGGTCACTGGAGACAACACACTACGCAGACCACACATGTCTATGAAAACATATTCCATGAAGGCGCGTTCCAACTTGCCCTTCAGGGTCTCTATGCGAGTCGAGAAAGAAACAAATACAAACATCTCTATCGTTCCCACCGCAAGTTTGCATCGGGATTTTATTTGAATGTTCTACGTAGAGCCTTAATGGACGGCGACAAAATTCGGGCGAAAATGGCTATTAGAAGACTACTTTGGTGGGGAGGCAGCAAGAGACGACTAGAAGCAATATATGGTTTTTTGGCTCTGTTGGTAGGCATGAACATGGAAACGCCTTTTGCACTATATGAAAAAATCTTAGCTGTAAACAAAGGGGAAGATTAAACTATATGCTGGGTGCTAAAGTCCGCAATGTTGTTTTTGTGTATTCTTTTCTCGAACATCCAAAAGGGGGCATCGGACAATACGAGTTCCAGCTGTCAAAGCGTCTGAAGCAAGATGCATACACTCAGCTCAAGATCTCAAAGATAAAAGCAGTAAGGGTCCCGCCATTTCTTAGAAAATTGTTGTTTTGGAACCTCAAGGCATTTGTAGAAAACAATCCCATATGGTTTGACGTGCCCAAGGATAAGCTTTTTATTGTTCACTTGTCTCATCAATTCATGGCGATTTCAGTACCAATTATTAAAATAAGGGGATTCTTTTCTCGTTTCACCCCCAAAATTGTAGTGACCGTCCACGATTTATACGACTTAGAAACGCAGTGGAATCCTTTTCTACAAGATTTTGGACCTAAGTGGAAGTGGTCTGATAGACTTGTTAATTACATGATGATAAAAGGCATTGGATTGGCGGACCATGTTATCGTGGATTCTAATGCCACGAAGAAGACTGTGTTACGATTGTCGCCAGGGATAAAAGACAAAATTTCAGTGGTTTATTTGGGGCATGAGAGCTCCGACAACGAAGTTTTAAAACCCGTTGTTAAAAATCCTCGCCAAGTATTGTATGTTGGCTCCTTGCATCCCAGGAAAAACATCCTAACCCTCGTGAAAGCTATCTCTCTACTAAGAGACCAGGGCTATGAAGTTAACCTGGTTGTTGCAGGTGCAACGCGCACTACATCTATTCCAGACGAAATAAAAAATGCAAGGGGCGTTCAGCTTTTGGGAGAGGTTACCACTACTCAAATTCAGGGCTTGTATAAAACGTCATCGTTATTTGCGTTCCCGTCTCTGTCCGAGGGTTTTGGCTTACCATTAATCGAGGCGATGTCTTTCGGTTGTCCTGTCTTAGCGAGTGACATTCCCGTGTTCAGAGAAGTTGGCGAAGATGCCGCTGTGTATGTTCCTCCCCTAAGCATCTTAGAATGGGCTCGCAACGTCAAGAAATTACTGGGGGATAGCTCTACGCTCTTGAGTTTGTCGGAAAGGGGAATTCATCAGGCAAGAAAATTCCACTGGAATACGACATACACCGAAACTCTCCGTGTTTACGATTATGTTATGACGAAATAATTTGTTAGGTGAAGTATACCCGTCAACTTATGTCTAATTTCTATTATGGTATAAATAGGCTTTTTAGCTCTTCCCATTTTGGGCGGATCCATGTGGCCATTCCAAAGCCGTATAATACGATAAAGGACACTGTAGATACAAAGAGGTCCAAGATTGCGCCGTGTTCAAAATTTATAGTATTCACGATGATAACGCATAGGGAAGTCAGCAAAATAACCCTAATCACCAAACCGAATGAAATGTCCCAAGACAATTTTTCTTTACTTTGATACCAAACCATAATGGCGTAAATACAATAGCCCGCGATCATTGCAATACTAGCGCCCATTAAGCTATAATGCGGAACCAACCAGAGATTTAATATAATGTTGATGACGGCTGCTATTCCAGCATCCCACATCATCAACGAACTGCGTTCTGTTAACTCCATTGTCTTATGGCCAATCATAGAAGATCCCCATATGGCTCGTCCAACTGCTACTGGCCCAATTATAATAAAGCCTCTAACATATTGTTTCCCGACAAGGATCGACATAAGAGAATGACCATTTACAATAAGAAGGCCCACAATCATCCCTTCAATAATAAAGTATATGTTAGTTATATTAGCCAGTAACGTTTTGGTGGCTTCACTACCGTTTGTTGACCATTGTTGCACGAGACGTGGTCCTAGCGCCGTTGTGAAAGGCCCAGCCAGTAGGCCAATGGCCTGTTGGGCCACGGCATAGTTAACGCTATAAACCGCAACGCTGGACGGACCGTGAAACCACTCCAAAATGTATCTATCACCAATCGATAGCATCGACTCTGAGACAAACCACGGAACGAACGGCAAACCGTAACGAAGAAACCGGTGCAAGACAAGAATGTGCTCACCGGATCTTTTTATAGTGGGCCAGGACAAGTGTATTTTACTCCACCAAAAAATGGTCGGCAAAAATGCCAGAATTCCAACGACATTTCCCCACAGTAGAAAGCTAATGTTGTAACCAAAAAACATGGTGAAAGTTAAGGGAACTGCTGTCCCAAGAAATGCAGTGACAAGAACAATTATTTGATAACGGCGGACCTGAAAACTGAATAAGATTGTAGGTATTAAGGAAGCTGTTATAATTCTCAAGACCATAAAAATCATTAGAGCCCATACCATGGATGGAGTTTCTCGATGAGATTGTAACAACCACAGGCCTAGTAAAATATCTATGGGGAGAAAAACAATCGTGACGCGAAATAATAAGGTACTTATAGTTTGTTGAAATAGCTGGAGTTTCTCAGCAGATGCAAATTCGTAATAGAATCGGCCGACAGACTGCGACAGGGGTTGGGAAAAAGCATTAACGACGGGTATGGATATAGCGATCGCAAGGCTGTACAGCCCATAAACGTGTGGGGGAAACATTCTCGTAAATATAGCCGATGCTGCAAGCATAAGCATCGCAGGGATTACCGACGTTGGGATGTATCGAATCCAATCTTTGACGATTAACACTAAAGGATTGGTTGAGTTTTTCATTGTTACCATGTAGCAGAACCACGCTTACCCACAATACATGATAGGCAGCCAATACCTACTTCCCCATGCGTTGTTTCCGTTGCTGGCAAGTTTCTCCTAAAGTCATTATTCATTACCACACCCAGCTCTTTCGCATAATCTGCTCCGTAGCCCGCAGGGAAGCCATGGAGGTTCCCAAAAAGTGCAAACCAACGCCCGTTATCGTTACCGGTATTCCCGCCAGACAAAGATATCGTAGTCGTGCCAACACGGGATGCAATATGAGCACGAAGACCACAAAGGTTACCGCCAGGCTCCAATGCGAATTGACTACGATCGTAATCGACGCTGCGATCATAGACAAGACCGTAACGACGGGGATAGCCATGGTCATGAGGCTGGAAGAGACCTCTTGTTTCTCATGAAACTTCATGCCTAAAACCAGGACATTTCGAATCCACCGACTTTGCTTACGAATGTAGAGTCCCAGTGTTTCAGGATATTCGCTTGTGATACGAGCATACGGAACAAACAAAATAGGGCAATTGTGCCGAAGAAGTGTCTTGGCTAAGAAGTAGTCTGTTCCCGATGGCACATCTTGGTCAAACGCTCCAACCGCGTCTAATAGACTCTTCGGCACAACGGCATTACGGCCTAGAATCCCTCCCGTTGTGGTGCATGTGGACGGTTCAGTCATTCTGTCAACGGCCCACTGGACCTGGATCAAAGGATTACGGCGTTGGCCGTGTAGTGGATCAGATGGGCCTGTCACAGCACAGCCATTATTGAGAACGGTACTGACCATGTGATAAACAACGTTGTCGGTCAACCGACAATCGACATCGGTCAAGTAAATAATTTCTCCGTGAGACAGAGGATAACTTTTACGCAATGCTCGTTGCTTCCCTTCACCGAGTTCTTGCTTCAACACGGTGATGGCCGGTGAGGAAAACTGTTGAGCATATTCGAAACTGCCATCACATCCCCCGACACACAAGATTAATTCCTTGTGAGGATAAGATAGTGCATTAAAGGAGAGGATAAAGGGTTCAAGGTGCCTTTTGTCATTCCAAGACGGAACCAAGAACGACACAGTCGGCAAGGATTCTGGTAGATCAGGGATGTCTTGATAGGGTAATGGGCACGCTTTGGCCGTGATAATCCGGTAGAAGTGATAGAGGAGGAAGATGGCCATCAGCGCAACCAATAAAATATCTTTCATGATATTATCCCCCTCGCCCAAGGTTCCGACTTCACAATAGACCACTGAGTGCCGTAGCCGAATCGCTCCGCCGTTTCGGTGAACACGATCGTATGACCATTCATACGCACCTGATGGGAATATGCCTCAGTCTGTGGGACTGGCCATTCATCTGCCAAAGGAGACGGCAGCAAGGAGGCCAGAAGTCTCAGCACCTTGTCGTTCCATCCGGTTACCGGTGTCATATCCCGGTAATCGGGAGGGATCAATGAGGCACGAGAGTGCGCCTTGCGCGAGAACCCTACGCCTGTAGGAAATCCTCCCGATGGCAACTGACTTGTCAGCAACCGTTCCAGGCTTATGGGAGGAACGGAGCGTCCCATGACGTGAAAAGCGTAGAGAATATCGGCGGTGCCGGCAATCCAGCGCGGATATTCAGCCCTTTTCCCGGAAAGATAGCAAATCTGTGGCCATAACCCTTCCGGTGTCATGGTGTGTTCCAAGAACCCCATAATCTTTTCGGCTGCGGCTAGATATTTGGTCTCTTCAAAGACCCGGGATGCGACGACCAAAGGTTCGACACACCGTGCGTTATAGAAAGGAAACAACCTTCCATCGCCGTGACGATTATCGGCAGCATATTGATGAATCGCCCCCGCATACTGTCCTTCCGGCACTTGAAAACGCAGCACATCGTCGATCGCCGCACGGGTATAATCCAACCACGATGTATCGCCCGTGGACTCGGCTAAGAGACACAGGGCATGGCTGAGAGTGGCCAGTTTGTTGGGGACTCGTCCCGGTGTGCTCGGACGATCATTAAACCCGTGGGAATCAGGATCCCACAACTGGCTTATTAAATGAGAGATATTTCGCCGAGCGGCAACGACGCCTTTCTCGTCTCCTGTTAGAACGGAAGATTTTAATAGCCCGAGGCTGGCCGCCGCTTCATGCGGCGTGCCTAAGGTACCCGGGTTGCGTTCAAATTCACTCATCATGAAATTTCCGTCTGCCATCTGACCCGCCTTCAAATCATTCGTCGCTTGTTGGATCCGTTGAAGCCATACGGGATTGTTCGTTTTGGTCCATAATTCGCTGTAACCCACGAGAATGCCCTCATACCGCCAGTCCAACCCGGGACCCGTATACAGAAATTGATCTCGCCACCAGTGAGCCACTGGCCCGCCATAACCCTTATCCTGACGCATGGTTTGCAGCCAGGCATCAAGGCGAGCCAGTGCGTCCATAAGATGCTTGGAAGAAACCGTCATGCCAGCGGCTCCGCCTTTTCTCTTAGGTACAAATGATAGTGCGCAGGATGATAGCCGGGGCGCACAAAATTTTCATTGGCGCGGTTCATGAATCGATCTCTCATCGCAATGTTCCACGAGTCTGTAAGCCGTATTCCCAGTCCCCACATTCGAGCTTTGTACGTCCAAATTGAATACTGGCTCAACAATTTGGACACATTGAACGGCTCCGAACTCAGACTGAAGATATAGTCACAGTCGGAACTGTCACTCTGGCCGTTTGACACCTGTGAGGTTCCCGGCACGCACCACGCCAGGGCTTTGGGGGAGCCCCCTTGAGTTAGAGAGTCGACGGAATACCGGCGCAACTCAACCATGGTCCGCAGGGCAGGGGAGTCGGGAATAACCAGATTCAGCAGCTGGCATTTCAACTGATAGGATTGGGCAAATATCAAATCCATGATGTAATGCCAGCTGAGTTCTTCAGGTCCTACCAGCCGTGCCTGGGTAGTGGGCATTGTAACCACTTCCACATTCATGCCGTTTGGACCACCTCCCGGTACAGTGCCTCTATTTGGTCCACAACCCGGTCCCAGGTGTAGTAGGTACGGACTTTTTGATAGCCGGCTTCACCCATTCTCTTGGCTATGCGAGGATTCTCGGCCATTATTCGGATTGTCTCGGAAAGTTGATGCACATCCCCGGGCCGGACAAGGTAACCATCGATACCCCCGTTGACTAATTGTCTCACCCCAGGGATTGCCGAAACTATTACAGGTGTTTTGTGCGCCCAAGATTCCAATAGCACAAGGCCGAACGCTTCCGTAGAACTTGTGCTTGGAAGAATAGTAACTAAAGCATTCTTATATAGGCGACGTAAATTCTCATTCGTTACGCGTCCCAGAAAATGCACATTGTTGAGATGACGGTCTTTGGCATACTCAGCATATGATTGGCGCAGCTCACCTTCACCGACAAGGATAAGGTCCAGATTAGAAAGATCGAGAACTGCCATGGCATCAATTAAAAGAGGAATGCCCTTGAAAGCGTGAGCTGCGTCCATGGCTCCGACGAAAAGCACATAAGCTTTCTGTAAGTTGTCCATCTCGGTATCGCCCGGCGTTTCGCACAAAAAAATCGGATCCACACCTAATGGAATAGCTACTGTGCTCGAAGTGATTATGTGTATCAATAGTGAATTTTGTGCATAGTCTTGGGTGGTTGCCATAATTCTTCGCATGCAGCGCAAGATAACGGGCTGATTAATATGATTGTACAAAGCGAAAAGCATCCCCTTGAATCCACTGCCCAACAGATCATTGTGATAGGTGGCGACAACCGGGATGTGATAGCGGCGAGCGGCTATCACCGTGAGATCGGCTCCGAAAATGTAGGGATAATGAAGATGGATGAGATCGAATCCCCGCAATTGCCGTATGAGGGAAGGGGTAAACGGGGCATTGCCAAGGCGTCCCCAGGTTTTCAAATAGTGAACGGGGAAGGGGAAATCCATCGGTTGTTCGTGGGCAGGCAAAGCCGTGAACACTTCCACCGCGTAACCGCGTTCATGAAGAACACGGCTTTGCTGATAGGCTACATTGCCTGTCCCCGCCCAGTAGGGCGGGAAAGTGGCGACCACATGCGCTATTCGCATACATGGGCCTCCCTCACTCGCAGGGCCTGATAGATCTTAGTCAGCCAGCGGTTCCCGATCTGTGCCCAGCGCACATTCCCGGTTAATTGCCCTAAGGGCAGTTCATAGGTCATTCGCTGCAATAACGGCCCATCCGGCACTTGACGGGTAGCCTGAATGATTTCCCGTTTTCTTAGCCAGCTCTTCCGGTGACGCCAAAGCCAGATATACCCTTTGAACCGAGCCAGAATAAACCGGGGACCATGGAGGATGGCAAAGGCCCACGTGGCTGCTTCGGTTAGTAAAAGTCCGGGCCATAAGCGCCTCAGCGTCCGGGCTTCCAAAATCTCGAAGAGGGTCAGAAGACGATTGCGTTCCAGCCAATAGAATTTGTTTGGGCTCATTTTGAGATCATAATGATGTACCACCCGGGCCCTGGTATCACAAACCACAGGAATATTTCGCAGAAAAGCTCTCAGAGACAAGTTCGTGTCTTCGAAGTAAAGAAAGTAGTCCGGATCGAAACCTCTTAGTTCTCTCCACACGGAGGCCTTGGCAAAGATGACAGCTCCCGAGGCTGAAAGAGGAAAACGGTACCGTTCTCCCTGATCTGACCAGGTTTCTCCAAGGTCTACACAGGTGGTGATACCCGTCACATGCATAGTGTTGCCGTAGGCATTTACCAACCCGTTAGGCTGGATAATGGCAGGGTTGATCAGGGCTTCGGGAAAACGCTCCGCCGTTTCCCGAAGTCGGGCAAGAACGTCGGTATCCCACACGGTGTCGGGATTGGCAATGCACCAGTATTCCCCTTGCGCGTGTTCCAAGCCTTGATTGCATGCCGCACCATATCCCAAGTTCGCTGAATTTGCGTACACTTCGACGAGAGGAAACTGGTTCTTTAGCCAGGACACCGTGTCGTCGTCGGAATGATTATCGACCACGATGATCTGTTTGGGAACCGGGCTAGCCATGATAGAGGGCAGGCACCGGGCCAGGTCACGTTGACTGTTATACGATACCAAAACCACCGTACAGGCTGCGTTCACGGGGTCACACTCTTTTCAGGGGACGAAGAAGACGCCAGGGTGTCAATGTCCATTTTAATGCGGCTCACCACGGATTCGAGACTATGAAGGATTATAGCCGTAATCACCAGTAACAGCCCCCCGATTCCAAAGACCGTGCCGGCTATGGCCGTCCCAGTCAGCAGCACGTGGCGCTCCATCATCGCATTTATTACCACCCAGCCGGCGGTGAGGCCAAATCCCGACGATAAAATGCCTGGCAAACCAAATATGAGTAACGGGTGATGCTGAGCAACGGCTTTCAAAATGGTATCCACGACACGGATTCCGTGAGTGAAAGGATTCCGTTTCATTTTGTCCTTATACTGAACGGAGATACCCACTTCAATCACCCGTAATTGCGCATGTTTCCATTGCATTTGCATTTCGGACTCCACTCCGAGCCCCATGCTGGACAGCTTTAGGCAAGATAACGCACGGGGTGAAAAGGCCCGGTACCCGCTTTGTGAGTCTGTAATCCTGACTCCGCTGGCTGCATTCGTCATCCAGGTCAAGGCGTGTTGCCCTATCTTCCGCCAGCTGGGAATTATGCTGTGTGTGTTCATAAAGCGGGAGCCCACGACAACATCCGCCTGATCCTCAATGATGGGCCCGGCCACGGCCGGAATTTCGGCGGGGTCATGCTGCGCGTCCGCATCAAGAGTCACAATGACGGAAGGATCCAGATTCATCGCTTGCCGAAATCCCGCTGTCAGGGCGGCAGCCTTGCCTCCGTGAGGGATGGAAATGACCTCGGCTCCGGCTTCTTGGGCGAGCAGGGAGGTTCGGTCCGTGGATCCGTCATTGATGACGAGAACATGATGGGCCTGCTGTCGTGCCAAAAACACGACACTGGCAATAAAGCGCTCTTCATTATAGGCTGGAATAACAGCCACAATTTTTTGGGGAATCGAATCAGATTCAGGGAGACTTTTTAACATTGTCACGTCCTCTTTCCGACGCACGATACCTTGTTCCTGCAGTCACAGACGGTTCCGACACGGGCGTGGCGCGAACAATAAAGCGATCGGGAGCAAATCCGATGTAGACAAAAGGATAACAACTCGTCAATGTGAGCTCGGGACTCTTGGAAGGAACCACAATGTTGGGGTCGGTTTTCGGTACGATCTTGATACTGGTCACACGGTAAACAAAAGGTCCATAGGGTGAATCGAAAGTCACGGTGTCTCCGACCTTGACGTGTTTCAGATTCGTAAAGACGGTATCCCGGTGACCGCTGAAAACCACATTGCCCCCTTGACCCGGCAAGGGACTGCCTGCATAATGTCCCACGCCGAGTTTCAGAATGTCCCAGGTTGTGCCCTGCACAACGGGGGCCTTGATGTTGACGGCGGGGATGACAATAGTGCCCAATTTGGTCCCCGGTTCGGGCAATGTAGGCCAGAAACCCGGTAATTTCCGGTATCCAATGTGGGCCGGTTTATAAGGGACGAGAACGGAGTCAGCCAAAAGAAGTGTTTGTTGAAGAAAGCTCCATCCGAAAACAGCAGTGACTCCGACCCCCAGAGCAATGATCAGGGACGGAATTCCGATAAGACCGATAATAAACAGTTTTCTTATCCAACGCCGCATACTCAGGACTCCAGCTTTTGAGCAACACGATACAGCGGACGAAACGTCATAGCTCCTATAAGAATTAAGCCCAGACCAATGGCGATCTTAAGGGGCGTGTTCGATGCTGTCACCGGCAACTGACCATGTGGTACCGGAACAAATGTCTTACTTTGTTCGAGAATGCGCGCTGACGTGGCCGCCACCGCGACGTTGTGAATAAAGGAATTTAAGTACTTTGGCTGCACGTCATAGTATTGGGGATGGATCGTGGCCAGCAATTTGCCTTGTTCATCTTCCAACTCAATGAGCAGAGGGTTGCCGGGTTGGGCCACATAAGTCAGCAAGTTTACCGGTTGCCCATTGGTCAAAACGGTGGCGACTTGCAAATGGGCTAATGCGGCGCTACTTATAAACAGACGCAATGCTTCCTCTTTTTGCGCCAGTGTCAGTTGGTTGGGACTATTGATGTTGCCCATAATTTTTTGCATCTGTGCTGCATTTTGTGTGATTTGACTGACTTCTTGCGAGCTCAACTGAATGGACTCCAGATAGGCAAAAAGAAGGCTCACGTGGGGTATCTGCAAAGCATGCAAGGCATCTTCCAAGCGAATGGCAGCCTGTTGAGTGGATGATGACGAGGAGGAGGCAGCCCACGTAGCGGTCGACGGTACCAACAACGTAATCCCTGCGACGAGGGGTAATACTAATTTCCATCTCAATGACATGTGGCTTTGGCTCCTTCTATAACATAATGGTAACGATTAACAATCCTTTACACTCTATAAGTTTCGACATCCCTTCTCAATTTCCTTCTATTCGACGAAAGAAATTCCACTAAAAAATGACCCATTCTGTAGAATCAAACGACGTTGTAAATTGTTGTCGGATCAAAACTCATGTCATACCATAGCAGGGCCTAAAGCCTTAGGTGATACGAACTGTTGCTGCTACACTAAATGGGATTTCTGCCGTGCCGTCTTCTGAAAAAGCCAAATCTTGTGTTGGTGCGCCACCAATGTCCACTGGGGACTCGTGAGCAATGTGCGAAACCAGTAATGGAGAT
>PXYT01000047.1:39308-64882 GCA_003023725.1 Sulfobacillus benefaciens | reverse complement strand
TTTCTACAGATACATTATATAGCAACTGTCTGACTGGGATCAACCCAACATTTCGCCTGACGGCGAGCGCCTGATATCCCCATAGCTAAAGCAAGGGGTCTTACGGCGCATTTGATAATTTGGGGTAATCGTTAAGAATCTTTCCCAAATGGCTATAGGGCAATTGCCGAACATAACAAAGGACCTTGTTGGCTGGAATCGAACCTTACGTTCCTGTGCCAAACAACATGACCTTTGTCTCCGCCAAATGGTTTATCCGGCACGACCAGGGAACAACCTTCGGAACCACAGACACGACTCCAAACCCCTTTTTTGAGAATCCATCGCCGTGATGCGTCATAAACAGGACGGTCGTAGCGCATGCTAATAAAAAATATTTACATCAGGGAGGAAACCGTGGGCGGGATACCCACAGCAAGGAACGGCCCGAGCCGATTCCATTCGAATTGTCAGAGCGAGTTGTTCTATCAAGCGTGGATTCCCTCTCGCCCTCAGCTCATCGTCGTGGGTTTGCACGGAGCCGGGCAGCATTCGGGATGGTTTGGACCTTTGGCTACTCACCTGGTCTCACAGCGCATGGCATTATATGCCTTAGATCTGAGAGGGTTCGGCCGGTCTTCGGGTCTTCGGGGACACGTGGACCGCTTCGAGAACTACCTGGAGGATGTGGACCGGTTTATTCACGGTATTCGGAGCCAGCTACCCTCCCTTCCCATCATTTTGCTGGGTCATAGTTTCGGCGGCACCGTGGCCATACGTTACGCGCAAGAACGATCCACCCCCATTCAAGCACTCGTCGTGTCCGCTCCGGCTCTGCGCATTCGTCTGGTGATTCCTCCCGCATTGGATGCCTTGATTGCGACAATATCTCGAATCGCGCCTATGACGAGCATCGATGTGACGGGGTGGTCCCGGGTGTTTTTTCGGGATCCTCCGAATCACGCTATCGACACTTTCCAAAAAGTTTCCCAGCGTGATCCCTGGAATACAACGCGATTTTCGGTCCGTTGGTTAACGGAACTCCTCATTAACGGGACACAAGCCTTGCGCCGAGCAAGTCAGTTACGGATTCCGGTCTTGTCTTTTTGCAGCGAGGACGATGCATTGGTCGACCCCTGGGCCGTTCATCAGTTCTATCGTGCTTTGATGGGATGCCACAGCCAACATCTCGCGTTCTGTCAAAGACCGCACGATTGGATTTTGCACGATAACGGGAAAGACCCGCTCTATGCCTATGTTGTTCAATGGATAAAAACCCAATCCCTGCCTTAAGTCACACAACTCGGTACAAGTCCGCATCGTTCCGGAACCCCGAATCCCTATGTTCTCGTGTCACATTCGGCTGCCAATGGCCCTGTCGGATGTTCCGACAATCTCTGCCGCAACATCAACGGCGTCGCCAATAGGGGCGAGAACCAGTGATTTCGCCGTTCCCGCCAAGCGGGCGCCCTATACCGCCCAGGGATGGCGATGCACGAACTCACGGCACTTTCTGGACCGTCAAATTTGGAGAGTGAGCAGACCCGGGAGTTTCTGTTGCACGGATTTCCTAAATGGACATCATCGACAACGTCCATCCTAAAACCCGAATGACTTGTGAGCCGAATGGGTTATTGGGAACAATTTGAGAACAACTCGGGAAAGGAACACAAAACAATAAATTTTGTGTGTGAGCCGTGAAAATATGCCGACACACCCGCTTCGTTTCTGCCACCAGGAGAAGAGGCCTTATCCTTCAGTGGTGGAAGTCGATCCCTACGGGATTTCGGACGTCTGGTTTAATCAGAGTCGCGACCGCCAAACCCGACTGGCTTGGCGGTATCACGAATGCCAAGCCTTTTGCTGAACTCATGTGTATACTCATGGTGGTGAGACAACCTAAAGCTCACGCGGGATCTAGGCCTATGGACTATTCCTCCAATGTTTGTGGCATGTGGTCAGAGGAGACAGGCTTGATATGACGAAAGGAATACCACAGAGTGAGGTCATAAGCGATTTTAAGAGCGCCGCCCAAGACAAAAGGACCGAGGGCACCAAAGGCGCCCAGCATCCAACCCCCGCCTGCGGGACCTATGGCACGTCCAATTTGTTTTCCAATCGATGTGACACCCGCGGCCTCCACACGTTCTGTCGGCTGAACCACGGCGGCAATGTAGGACTGTCGGGTTGGAACATCCATTTCGACCAGCAGTCCTCGGAATAAGAGGAGAAGGGCAGCAACCGTGCCGTTTGAGGAAAATGGCACGGCAATAAGAAGAAGTGAAGAAGGAATATGGGTAAACACGGCCGTATTGAGTAGTCCGAGGTGCCGCGACACTCGCTCCGCCAAAGGGAAGGAGACGGCCGCTAACAAATCTGTGCCAAAAAAGAGTAGAGCCAGATGCGTTGTGGACATTTGAAAATGAACGTGCAGCCAGTAGACGAGGAGTGGTGTAGTAACCACGCCGCTTCCCGAAGCATCGACGACAAATAAGGCGGCCAACCGATAAACAATCTTGTGAGATGCGCTAAGGCGCCCACGAGTGGGG
Source organism: Sulfobacillus benefaciens (assembly GCA_003023725.1). Lineage (GTDB taxonomy): Bacteria > Bacillota > Sulfobacillia > Sulfobacillales > Sulfobacillaceae > Sulfobacillus > Sulfobacillus benefaciens. Next base: position 62,354 of record PXYT01000047.1, on the reverse strand, counting down.
CGCGATTCAGGAATGTTCCGAAGTCTGGTTTGCTGGCGGCGGCTGGACACCAGCAAAACGGCGGATAAGAGAACGGAGACGAGGCTCATAACGCCATAAGCTGTTAGAAGGATTTCGAACCCAGCATGGAAAGACAGTCCGGCGCTGTGGGGAAAACCCGCCGCCAAAGAGCCTAATGCAGCGGCAGCGGTACCCAGCATGCCGTACACAGCAAAGGTCCGGGTACGTTGGGCACCGGGAACATGGGATAAGGCTCCTTCTTCCAAAGCCGATGCAAAAATCCCGCCGGTAGGCGGGATGAATCCGAGAATGGCAACCAATAGTAGCCCCATTCGCGAAGGATCCTGCAGGTACATGACAGATGATGCTAAGAACATGACCGAGGAGATAAAAAGAAACGGCACGGGACCCCAGCGCGAGGCACTTCGGGTAAGCACAAAGGTATATATGGCTCCAAAGAAAACACTGGCACCAATGACGATGCCGATTGTCACAGCATGTAAACCGTAGGAAGCCGCAAGAAGCGGAAAAATAATCGTCATCAAACCGATGCCAAAAGCTCGCGTGACATGAATGGCGTCAATGAGAATTACTGTCGATTTCACGATTGGGTCCTTTCTTTTGTGAGCGGTCAACGCGGATTGATTTTAGCACGAATGAATGGACATTGAGGAGAGGAAATATGGGCGATATTCTCCGTTTGATGAGAAACGTCGGGATCACAATTGATACCGGGACTACGATAGCCGGCTTCTGATCTGCAACAACTTCCACGTAGCGCTCTTTCGAATGTCCGTCGTGTGTCAGGAAATACCGGCCATCTCGCCGAAAACTCGACGGTGCACTAGGGCGAGCGATCATGACATCATGGACAAGCAACCGTGAGAATCGGCAATGCGTGCTAACATCCTTATTCCCCTCAAGACGGAACGGAGGGGGATATCCCGGGTCATGAATATCCCGGTTGTAGGTAAAGACGGTTCAACGAAGAAGGGGTCAGCCAAGCAAGAGGTTCTCAGATGATAAGGTGTCGCGCGCTGCGAGTATAAGGAGTAAGCATGGTCGATTGCAGGCATAGTGTCAACATCTGAATGCCTGCCTCTTTTCGGGGTTAATTCCTGGCTTTGGGAAAGGCGCCATAATCGCATAGACTTTGACAGCATCATCACCGGCCATTCATAATCCAGTCAAGGAGTCCCTCAGGATAAGGAGCGAAAACACGGATGCTTGTCACACAGACCATTACAGAATTCGCATCAACACACCCTGACAAAATTGCACTCGTTAGCGATTCAGCGTGTTTGTCGTATGGAGAATTAAACACCCGGATCAATCGGCTCTGTCACACCATTTCCGCCAACACCCACGATAGAGGCACCCCCAACGTGATAGCTCTCTTGTTAGGGAATTCCGTCGAGCTTCTCGAAATCTTTTTAGCGGGAGCCAAAATCGGATGGATTTCGGCGGTCATGGATCCCAAATGGTCCCCACATGAACTAAACTCGAGTGTTAATGATTCTAGACCAGCCATCCTTGTTGTCGACAAGGCCTATTATTCCCGGTTGAATAACATTCCGCGCGAGACCCTTGTGGTGGTCGCGGGAGAAGATTTAGAGGGAATTGACCACGATACTGCGATATCATACGAGGCCTGGATCGCATGCAATTCGGAAAACGAACCCCATGTTACAGTATCAAAAAGTGATTTGTTTTACATGGGATATACCTCTGGCACGACTGGGAGACCCAAAGGTTTTGTTCGCACTCATGAGTCATGGATAGAAAGTTTTAAGGTCGGCACGCGGGAATTTTCTCACCAAGGAGACGACCGGATCTTTGCTCCCGGACCTTTATCCCATTCCTTGTCTCTTTATGCGGGGCTCTACACGCTATTTTTAGGAGGAACATTTTATTTCTTGCACAAGTTTTCGCCGCAGCAGGCTTTAGACCTAATCGTCAAACATTCCATCACCCACCTCTATCTGGTTCCTACGATGTTTGAAGCCATGTACCGTTCTCATCTTTCCAAGTTTGAACCGCCGGTTTGCTCCAGCATCCGGACCGTTATTTCCTCCGGCGATAAATGGAACCCGGAATCCAGGCAAAAAGCTCAGGCCGTTTTTCCGCATGCGCAATTGTTCGAGTTTTATGGTGCCTCGGAATTGAGTTTTGTTTCCGTTTTGAATCCCGAACACAGTCTCAAAAAGCCCGAGTGTGTAGGAAAGCCCGTTTACAACGTCCGGATTTCTATCCGCGATGCGGCTCAATACGAGGTGCCGCCTGGCACCACCGGACAATTATATGTGAAAAGCAACATGATCTGTTCGGGATATTATGGTTGTCAAGAAGAACCCGGAAACGAATTTATGCCAGGCGAATGGGCTAGCGTGGGCGACATTGCGTATCAAGATGATGAAGGATTTATCTATCTTGTCGGCCGCAAGAAAAACATGTTGATAACGGGGGGGCTGAATATTTATCCTGAAGAAGTGGAACTGGTGTTGTTATCCTTGCCGGAAATCGACGCGGCGATTGTCGCAGGAGTCCCAGATTCTTATTGGGGACAAAGGGTTGTGGCCCTGGTTAAAGTCAAGAAGGCGGCTTTCATTGACAACGAGCGCATTCTCGCGTTTTGCCGCGCACATTTGGCCTCCCACAAATGTCCGCGCAACATTATTCGAGTTGATTCGTTCCCTCTGACAACCAGCAACAAGGTTGCCCGGAAGCAGATTAACGAATGGTTGATATCGTTGTTCCGCGACAAGAAGGTTTAAACCGCTTGCAAAACATATGCGATCGGGTATCTTTGACAATATCGTATAGTGAGGGCCGGTGGTAGATCGATGGACGAACAGTTTGTGAATACTGGCAAAGCTGCGAAGATGCTTGGAATGATCCGCGACGGGGTACGGAAGTGGGAGCGGGGCGAGAGACTGATTCCCGTGCGCACAATGAACAATCATCACCGCGATCGGGCGGCAGATCTTCACCTCCTGATGCATGAGGATGTCTGAATTGCAGCCTATTCCTGTTATTGTCTCCGCCAAGCGAACACCAATCGGAAGGTACGGCGGGATCTTCAAAGGCATCAATCCCGAACAATTGGCCGCGGAAGTGATCACGGTGGCTATGCGCGAAGTCCATGTTCCTGTCGGCGAAATCGATGATGTCATCTTGGGAAATGTCGTAGGGCCGGGAGGAAATTTGGCCCGGTTATCGGCCTTATGTGCCGGCCTTCCGGTTACGGTACCCGGATTCACGGTGGACAGGCAGTGCGGATCAGGTTTAGAAGCGATCAATCTCGCAGCTCGCTTAATTCAGTCAGGGGCAGGAGATGTCTACATAGCCGGCGGAGTGGAAAGCACGAGCCGGGCTCCCTGGCGTATTGAGAAACCTGAGTCTCTGTACGGGCTAAAGCCACCCCAGCCTTATAACCGGGCGAGATTCTCTCCGGATAGCATTGGCGATCCGGATATGGGAATAGCCGCCGAGAACGTTGCCGACAAATATCACATAACAAGGCAAGCTCAGGACGAATACGCGCTACGGAGCCATCAAAAAGCCGTGAAATCGATTCGGAGTTCCTGGTTTAATGATGAAATTGCCGCTCTCACGATCAATGGACAGACTGTTTGTACCGATGAATGTCCTCGCCCGGATACGGCGATTGAGAAACTGTCGGCTCTGCCACCTGTGTTTCGGAAAAACGGCTCTGTGACAGCGGGTAATGCATGTCCCGTAAATGATGGAGCGGCTGTCGTCGTACTGATGTCCCTCGACAAGGCCAAACATCTGGGTAACGAGCCTGTGTTAATTTTTGAAGATTCCGTCGCTGTGGGCGTTGACCCCAATTACTTGGGAATAGCTCCGGTCCCCGCCGTTTCTCAACTTCTGGAGCGCAATCAGCTTACCATAGACAATATAGATCTCGTTGAATTCAATGAAGCATTTGCTTGTCAGGTTCTGGCTTGTTTAAACGAGTTAGCGATTCCGTTTGATAAAGTGAACGTGGGAGGCGGCGCATTGGCTTTAGGACACCCCTATGGTGCGTCGGGAGCCGTATTAGTGACGCGTCTGTGCACCGAAATGCGGCGAGGACACGGTAAGCGAGGCTTGGTTACCCTGGGCATTGGCGGCGGACTGGGTTTGGCAACATTATTCAAAAAACCGTAGGGCACAAAGGAAGAGTTCGAAAATACTGGGGGAGACGATGGCTCACCCATCTTGAGCAGCCGGCCACGTCCGGTCTTCGAGATATCGGCACAGAGGTTCGTCTTTGCGAGTGTGCTTCAACTGTCTTTGATTTCAGCCAGGCATAACCCCTACGCATGTGTAGTTGGTATGGCAGTACAAGTGGTGTTCTCCCGCTCCGGGGAAGGTTGACGGTTATGCTGTGTTTTCCGCACCAAATCAGTTCCCACCTATCTTATCCATTCATCTCGTGTAAAGCGCGTATTTCCTATCCAGAGTCGATAAGTATCTGACTCCATGATGATACCGGCCCGACACGTTGTTCCGTATTGCGAGAGCAGCCTCCATAAAAGGACTCCTTACGCCCGGCCCACTGTTTTGGTTGGATGGAACCAATCCCCTTGTGGCGGCCGGTGCCACGAGAGATTTGATTTAAAATGCCGGCGACGCATCAACAGGGAAGTGGCACACGGGCTTACGGACGACTCCCAATCCTCGTTCGGGGTCCGTTGGCCACAGAGCTTTTGGCCTCTGCCCACTCGATTTTCGCAGACAGGTCATATTCTTGCAATTACTCAGATGGCTTGGATACCTCCCAGGTGTACAATGAGTGACAATGAATAAAGTATTGAGGAGGTCGAGGAGAGTGAGGGAAACCCCATGCAGTTCCTGTGCCTCGAGCGCAGCTGAGCCCTGTCTTGCCTGTCAACTTCAGCCCGAAAATTATGTCGCCGTGAAGGATGTGTGGCTGGATCACCGGGACGATAGTCTGCGGATCCCCGAGTCCGCTCCGGTGGAGTGGGCCATGGTAGACTTGCCTGACACCGTAGTGGCCCGCTGGGATGCCGCCCAAGGCCAATGGCAGTCTTGCCGTGAAGACTATGACGGTGTCGCGCCCCTCATGCGATTTCTCTGGCTGGAAATCACCACGCATTGTCCGCACCAGTGCCGGCATTGCTATTTGGGGAATCGTCTGAATCGAGGCCATGCCCCCCTTTCGATGATCGATGCCGGGCTGGAGGCTGCCAAACCGTGGTGCCCTACCGAAATTGTGCTTTCCGGTGGCGAGCCCACGATGCATCCCCGTTTTTTGGCGATTTTGCAGCAGAGTTTAGACGCGGCGCCCGGAGTCAGAGTTTTGACAAATGGCTGGACACAACGTGCAGAAGTCGTCCGGGCCCTGGCTCATCCTCGAATTTCCGTAGAAATTCCCCTCTTGGGCAACGAGACCGTGCACGACTGGATGACCCAGACTCCCCGTTCTTACGCGCGTATTCGTCGCAGTTTGGCACTATATGTCAACGCCGGTGTGCACGTTACCTTGACGACAACCGTGACCCGACAAACCCTGCCCACGCTTCCGGATTTACGAGCTTTGGCTCAAGAACTGGGCATTGTCTTTGCGCCCACGCCTCTGAGTCCGCAAGGGCGGGCGGCGGACCACTGGGAGGACTTGCGAGTGATTTCTTAAACCCGGCCAGGACAGATTCGTACCGAGAGGATCCTTACTCGCCGATTCCACACGGATGGGCCCAGGGAACCGGGCTTCAGCCCGGTTCCCTGGATCGTCCAACATGATTTTGGGATAGGGGAACGAGCCGAAGCCTAAGGTTTGATGGTTACGACCATGTCACGATAATATTCCTCAAATGTCCCTGCGAGATTTCATAGTTCAAATATGTGGTGATATTTTATGGGTTCTGTGTACCTTTCCGGTCATTCCAATAGTAAGGCCATCTCATATTATTGACGACCGTCTTGTTTTTTCGGTCAAAGAAGGAATTGTGTGCGGGTATGAGTCTGTGAGCAGAGCCGAGACCGGACGTTTTTCCACAAGGGGGGCGGTCGTCAAACACAGGATCCTCTTCCTCTGATATTTGTTTGGGTTTAGACTACGATGAATGCGGCTCAGCAAATGTCAGCAAATACCAAGTCAAAGAATAGTATAGAATATTCTAGAAAGCAGTTCGGCGGTCGATGATTCGGATGTCGGCGAAGTAATTGTCTACTATCGCATCACCTTGTTCCGCCGGGAGGGACCGTGATCCGGTTCCTGGCTGAGTCGTCGCAACCTTCCCATAAATCGCTGGTTAGCCAACCTAACCGGGGAGCCCAGGAATCTTCGCCTTTTTAGGGGATCTTTTCATATTTTAGGCTTATTGCGGGTGGGTTTTTGTTAGTGGCTCTGGCATAAGGGAAGTCCAGATGGTCGATTTCCTGGGATAAGTGTTCTCAAATCTCGCCCACGTATTTCTGATTCGTGAAGAGCGGCGGGCTTGGACCGCTCGCCCGGGACGGTTTCTGTTGTGATCCACTGTCCCAGAGCTTTCCCCCTGTGTCCTGGTTGGCCAGATGGGATATCTGGACACAGCTCACCCGGGGCCGCGATTTTTATACCCTTAGGAATGACAGTGGGTCATCGGTTTTTGCTGGATTCCATCAAGGTTGATCTCTACAAAATATTGGCAAGCGGGGAGAGCCAATGGTCCCGCTATAGGAATGCAGCAATCAAGGCTAATTAACCCTTAGGAGGGGTAGGAGGGGAACCGTCATGGAACTGTCCGGTGCCATACCAATATTAGCCGTGAATGGCGGATCGTCATCGCTTAAGTTTGCGCTATTTGCTTTTAACCCGGATGACGAGCGACAAGGATCCGAACAGGTCATGGCAGAAGGGGCCATAGAGGAAATCGGCCAACACGAAAGCCATTTATGGGTGAAGACGCCCTCCGAAATCCTCGAAGATTTCCACGTATCGTGCCCAGATTGGGATAAAGCCGTAGATTGGATGTTGAAGGTTCTCACGCGTCCTGGGCTACCGCTACCGCTGGCGATTGGCCACCGATTTGTGTCCGGCGGTCCCCACGCTCTTCATCACCAGATGATCGGCGACTCATTCCAAGAGCTTATGCAACAAGCGTTACCCTATGCCCCGTTGCATGTGCCATTAAACATGGCGATCGTGGAGGCGGTGACACAGCGTTTTCCGGACATGCCCCAAGCTGCTTGTTTTGACACGGTCTTCCATCGCGATTTGCCGGAAATTGCTTCTCGATTGCCTCTACCCCGGGATCTTTGGGATCGGGGCATGCGAAAATATGGGTTTCATGGATTATCCTATGAATACATCGTGGACACGTTGGGCGACAGAGCTCGCGGCCGTGTCATTATCGCCCATTTGGGCAATGGGTCCAGTCTGGCGGCGATCAGCAATGGCCGTTCCCTAGACACGACGATGGGTCTGACACCCACCGGTGGGGTCATTATGGGAACGCGGCCGGGAGATCTGGATCCGGGGGCTTTGCTTTTCCTCATGAATGTCCCAGGATATGAGGCACCTCAGCTTTCCCATGTATTAAATCATTTATCGGGATTGATGGGCATTTCTGCCATGACGGGAGATATGGCTGCCTTATTGGCCTCCTCGGATCCACGCGCGATCCAGGCAGTGGAGATGTTTGCGTATTCCATTCGTAAAGCCATTGGGGCTCTCACAGCGGCGTTAGGCGGCATAGACACTTTGGTCTTTACCGGGGGAATCGGAGAACATGTATCGGCGATACGCCAAAAGATCTGCAAACCCTTAGCGTTTTGTCATATCGAACTGGATGACGCGGCCAACGAACACAATGCCCGGATTATTTCCCGGCCGTCCAGTCTTGTGCAAGTGGCGGTGATCCCCACAAACGAAAATCTTATGATTGCACGCCATACTTACCAGTTATGGCGAGAGCACCCGCAGAAGTGAGAATGCTCGAGAAAAACTTTGATGGACTTCCCGAATCGGTCCGGAACGGAACTGGCCGGCTCCATTCGTGGCCGTCGCGGCCCCCGGAGAAAAACATGTTCTGGAAGAGGTGTGTGCAGCCAATAGACGCCATCCGATTCACTCCATTTCCACTGGTTCTCATTGGTCACCGCACGGAAACCCAGATATTTTTCAGTAATGGGATGCTTGGTTTTCTCCCTTGGTCATCACGAAAGCCGCGGATGACAACCCAGCGGCCGGGCAAATGCGCCATGGATCGATGGATGGGCCGTCAGCTTACGACAACGCCATATCGAAACAATGATCGCGTGTCAAAGCACCAGGGATGTGGCGGAAAATGCCTATATTCTTCTGGCCCCCGATTTGGTAAAACGATTGGGAATATTGGGCTGGGGCGACATTGGCGGGAGTGATGCTAGGAGGTAAAGAGCCTATTTTCTTGACCGCAGGCTCTGATCGGCTTCGAGTTCATCCGCCGTTGGCAGCATTGGCGATACTGATCCATCATTGGCAAAACCCGCAACCTTGTGCCTGGAAGAGAGCGGGGGGAAGGGATAACGTTCGCTCTTGGCCTGGATTCTCAGAGCAGAAAGCGAGCCGCCATTGTTTTCCTCCCTGCGGGTCTTAAGGAAGGATGGCGATGACACGATCAAGGCCCCTCCTCGGGAGGGCAGTGTTCAATACGTGCCTTTTTCTTCTCGGCACGTGTAGGACCGGCGCTGCCATCGACTGGTGCAACGCGTGCCACCCGAGGCAGATGAACGAGGCCAACAAGCTGCGTTTTGTCTCTTGGCAGCGATCAATCATGGACATGGGATTCTAAATTCTGGTTTTCTTTCATCGTTTTCTTTATACTGAGAGTTACTGGCGATTTCTTCTGATGCCCAACGAACTGCAGGCTTTCTCATTAATCCCCAATCCGTCGAGGTCGCTCGTCTCACATTCCACAACAACTGCGCTGTTTCATTAATCGGCATTGAATAAATAAAAAAGGAGATGGTCAAGAATGACCGACGCCAACCGGGACGAGCTTCTGACTCCGCAGGAGGCGGCAACATTGCAGGCGTGGTGGCAGGCCGCCAATTATTTGTCGCTGGGAATGCTGTATCTCCGAGATAATCCGTTATTGAACAGGCCCTTGCAAACGCAAGACATCAAAGCGCGTCTCTTGGGGCATTGGGGATCCGATCCCGGACAAAACTTTATTTTGGCCCATCTGCACCACCTGATTAAAAAACACCAGCTCAATATGATCTACATTGCCGGCCCTGGTCACGGGGCACCCGCCACCTTAGCCAATGCCTATCTCGAAGGGACATACTCCGAAGTGTATCCCGATCGAAGTCAAGATGAGGAAGGAATGCGGCGGCTTTTCCAGCTCTTTTCTTTTCCGGGAGGTGTCGGCAGTCATTGTACGCCGGAAACCCCGGGATCTATCCACGAAGGTGGAGAGTTGGGATATAGCTTGTCTCATGCCTATGGCGCCGCCTTCGATAACCCCGAACTCATCGTGGCTTGCGTGGTGGGGGATGGAGAAGCGGAAACGGGTCCGTTGGCCGCATCCTGGCATTCGAATAAATTTCTTCACCCTGGCCGTGATGGGGCGGTCTTGCCGATCTTGCATCTCAATGGCTATAAATTGGCCAATCCCACTATTTTAGCCCGCATTCCCGAAGACGAATTGATGAGCCTCTTCGTGGGCTACGGATATACTCCCCTCATGGTATCGGGAGACGATCCGGAGGTGATGCATCAGAAAATGGCGGCCACTTTCGAAGAAGCTCTGACCCGCATTCGGGCCATTCAAGATGCCAGCCGCCTTTCCGGAGTTACTCAACGACCTCGGTGGCCGATGATCATTCTGCGCACACCCAAAGGATGGACGGCACCCAAAATGGTGAACGGACACGTCGTGGAGGGGTCTTGGCGCGCCCACCAAATCCCCATAGGCGATGTGACGACGAATCCGGAACACCTGAGACTGCTCGAACAGTGGTTGCGAAGTTATCACCCCGAACGGCTGTTTGACAAGCAGGGGCGTTTGCTGCCGGAAATTCGTGCCTTGGCGCCGGTAGGCGCAAGACGCCTCAGCGCCAATCCCCATGCGAATGGCGGAGTCTTGCGAGAATCATTGCGTTTGCCTGACTTCCGCCAATATGGAGTGGAAGTCGACAAGCCGGGCCAAATGGAAACGGAAAATACCTATGTGTTGGGTCAATATTTACGCGATGTTATGCGGCAAAACTTACACAATTTTCGGGTGTTCGGTCCTGATGAAACGGCCTCCAATCGCCTGCAAGCTCTCTATGAAGTCACCAAGAAGACTTGGATGGCGGAATTAAGGCCAGAAGATGAAGATGGCGGGGAATTGGCACCGGAGGGGCGCGTCATGGAAATTCTGAGTGAACATACGTTGGAGGGGTGGCTCGAGGGCTACATCCTCACGGGTCGGCATGGTTTGTTAAGTTCTTATGAAGCCTTTGCTCACGTCATTGATTCCATGGTAAATCAGCATGCCAAATGGATCGAAAAGGCGCGTGATGAGGTAGCGTGGCGGGCTCCTATCGCGTCCTTAAACATCTTGATTAGCTCGACTGTTTGGCGCCAGGACCACAACGGGTTTACGCATCAAGATCCCGGATTTTTGGACGTGGTCGCGAATAAACAGGCGGATGTCGTGCGAATCTACCTCCCGCCGGACGCCAATTGCCTCCTGAGCGTCGCCAATCACTGTCTGGAAAGTACGGATTATGTGAATGTGATTGTGGCTGACAAACAACCTCATCTCCAATATCTGGATATCGCCTCCGCCATTAACCATTGCACGAAGGGCATTGGGTTATGGACGTGGGCGTCTAATGATAAGGGAAAGGTGCCCGACGTTGTCATGGCTAGCGCCGGAGACGTCAGCACGATGGAGGCGTTGGCAGCCGTAGCCCTTTTACGGGAGAATGTGCCCGAGTTGACTATACGATTTGTCAACGTCGTCGACCTGTTTAAACTGCCTCCTCCCAGTCAACACCCTCATGGTTTGCCCGAATCCGATTTTGTCAGTTTATTCACGCCTCATCAGCCGGTGATTTTCAACTTTCATGGGTATCCTGCGCTTATTCATCAACTGATTTACCGGCGCAGCAATCACGAAAATTTTCACGTGCACGGGTACCAGGAGATGGGGAGCATTAACACGCCTCTACAGTTGGCGATAGAGAATCGCACCGATCGTTTTTCCTTGGCCATCGATGTTTTGAATCATGTTCCCGGTTATGACGTTACCCATGCCCATGTTAAGGAATGGTTGAAGGACCAAATCATTGAAAATCTGGAACACGCGTGCCGAGAGGGAATAGATATGCCGGATATTCAACACTGGACATGGGAAGCGCGTTAATATTTACCAAAATAGCGCGTAAAGCCCCCGGCGGTGGGGAGCTTCAGATTCACACGGCCCCAAAGGGCAACTAACACGAGTCAAAGCGAGCCAAGCCGCGCTCAATGTCATTGGTCATGTGGCGCGCCATATTGTCTTTACTTTGCGAGGCATTGCTTTCACGAATGCTGTTGAGCAGTTCATGATGCTCACGCAAAATGTCCCGTTCAAAATGTTCCCCGCAAAACAGAACCAATTGGCGCACAAGTATAATAGGACCTCGGATGGATGTCATGAGCCGGGAGAGACGAGCCATACGGGTGCTGTCAACCATGTAGTCATGAAACCGGGTATTGGCTTGCAATACGGCCGCGTGGTTGCCTTCATTGATGGCCGTCTCCGCATCCTCCAATGCCTGGGCCATTGCATCGATATCACTGGAACTCCGGTTCAAAGCGGATCGTTCTGCAACCAGTTGTTCCAGCGCGGCGCGACATAAATAAAGTTCAACGAATTCTTCGCGGGATGGATTACTGATTGTGACCTCATACCTTCCCACTTGGACGAGGCCATCTTTTTCCAACTGCCGCAATGCTTCGCGAATGGGAGTACGACTGACTCCCAAATCCTCTGCTAAGAGACTTTCCGCCACCACTTGCCCCGGACGATACTCGCCCCTTAAGATTTTCTGCTGCAAGATGACATAGACTTGCTGATAGAGTGGAACGCTGCGTTGGATCTTTTTAGGGTCATCCATCGGATTTTTGCCAATGAGCATTGTGGACAACATCCTTTCCGTCATTGCCTTAAATGATAAACCTCGTGAGTTGAACTAGCCAACTGCTTTCCCAATCCCGGCAATTGTTGTGGCGTGGCCACGTTTGACCGTTTTTCCACCCATATCCCGCCGACGATAGTTCATTGAGATTCTGATATAACCGATCAGTCGTCCATACCTTGCTCTGGTGTGGTCCATAGGAAATCCTTTTCGGAAACCCGTTAAAAATGCCAGTGTCGACCAACTGGCGAATTGTCGTGTCCGGTGACAAACAATCCACGATTTTATAATGTATATTTTTTCATACTTGCTTGACTACTTGCACAACTGTGATTATAGTACATACTGTATGGTGATGTAAACAAAATCATGGTGAATGATGGGATCGGAAAAACACTCGTTTGTCTTCTATGCGAGCCGTTGTGAAGAGGCGTTGTTCAGTGGCATGCAATGCGCGGTCCACCTAAGACTCAAAGCGGGAATCTATTGCGCCCGTTTTGACTTGGCGTTAAGTCACTTATTCCCGGCGAGGATACGAGCAACATCTCGGGAGATAAAATGTTACGGCATGGAAAGTCGAACTCGTGTAGCAGGTGTCATTGCTGTGTTCGATAAGGCATCACCGATACAAGGAGGTGTGATGTGACCATGGCTCGTCTCAAATTTCTGTTGAATACGCTTATGCCGTTATGGATGATCGTGTTTGCCCTCATTGCGTACTCTGACCCAAGGCCGTTCATGCCGGTCGCTCCCCATACGACGTTGTATTTGGGCGCGGTAATTTTGTGTATGGGGTTAACCTTAACGCCTGAAAAAGTACGTGATGGAGTCGTGCGCAATCCGACAACCATGGTGGTAGGGTTCGTAGGAAAGTGGCTATGGACCGTGTTGCCGGGAGTCTTTATTGCTTACGTGGCCTTACGCAGCTATCCTTCACTGGCAGCGGGCACTATTCTGGCGGGTGCCACGCCCAGTGGGGTGTCGTCTAATTTGTTTACGTTCCTCGGCGGAGGCACGGTTGCCGTTAGTGTCTCGTTATCCATTATCAACACTTTGCTGGCACCGATCTTGACACCGTTTTTTACCAAGACTTTTGCTAATCGTTATGTTCCTGTTCATTTCTGGGCTCTCTTAATTGCGACGGCTAAAGTGGTTATCATTCCCATTGTGCTTGGCATTATCCTCCGGGTGTTTTTCAAAAAGGCCGTTACCCGCGTTGAACCGTGGCTTCCCATGGTATCCGCGGTGTTTCTTTATTTGGTTGACATCGGAACCGTAGCGGCCGCCCATGCTGCACTGTCAAAAAACTTGGCGGTCATACCGCTTCTGGTGGGTGTCGTGCTGTTTCAGATTATCGTGTCGTTAATTCTGGGATATTTGTCCGGGTATCTAACCCGCCGCACCGTAGCCGACACACGAGCTATTATGTTTGAAACGGGGATTTATAACGCAGGATTGGGAGCAGTGTTGGCCACGGCCGCCTTCGGCGCGTTCGCGGCACTGAGTCCACTGTTGAATATGGTTTTGAACATGGTGATAGGTGCGGCACTGGCTTCGTTACTAGTCACCTTCGACGAACGCCGCCGATCCCGGCCCACGAACACCAGCAGTCGTCGGCAATCGTCTGCGTAAATCTTTGCAATGTCGAGGGTAATGTGAAGTCGTTGTCTCCAAATAGTGTCGGTATGTCAGTGAGGACGGAAGCGGCCGAGTGAAGAAAGAGGGCATTAAGGCGGCAAGGCTGTTGGAAGTGCAAAACTTCTTTACCGCGGCTGCGGATGTAGCTGTCTGGGTGCCAGGAGAAATTGTCAGGCGCGGAAAGAAACCCTATGGGGAAGCAGTCGGCGATTCAATAGATAAATGGGAGAGAGCTCATGTAGCCACGACGGGAAGAGAGATGGAAGCATCTCTCTTCCGCCGAAGTCAGGACATGCCGCCTGGAGCTGGCATCAAGACCCGCGAATATTCCTGTTGGCTGCCTAGGCTCCTCTCGGATGGCTCCTTTTGTTCATCGACTGGTATTCATTGTCCATACATGAACATCCATACATGAACATCGGGGGTTATACTGAGGATTTGCTGACCCCGAAGACATTCTCCCCTTGCCATCAAACGTCTTAGTTTTCCCCAAAATCGGCCATTGGCGGCAGTGAAAAGACCTTGGAACGAGATGGGTCCGGTAGCTACCGGCACAATCCGGAATTCACACGCCTTCAGGGCACGACTCCTCGGAACTCATCAAAGAAGAGAGGAGAGGAGGAGGGAAAACCGGAAGCAAAATGCTGCCCGGGTTCGCATGGCGCATCAAATCCGGCGGACCATCATGTTCGCAGGAAGACGCTTTTCAAGGCGGGGAGAGGCCCAGGACCGCCGCCGATAACGTATCCATTATGACAAAGATAGCGCATCAGGTGCCGAGACCAGTCCCCTCACATTCTTTGGGATAGATCAAAGATTGGAACAATCCCGGTTTCGTCGAGTGTGGAATAACCGGGACACAGAGTTAGTCAACCAGGATGCTAAAATTGGTGGCGCAACGCGGCACATAAACCGTCACACACAATACCGCATGCATGGCTGATTCTTTCGGCCTGACGCCGGAGTTGGCCTTGGCAATGCTGCACGAAGCTCTTTGGACGTAGGGGCACGAGGCCGGTGAATCGAGGGTCTGGCATGTTGTGCCGACTGTGGCATGGGATCAGCCTTGTAATGTCCATCTTGCCTTTGGAGTGCATGTGAATCCGTGTTCTCAGGCGGTTTGCAAATATCGTAACAAATAGCATAACGAGGAGGATTGCTGTTATTCAGTTCTGTAGTTCAGTTGTTGTTATTATTCCATTGCCGTTGTTAATAGAAAAAGAGGAGAGGTTCCATGGAGAGTCTTACCGGGCGACACTTTTTGCAAATTCCGGGTCCCACCAACGTCCCGGACCGCGTTCTTTCGGCTTTGGCACACCCGACTATTGACCATCGCAGTCAAGAGTTTCAACGGCTGAGCCATGAGGTTATGGAGGGAGTCAAAAGGGTTGCTCAAGCTTCGGATCCGGTGTTTATTTTCCCTTCATCCGGAACGGGAGCTTGGGAGGCGGCCCTGGTGAACACCCTCTCATCCGGTGATCGCGTGGTCATGTTCGAGACCGGCCATTTTGCCACGCTATGGTACAAGATGGCACGTCGCTGGAATATTCAAGTTGAATTCGTGCCGGGTGATTGGCGGCATGGAGCCAGCATCACCGCTTTAGAGGAAATATTGCACCGTGATACCAACCGCCAAATACGGGCAGTGATGGTCGTTCATAATGAAACCTCAACCGGTGTTTGTAGTTCCATTGGCGCTATTCGCCAGGTGATGAATGCTGCCGGACACCCGGCTTTACTCATGGTCGATACTATTTCCTCTCTGGGCTCGATCGATTACCGCCATGATGAGTGGGAAGTCGATGTAACCATCGGCTGTTCTCAGAAAGGACTGATGCTGCCTCCCGGTATTGGGTTTAATATCGTCAGTCAGAAAGCCTGGCAGGCATCCTCGTCAGCCCATCTGCCAAAATCCTATTGGGACTGGCAGGCCATGCGCACAACGGAGCAGACAGGATTTTTCCCTTATACACCCCCGACAAACCTTTTTTATGGGCTTCGAGAGTCCACTCGCATGTTGCTGGAAGAAGGTCTCCCTCGAGTGTTTGCCCGTCACGCACGCCTGGCGGAAGCCACCCGCCGCGCCGTTGTAGGTTGGGGTCTCGAGTTGTTGTGTGCCAATGCCGGGGAATACAGTCAATCTTTGACTGCCGTGATAATGCCCGGCGGCCATGATTCCACGGCTTTATGTCAGCTGGCCGCAGAGAAATTTAATCTCTCTTTGGGTCAAGGCTTAGGCAAGTTGCAAGGACGGGTGTTCCGCATCGGCCATTTGGGCGACTTGAACGAACTCATGCTTTTAGGAGCTCTTGGCGGTTTGGAACTCGCAATGCGACGCGCCAACATTCCTATTCGCCCGACGGGAGTCCATGATGCCATCGACTATTTGGCAAAAAATGTCTAGCCTCTCCCTCTTGGTTCTTAGGTGCGAAGGTTCAACGCCCTAACCAAGGGGGAGAGGGCAATTTACTCATTCGGGCTGCAACAGCCTCATGGAAATCCTGGCTGTCGTACACTCGCTGGATTACGTCGGAGAAGTCAACCATGTCGTCAATGTGATGGTGCATCCATTCTTCCTGCCTGATGAAGGCGATTTTGGTAGCCCACAGTGTGAGCGGTGCACCCGCCGCAATGTTTTCGGCTACGGCAGTAATATTGTCCTGAAATGTCTGATCCGGGAAGATATCAGTCAAAAACCCGCAGTGACGACTTTCGTCCGCATCCATGAGCCGGGCTGTATAGATTAATTCCTTGACTTTTCCGGTGCCGAGTAGGTTGGCCAAGCGCCGGTAGTTGGACAGCGCCAGACAGTTTCCTAATGAGCGGGCAATGGGAATTCCAATTTTTGCACTCTGGTTTCCATAACGCAGATCACACGCAGCGGCTAACGCCATACCTCCTCCGACTGCATAGCCTTCGATGGCGGCTATGGTAGGTTTAGGCAGAGTCGCCAACTGAGTAACAATTTGGTCGATTTGCTTTTCGTATTCGATGCCCCGCGCCCCATTGAAGTCAGCAAATTGGTGGATGTCCGTGCCAGATGCCAGAGCTTTGGATCCCTTCCCTTGCAAAATCACGACACGAGCATCCGTGTCTTGCGCCACGATTTCAAGATGGCGGGACAGTTGTTCATACATGGTCCATGTCATGGCGTTGAGATATTTCTCTCTTGCCAAAGTCAGGCGGACGACATTGCCCGACCGCGATAACTCGACCGTGCCCGGATTGCTCGCATGGAGGTTTGCCTTCGGGTCGTCTGTCAAAGACTTCACCAACCTTTGGAAGTTGAATTGTATACAGTATAGTGGTAATTTACAAACAACACAAGAGACGTGTTTACCTTGGGTAATAGTCGACAGGCGACAGATAAAGTGCGGATCGGCTACCAAGGATGAATCAATGGAGCATAAATTCAATAATCAAAGGGGTTGGTTGGTGTTCAATAAAGGGCTGATACACATGTCCGAGACGCCCCGCGGGGTTCTCGGACATGTGAGGCATTCACGAAACTATTGTCAAATGGATAAAAGTGTATACCGTATCCTATAAATAGGAGGAAAAGGCTATGGATGCATTAGCGGGAATTCGAGTGTTGGATTTAACGCAAATCATGGCGGGACCTTTTTGCACGGAACTGCTTGCCGACCTCGGGGCCGAGGTTATCAAAATAGAACGTCCCAATGGAGGCGACGATGCCCGACGAATGGGATCTAATATTGCGCCCAATGAATCTCTGTCGTTTATTGCTATGAATCGTAATAAGCTGGGAATGGCCATCGACATCCGAACGGAAGCGGGGCGAAACCTCTTATTGCGCTTAATCCAAACTGCCGATGTTCTCGTAGAGAACTTTCGGCCGGGCACTATGGCTCATCTCGGATTGTCCTATGAGCAAGTGCAGGCCATTAATCCGGGCTTGGTTTATTGTTCCATTTCGGCTTTTGGTCAGACTGGGCCTTTTGCCGAACGTGGAGGGTTTGATCTTGTTGCGCAAGCGATGAGTGGGATAATTTCCGTTACCGGCACACCCGATCATCCCGCAAAGTGCGGAGTGCCCTTGAGCGACTTAAATGCGGGCTTGTTTGCCAGTCACGCCATTTTGGCGGCATTATTGTATCGCGGCAAGACAGGGGAGGGACAATACATAGACACGTCTTTACTTGAAGGGGCTCTCGCTTATACCATTTGGGAATCGAATGAATACTGGTCAACCGGCGACAATCCCAAAGGGCTCGGAACGGCACATCGCAACTCCTCTCCTTATCAAACATTTCCCACAGCGGACGGTGCCATAGCCATTGGTGCCGCCAATCAACGTAATTGGGAGAGGTTGGCAGAGGTACTGGATGCCGACGAGCTTTTGCACGACAGTCGTTTTGAAACCAATAGACTGCGAACGGTTCACCGGGATGAATTGGCTTCAATCCTCGCTCCCATCTTTCAACAGCGGTCCACGAGTGAATGGCTCGAGGCGTTGGACGCCGCTCAGGTTCCCGCCGGTCCGGTTTTGAGAATGTCGGAAGTCTATGCGCACCCTCAAGTTATTGCACGCCATATGGAGGACACCTACCAACACCCCTTGGCCGGTCTGGTTCATTCGATTGGAATGCCGGTAAAGCTGTCCCGGACACCGGCTCGCATCCACTGTCCAGCGCCTTTATTGGGACAACATACTTTTCGTATTATGAAGACACTGGGGATGACCGATGAAGAGTGTCTGGAATTGGAACGAGAAGGAATTGTTGTCGACGCTCATTGGAAAGAACCAGAAGAATAATCTGGGCACATTAACCCCGTGATTTGTGGTATCGTTAATAAATTGGATGATCCTGGCTTATGATGCTTGAAACGTGAGCACCATCAAATTTGCGGAAAAATGTTCTGTGTTGAGGTGATGACCTTGGAGCGGCGGTCCACCCTCCCGAAATCAGAGAGTCAGACACGGGTACAATCGGTTGAACGTGTGTTTCGACTGCTGGAAAAACTCGTCATGCATACGGAAATGTCCTTGGGCCAATTAGCCGAGGAGGTCGGCATGCACAAAAGTACGGCCTATCGGTTGTTACAGACGTTGATCCAATTAGGCTATGTAGAACAAAACGAAACGCAAGGATCGTACCGAATAGGGCTGCGCATGATAGAAATGGGTGGCATGGCGATTCGCTCTTGGCCCTTACACCGAGCCGCAGAGCCGATTATGGACCATTTGGCCTCGGAGTTGGGCGAGGCCGTGAATTTAGCCATCGAAGACGGGCTCGAGATGGTTTACGTTGTGACGGTCGATGCCTATCAACCACTGCGCATGCAACTCAATGTGGGACGGCGCGCACCGATTCACTGCACAGCGGTCGGCAAAGCGGCGTTGGCGCATAATCCCGATCTCATGCGCCGTCTTCGGGATCAAAAACCCGTATTACAACGATTTACCGATCACACCATCACCAATTGGGATCGCCTCCAAGTTGAGCTCGATCTGATTCTTGCACGCGGCTATGCTATTGATGATGAAGAACAGGCCGAAGGAGCCAGATGTGTGGCGTCGCCCATTGTGAATCACCGCAACCATGTCACCGCAGTCCTTGGCATTTCCGCACCGAGTGCGCATTTGTCCCGTGAGAGGGCCGACGAGGTCGGCCCTCGAATTGTTGACGCTGCACGTCAAATATCGGAACGTTTAGGTTACCTGGGTAAAGCTTAATGCCTGCCTGTTAAAACCCCCAACTTTTCAGAGCGTCCCACTTGCGCGGAAAAGCGCCCTATTCATTGACAATTATTTAAAATTTAAAAAAGGTAGAAATTTTAGGATTGATTGTCGTATAATCGGATTACAAAACGCCGTTTTGCCTAGCGAAACGGTTGGGGGTGGGTTACCCTTGGACACCGGCCAATGTGTGCATTGCGGACTTTGCTTGTCCGCCTGTCCAACTTACGTCACCACCGGGGTAGAAGCCGAATCCCCGCGAGGCCGGGTGTTTTTGCTGCAGAAACTCCGTGAGAAGGCTTCGTGGCTTAACCAGAATGCCATAAAAACCTTAGATGATTGCGTGGATTGTCGTGCCTGCGAGGCAGTATGTCCCTCGCACGTGGCGACGGGCCATATGATCGAGAACTGGCGCCAGAAATCCGCGAGTTCTCTGGAATCTTCAGGTTCGGAGTCGTTTCGTCTCTTTCGAAAAGCGGACCGTTATCTGCAGTTTTTCTTCGGTTCCATACGTGGACTGGCATGGTTCCAACGTCTGGCGCGTTTTAGCCAGATACCGATCATCGGGACTTGGATGACACACATGCCATTTTTCCCCAAGAGCGCCCGTAAACTGCGTGGCGGATTGCGTGAGGCTGTGCCGCGAACACTGAGCAGAACGCATAAATCTCATGCCGGTCCCGAATCTTCCACTCGCGTGATGCTATTTGTCGGATGCGTGATGGACACCCTTTACGCCAATACCAATCACCATGCCGTCGACCTTCTGGAATTGGGAGGTGTCGACGTGGTAATCCCTCAGGAACAACGCTGTTGTGGTGCGCTGCACATGCACGGGGGGCGTCCTGAGGTGACAAAAAATTGGGCTCGCGCCAATATTCAGGCACTCGAACAATCTCATGCCGCGACTCTAGCCGTGACAGCGGCGGGCTGCGGAACGATGCTTAAAGAATATGCGGATCTGTTCGACGTCAACGATCCCTGGCACCAACGAGCGGAACAATTGGCAAAGGCCGTCGTCGACATTACCGTCTTGCTGGCCCAGCTCCCATTACCCGCCGCGTCCTCCATTCACGGGACGGTATCGGTTCACGACCCTTGCCACTTGGTTCATGCGCAAGGGGTTAGGCAAGAACCCCGCCAAATTCTATCCCGCTCTGGCTATGTCATCCAAGAAATGCCGGAGTCCGATCTGTGTTGTGGAGCGGGTGGTATCTACAATTTGACACATCCCGAAATGGCGGACAAATTGTTAAAACGAAAGCTTGCACATATTCCCGACGGCATTGAGTGGATTGCGGCCGCCAATCCGGGGTGTTTACTCCAGATGGAATCGGGATTACCCGACAAAGACTTTAACCCACACACCGCACATCCGGTAGATCTTGTTTGGAACGCGTATCACACGGAGAATCTCGTTGGTCTTCAAGACTGAAGGAATTCACATGATGCCGAAAAGGGGGGGAATTTTATGCCGAAAATGTCGACAATGGACGCTCTGGTGTCCATTCTTCTGGATGAAGGTGTGAGCACGGTCTTTGGCATTCCCGGCGCAAACATCTTACCGCTCTATCAATCATTGTCGAAAACACAGGACCGCATCCAGGCCATTACAGCCCGCCATGAGGAAGGCGCTACGCACATGGCCGACGGTTGGGCACGGATCACGGGCCAGGTGGGTGTCGCCATCGGTACTTCCGGTCCCGCGGGGACAAATATGGTGACCGGCTTGTATGCCGCCTGGGCGGACTCGATTCCCCTGATTACCATTACCGGTCAAGTGCCCCGGGCACAACTGCACCGGGAAGGATTTCAGGCGGTAGACATTGTCAATATCGTGAAACCGGTTGTCAAGAAGAGCTTTCTGGTCATGGAACCGGCCCAAGTCCCCTGGGTGTTTCGGGAAGCTTTTCGAACCGCGCGGGAGGGCCGTCCTGGGCCAGTGCATATCGATTTGCCGTTGGACGTGCAAAAGGCGGAGATTTCTTATGATCCGGGCGTGGATGGCCCGTTGCCGGTATTTCCCATGCCCCCTAATCCTTTGGCCATTAATCGGGCCTTGAGCCTGATTCGCCAGGCCAAAAGGCCCTTAATTTTGGCGGGCGGGGGCGTCATGAACGCCCATGCCGAAGATGCTCTGCAGCGCTTTGCCGAATATCTCCAAATTCCGGTGTCTCCAACACTCATGGCTTGGGGAGCCATTCCCGCCGATCATCCTCTTTATGTGGGCACGGTCGGCATTCAAACTCAGACGCGCGCTGCCAACCGCATTTTCTTGGAGTCAGATTTAGTGGTGGCAGTTGGGGCGCGTTTTGCCGAGCGGCATACCGGAGAACTGGATGTTTACACCCGCGGACGGCAGTTCATTCATATTGATGTGGAACCCACCCAGATTGGACGCATTATTGAGCCCGCTTTAGGCATCGTGTCCGATGCCCGCTTGGCGTTGGAAGCGCTGTTGGCTCAAGCCAAACTCGTGATGGCAGCCAAAGCCCCTGACGCCTGGGTAGAGAGGATATCGATCCTGCGCGAGAGTTTTGACAGGGTAATGGATCTCGAGTCGATCCCCATTCATCCTGCCCGTGTGTTTAAGGCAATTAATACCACTTTTGGACCGGAGACTATTTTCACCACGGCGATTGGACTTTACCAAATTTGGTCAGGACAATTTCAACGCGCTTACCGTCCCCGCCATTATTTGGTGTGTGGCCAAGCAGGGCCGCTGGGATGGGAAATTCCCGCCGCTATTGGAGTCAAAGTGGCCCGGCCCGGCCAGGAGGTTGTAGCCGTCGTCGGAGATTATTCCTTCGAGTTCTTGGTCGAAGAAATTGCCGTGGCCGTACAATACCGCATTCCCATCGTGATGGTGATGTTAAACAACGGATATTTGGGCTTAATCCGACAGCCGTCAAAATATCAATACCAGATGAACTACGGTGTCGACATCAGTTATGACCACAACGATGGCATGGGCATGAACAACGTTCAAATGGTGGAGGCCATGGGTGGTTTGGGACGACGGGTCGTGCGCCCCCAGGATTTGGAGGACACTCTCACATGGGCGCGGGACCAGGCGCGAAAACAATCCCTGCCGGTGTTGGTGGAGGTGTTCATTGAACGGGAGGCAGATGCCGCCATGGGACCAAGTCTCGACCAAATACAGGAATTTAGCCCGGTCATTGACCGAGAGCCACAGACGGCAATTACCCCGCGTGGGTGAGTCGGAAAGGAGTCTCTAATTGCTAAAATTTGCTGCCAATTTATCCATGCTCTACCCAGAGGTCCCTTTTTTGGAACGTTTTGAACTGGCAGTCCGCTCCGGGTTCAAAGCCGTCGAATTTCTTTTTCCGTACGCAGCAGGGTTAGAAGCCGTCCACAATGCGGTTAAAGCTCACCACTTGTCTGTGGTCTTATTTAACCTGCCCGCGGGAGAGTGGGAGAAGGGCGAGCGGGGGATTGCCATTTTCCCGGATCGACGTCAAGAATTTCGTGATGGGGTAGGAGAAGCCATTCGCTATGCTCAGACATTGGGGACACCACGGCTCAATTGTTTGGCGGGAAAACGTCCTCCTGAACTGGAAGCCGGCGAGGCTTGGCGC
>PXYT01000047.1:0-39213 GCA_003023725.1 Sulfobacillus benefaciens | reverse complement strand
CCGGGAAGTCATATCATTACTGAATGAAGTGGGACTCTCTTCTCATTCCAACGTAAAGATCCAATATGACATTTACCATATGCAGCGTACTCAAGGGGACATTATTAACACCTTTAATGCCTTGAAAGCACGCATTGGCCATATTCAAATAGCCGATAATCCCGGACGGCATCAACCGGGAACGGGAGAATTGCATTATGGCCGGATTTTTCAAGCCCTGGAAGATGCCCAATATTCGGATTATATCGGATTGGAATATATTCCGCTGGGTTCAACGGAAGACAGCCTGGAGTGGTGGCGTCACTATGAGCTGGGGCAGCCTATGGGGTAAAGGCAAGACCACGACAGATTATTCATCACTATCACCAAGGGTGAAAATCCGGTACAAGGAGCGGGATCACCATGGAGGATACGCAAGAGACGAAACCGCGGGTGGGATTCATCGGTCTGGGCATAATGGGCCGCCCTATGGCGGAAAATCTGTTACGCAGCGGTTATCCTTTAGTCGTTTACAATCGGAGTCCCGGCAAGATGGCTCAGTTGGCTGCCCAAGGGGCTGATACGGCGGATAATGCGAGCCGGGTGGCCGAACAATCAGATATTGTGATGACCATGTTGCCCGATACCCCCGATGTGGAAGCTGTGTACTTTGGCCCTCAAGGCATTATGACCGGGGTGCGGAAAGGACACTTGCTGATCGACATGTCCACCGTAACCCCTGCCATTGCCCGAAAGATTGACCAGGCCGCACAAGAAAAAGGTGCCGACAGTTTGGATGCGCCCGTATCCGGCGGTGATGTGGGTGCCAAGGCGGGAACGCTATCCATCATGGTAGGAGGAACCCGCTCCGCGTTCGAACGTGCCTCTCCCCTCTTGCAAGCCATGGGGAAAAATATCGTTCACATCGGGGAAAGTGGAGCCGGCCAAGTGGCCAAAGCCTGCAACCAAGTGGTAGTAGCTTTAACCATTGAGGCTGTAGGGGAGGCTTTGGTGTTGGCTCAAAAGTCTGGTGTCGACCCGGCAAAAGTGCGGGAAGCTCTCTTGGGGGGGCTTCGCCCAAAGCCGCGTGCTGGAGGTGCATGGACAGCGAGCCTTGGACCATCACTTTGACCCGGGATTCCGGCTGCAACTGCACCGCAAAGATTTGGCCATCGCGCTGAATACGGCACAAGAACTAGGGGTGTCCACGCCTCTCACCGCCTTGGCGCATGATATGATGAACGGACTTTTGGCTCATGGGTATGGCGACCGGGACCATTCATATCTTGTGGCGGAAATTGCCCGGCGGGCCAACGTCGCGTGGGATTAAGGTTCCGGAGGTGAACGGAAATGAAAGTGAAGGCCGACATTCTGGCACAAGAACAGGAGCTGTTAGCCGTTTTTGCAGAAGTCCGGCGTGACAATCAAACCCTCAGAGTCGAAGGATTGGGGCACCGGCTCCAGAGACCGGCAGGAGAACCTGCCACGCGGAGCTATTCTTTGACGGGGTGGAACGATATCGTCGCCTATCATCCGGCAGACTTGGTCGTCACGGTGGAAGCCGGCATGAGTGTGAAGGCACTCAATCGAATCTTGGCGGAACATGGGCAATGGATCCCCTTGACGGTGGCGGACGGGCAGGATGATACGGTGGGGGGTGCCGTGAGCGCCGGACTTGATGGCATCTGGCGAGGAGGATATGGTTCGTTCCGCGACCGGGTTTTAGGTCTTCGTGTTCTCACTCCGGGGTTTGGCGCTATTCAAGTTGGGGCGGCAGTGGTGAAAAACGTGGCCGGCTATAATCTTTCCCGTCTCTTTTTTGGATCCCGGGGGACCTTGGGAATCATCACTCAGGTGACATTGAAGGTCAGTCCTCTTCCACAGTCTCGACGGTATTGGGCCTGGGAGGGAAGTTTAAGCGAAATGTCGGCGAAGGCCAATGATTTGATGGGGTGGGCAACCCCATGGGCCGGTATTGCATTCATTGCCGATCCCAGCCAGAAGGGAACCCGGCTGTGGGCGGCCTGGCATGGTGTCGCCGAGACCGTGGATTATCTCGCCGCGACGAAAGAACCCGGGTCCCCTGATTTGCCGCTCATGACCCGGCCCTGGAAACCGGGTGCCGTGACACTCAAAGGTGCTGTTCCCCGCAAAACTGTTCAGGATGTGATAGGCGTATGGGAAAATGGGCTATTGGCCGTGGAATGGCAGTCCGGCGGATTTTTGGGAACATTGTCCGAAGAGGACGCACCTAGAATGGAGAACTGGATCCGGGAACGTTCAGGCGGAGTTGCAGTGCTCTCGGGGCTCCATGAGGACCTGCCGGTCCCGCCGGCTCTCATGCCAATATGGAAGCGGCTGAAAGACGCCTACGATCCGCAAGCCATTCTGGGATAGGGGGGTGATTTTGTGAATGAAGCCGGGGTTGAGGAATTGAAGCAGGCCGTCGGTCCGGATTTTGTGCTGACGGATTCTATGGATCTGTTGCCCTATTCTTGTGATGCCTATACATTGGCTCAAGAGGCGCCAGCGGCGGTGGTTCTGCCTGGGAATACTGCCGAGGTGCAAGATGTTGTCCGTGTGTTGCGCAGTCATCACGTGCCGTTTTTGGCCAGAGGAGCCGGGACCAGTTTGTCGGGAGGAGCCACTCCTCTAAACGGTACCGTCATTATCCATTTATCCCGCATGAACCGGATTATCGATATCGATACGGAAAATCAGGTAGTCGTGGTGGAACCTGGGGTTGTCAATGCCGACATAACGCGTGCCTTGGCGCCTTTGGGTTTTTTTTATGCGCCTGATCCTTCTTCACAACAGGCCTGCACAATCGGAGGAAACTTTGCCGAAAATTCCGGAGGGCCCCATTGCTTGAAATATGGTGTCACGGTCAACCACATCGTGATGGCGGAAACCGTCACGAGTGAAGGTGAGAGGGTTGTGTTGGGGAACCTGGCCGGCGAACCTGATGCCATAGACTGGCTGGGCTTGGCGGTGGGTTCCGAAGGAACTCTGGTCATTGCAACCAAATTATGGCTGCGGATAACGCACAAGCCCTCCGAGAGTCAAACCGTGTTGGCCTTATTTGACGATGTTAACGAAGCCAGTCAGGCGGTTTCCGCTGTCGTGGCGGCGGGAATTATTCCGGCGGCCTTGGAAATGATGGACCGTTTGGCAATTTATGCCGTGGAAAAGGGGCCATACCGGGTGGGATATCCCGAAAATTTGGCCGCCGTACTCTTGATAGAGGTGGATGGGGAATCCCGGGAAGTCCATACGATGGCCACTCGGGTGCAAGTCATACTGCAGAAGCATCTCGTGCGCGAAGTGCGTCTTGCGGCCACACCCGAAGAAAAAAATCTTTGGTGGGCCAACCGTAAAACGGCTTTTGGGGCAATGGGGCTGATTTCCCCCCAATATTATGTGCAAGACGGCGTGATTCCGCGTAGCCGGCTTCCGGAGGCTTTGGAGCGCATCAACGAAATCGGCCGCAGGCGAGATGTCCGTATTGCCAATGTGTTTCATGCCGGTGATGGCAATCTTCACCCTCTTTTGCTGTATGACGAGCATGACAAAGAGATGGTGCGCCGCGTTGTGGACGCGGGTTCAGAAATATTGGCGGTGTGTGTGGAACTGGGTGGGAGCATTACCGGAGAACATGGAGTGGGAATCGAAAAGCGGGAGGATATGCGCCGGCAATTTACCGAAAGCGAGTTGGCGGCACAAAGGGCCCTCAAGCACGCGTTTGATCCCATAGACATTTTAAATCCCGGAAAGTTGCTGCCCACCGCATCGACCTGTCACGACGAAAATGCCGTGATCGGGACATATCCCGGTAGGGAATCCACAGGCGAATGAGGAGCATTCTCTCGGCTCTGGATTCCTTCTCAAGGACACTCAATGCCCGTGAGGCAGGCGAAGATTCGGCGAGATATTCTTGAGTTGTGAGGGCATCGAAGTCGATTGGCGCTCCTTGGCTGATGGAGGTGAAAGAGCGAGAAATGGTCCCAAAATGGGTGGATCTGTTGAGATGCTAAGTCCATTCGAAGCGGCCATGAAACATTAGGGGCGTGTTTTTCAAGGGTCCCGCACTTTGATCACTGATGCGGGAACGGGATCGGTGGGAGGTTTCGGATTGGCCATTTAGGCGGTGGGAGGGAGCCTGGTGGCGAGGGCCGGTGTCATCTCGGCGCGGCTCGGACTAGTTGAGTGAATAGAGATCAGCACCTGAGTTATTACAAGGCAAGGACGGATCGATCCGCAAGGTCTGTTGGGCACAGTCGTCGTCACGGTGTTAGAAGGTATCACGCGTGATCACAAAACCGTGATGGCGGGTCGTGTGAGTCGGGTCATACCCTCGGTTGGCTCCGTTCTGTCCAGAGGGAATGGTTCGTCTCTGGACTTCGGCACCAGGGTCGTGGTGCCGGTGAAAGAATCTCTGCGAAATACGGAACGATTACGCGAAAGGGTTGGGGGAAACCCCCGGGCGAATTTTCAACTTCCCGGGATCATGAACAAAAAGTCTGAAACATGTTCTGAAACATGTGTTGAGAGACTCACCTTAATCCTCTTTATCTTAGGAACAAAATGAGTCGTAATCGGTGGGACAGAAGACAAAGACTTTCGTGGCGTGTTCCGATTCGAAGCAACAGGATTTTTGGATAAGCCGACAAATTTTGTGCAGCAAGCAAAAGAGCATGGCAGAAGACAAAATTCTTCGTAGCAGAGAGCGAGTTCAACTATTCTTGGTCGTCGTTCGATGGCGGGAGTCATTCCAAGTGTCTGACATATCCGAAGTGTCAGACGTAATTCAAGAAGGGTGGGGAAAACGTGTTTCACCAAATCTTAAATCCAGCGCATAATTTAGGACTTACGGCAATCTTTGCGTTAATCCCTTTTGTCATTCTCCTGGGTTTACTGGCCGGCATGCGCGTAACCGCTTGGTTGTCAACCATTATCGGATCCATTGTGACGCTGTTTATGGCTATCGTCGTATGGAAACTGCCCATCGTAACCGGACTTCACGCCTACATTCTGGGCAGTTTGACGGGTTTTTGGTTTATCGACTGGATTACCTTTTGGGGTGTTATGATTTTCAATACTCTGATGCTGACAGGGGTATTTGACACTTTCAAAACGTGGCTTGTAGGACAGGCAACGGCCGATGTCAGAGTTCAGGCCATTTTGCTGGCATGGTCTTTAGGCGCCTTGTTGGAAGGCCTCGTGGGTTTTGGTTATCCGTGGGCTGTTATGGCTCCGATTTTAGTGGGTTTTGGTATCGTCGAGATCGACGCTATCCGAGTCGCCGCGATTGCCAATAATGCCCCGGTCTCCTATGGCGCTCTCGGCGTTCCCATTATCGCTTTGGCCGCGGTGACCGGGTTGCCTTTGATGAGCCTCTCTGCTTCAGTAGGAAAGGTTGTGGCTCTTCTGGCCCTGTTGCCGCCATGGGTCTTGATTTATTTGGTCACGGGGAAAAAGGGATTCAGAGATGGTTGGCCGCTAGCCGTGGTGGGATCGTTCTCCTATATTTTAGGCCAGTTTCCCGTGTCGCAATGGGTCGGCCCTTATTTACCCGACGTCACCGGGTCATTGGTGTCCTTTATCTGTCTCTTGCTGTTTTTAAAAGTGTGGCGTCCCCGGCACATCTTGGGATTCGGTGGAGTGGAATTGGACGAGGTGGCGGCGGCTCGCAACGAAGAAACACATTTAAGCACCAAGGAAATATTCCGGTCCTGGCTGCCCTTTATTGTGTTAATTATCGTCGTCGTATTATGGACCGGCCCTTGGTCTCCGTTGCCTCAGATCAGTTGGTTGCTGTTGAAGGTCGTAGGCATTTCCTCCATCTCGCATCAAGCCACCAGTGTGGACTTTAATTTTGCTCCTTTTGTCGGAGGAACTTCGATTCTTGCATCATGGCTTATTATTTTGTTGTTGTTGCGTCCTAAGATCCGGACCATCGGTCAGATATTTCGAACATCCCTGTATCAAATGTGGGGTGCCATTTTGGTTGGCTTCTTCATCTTCGGGCTGGCCGACGTCTTCAACTTTTCGGGAATGGCGGCTTCTTTGGCCTACACTTTTAGTCGTGTTGGTCCAATGTTCATCTTACTGGCGCCCATTTTGGGCTGGATTGGAGTGGCTCTTTCCGGAAGCAACACCTCGACCAATGCCATGTTTGGTTTGATGCAGACGCTGGTCGGGAAAATTCTGGGTTTCCCTCTCCTATTGTTACCGTCGCTGAACTCCGTCGGCGCAGAGGTTGGCAAACCCATTGCTCCACAGACCGCGAGTGTCGGTGTGTCGACGTGCGACCGGCAGGTTGCAGTTCTTGTTAGTGAAAGTCTAACCCGTGCGAATTTCCTCGTTCAAGTGCGGTAGGCAATAATGGCAGGGTGTCTGGGGTAACCCAGAATCTGGTGGGCCTGAGCCAAATTTCGGGGCCGTAACGAACTGTGAACCCGTGGTGGCCTGACGGTGGTGGCGAGCCCTCGTCGATCGGGCGAAGCCTCCTAACGCCGTGGTTAGCATGGTATCGCTACCTGTAGCGAGTACGGAACGAGCAGCACCATAGCGTACCCCGTCGGGTGGTTAGGGATGGCACCGAAGGAAAGAACTGTGACTGACCCGGCGAGACCCTGTCTGGTCCAAGAGTTCGACAAGTGGGCAATGCGATGACCGCCAACCCCCGCTCTTGGGTGGGATAGGGAGTCGGAGACCGGCATAGTACCGAAGTACCGCAGGAGACAACAGAACTCCGCGGGAATGGGAAGGGCGGTCACTTCGATAGGATTCTCACATGAGCGTGCCCGCTGGCAAGGCAAGATTGGGCTCCGGCCCTAAAGACAGCCGTGCCCCATGGGGGCGTCTGGCGGCACGAATGGAGGAGACGAGGATGGCACTGCAAAGAAAATGGTATAGTATGGCGGATAAAGTCTGGAACCCCGCGAATTCTAGCGATGGCCGCCGCGGCGGTCTTAGCCAACCGCGGGGCTGCAGGAGTCGACCACCAGAGTGGTGACCAATTTGCGGAGCATCTGGGCGACGAGCTCGACCGACTCGGGCGTGCGATGCAGGAGCATCGCTATAAACCCTTGCCGGTTCGCCGTGTCTGGATACCCAAGCCGGGCACCAAGAAGCAACGGCCCTTAGGGGTTCCGGCTATCCGGGACCGCGTAGCGGAGGAAGCCATGCGGCGGGTGATGGAGCCTATCTGGGAACCCACCTTTAGTGTCGATAGCTACGGCTTCCGACCGGGCCGGAGTGCCCATGAGGCGGTCCACCGCATTTTCGCCCATCTGAGTGACGGATATCACTGGGTGGTGGATGCCGACATTCGGGACTATTTTGGTTCTATCGACCAACAACTCCTGATCGATAAGGTGGCAGAACGCATCTCGGATGGCACTGTACTGGGGTGGTTGCGTGATATGCTACGGGCCGGCGTCATGGACGCCGGGCAATGGCAACCGACCTCTCGCGGAACGAGCCAAGGGTCGGTGATTAGTCCCCTGTTGGCCAACATCTACCTCGACGCATTGGACCAAGCCATGGCACGTCTACCGGGCATTCAATTCATCCGCTACGCAGATGATTGGTGTGCGCTGGCACGGACCCAAGAAGATGCCCAAGCCGCTCTCAGGATGGCCCAGATCGTCCTCGGTGAATTGCGGCTCACGCTTCACCCGGAGAAAACCCGCATCGTGAACGTGCGGGCAACGGCCTTCGATTTCTTGGGCTTTACGTTCTTCTGGGCACCGACCAAGGGCGGCCCCGGCCGCCCTCTCTTTGGCCCAAAACAGGCAGCCGCCGAGCGCTTCAAGAATCGCGTTCGGGAGCTGACACGGCGAACCCGTCCGATGAATCTGCAGATGGTGATTGACGACCTCGCACCGGTAATCCGGGGGTGGGGGCAGTATTTCACCATAAGCCACAACGGCAATTACTACCAACTGGATGCTTGGGTCCGCGAGCGATGTCGGGCCTTCGTGGCCAAACGCTGGAATCGCAGTCCCGCTCTCGATGCTGAGTGGACCAACACCCGCCTAGCCCATATGGGTTTACCTTCTCTTGCTATGATGCGCCGCCAAGTTCTGGCGCAACTTCCTCGCCCTTAGTGCTAGGGCAACTATCGTCGGAGAGCCGGATGTGGAAAAACCACAAGTCCGGTTCGATGAGGGGACGGGGTTCGTAAGAACCCCTCCTACTCTACCAGTAAGTATGTTCGCAGTGAAGGACAAGTGATACGCCACAACTTAGGGTGGACGCTGGTGGTGCTGGTCTGGCTGATTATCGTGGGTCTGATCTACTATTTTGTGATGCCGAGTGTGATGCGCTAAGAAGCCGGTCTGCGTGACGCGCCCACGGGGAATCACCAACAACACGGCCCTTGGCACCCGGTGATGAAAGTGCACAGAACAACGTTAATGGTTTCTGTTATCGAATTTGCTGTCTGATAAGAATGGCGATGGCATACCTGTGGGAATTTGCCGAAATGTGCCGTTCACCGAAATCATAGGCGGTGGATTTTGCAATTCTTTCCGGTCTTACCATAGAGGCGGCAGAAAAAAGCATCGAGTGCTTGCTTCGGAACGTCTCTGGAAAGCTTACTAAGGGTTCGTCATCCCCAGATCCGAAAAGTCAAACAACTGCGTAGGGAGGCCCACCATCCCGGTGACGGCCTCCCTACGCACTCAGGGAACCTCGACACCGCCGTCCGCTTGGACGATATCTGGCTAAGGCGGGATAACCCGCCAGAGTTCGGCCGGATAAGACGCCTGCGGCAGCCGGCGCCAGTGGGGTATGACACAACGGCGCAACCGGAACATTTTGGGAAAAGAAGTACCAAAATGAGCCGACGGAGATCGGCGTCATTACGAATGTCTTCAATGGTGGGCCTCCCGGGAATCACGGCCGCTACGCACTCTTACGGATGGACTTCTTAAAGGACAAATCCGCTTGTACGCGGTATTTGAGTTTTTTGTTTGTACGTATCGAATCCCGGTTCAAAATCGTGAACCACCATTTGACGAATTTTTCGGCTGGAAGCCGCAATCTGGACGTCGTCACCTTCTTCCCGTAACCGCTCATAGGGATACATGACTTCGAGAGCTTCTGAGCCATCGCCTAAGGATCAGCATCTTACTCATGTAACATCGGATCCTTGTGGAATTCACTCAGAGTTCTTCGCGCATCATTAAATCCACAAGATAATGGGCTTGGCGAATCGCCAACGCGCTGATGGTGAGCGTCGGGTTTTCCGCGGCACTGGTCGTAAAGATGCTGCCGTCCGCAATGAAAAGATTCTTGACTTCGTGCGCTTGTCCAAATTCATTGACCACCGAGGCGGAGGGATCATGGCCCATGCGGCAGGTACCCAGGTTATGGGTAGCCGGATAAGGCGGAGTATCATAGACCTTGGTGGCCCCCGCGGCTAAGTACAGCTCCCGGGCCCGACTCCATGCATACTCTCGCATGGCTCGATCATTCGGATGGTCGTGATATGTGACAACGGGCACCGGCATTCCGTACTGATCTTTTTGATACGGGTGCAAGGTTACCCGGTTACCCGCTTGAGGCATGTCTTCGCCAACAATCCATAGACCGGCCAAG
Organism: Sulfobacillus benefaciens; assembly: GCA_003023725.1. Taxonomy (GTDB): domain Bacteria; phylum Bacillota; class Sulfobacillia; order Sulfobacillales; family Sulfobacillaceae; genus Sulfobacillus; species Sulfobacillus benefaciens. The sequence continues at coordinate 29,625 of PXYT01000047.1, read as the reverse complement.
CGGGTGTAGTTCTCCATTAATTCGACTAAAGGCTTTCCCCACAAGGCACGGCGATTAGGTGTCGAGGTCCCGGGACCGGGTTCGATAAACACCGAGGCAAAGGATGGTCCCAACATAATCGTTTCCAAGTGAAAGCCGCCAACAAAATGACGGACTTCGGGGTCGTTGTTGGCAAAGTCGTCGACCAACCCCATCATAGTCATGCCTTTGTAGGCGTGGACGGGGCGGGGGAAAAGCGCATAGGATGATGCCGTCACGTGTCTCATATAATATCGCCCAACCATGCCACTGCCGTTGGCTAAGCCATGCGGATATTTCCCGGAGACAGACTGTAACAATAGCCGGGGGGTTTGAATGGCATTGCCTGCTATGACGACCGCACGCGCCTTCTGTTCTTCCCATTGCCCATCCGCTCTGGCATAGACCACACTTGTGACGCGGTTTTGGGAGTCCACATTGATGTGCAAAGCCTGACAGTTAGGCCGCAAATCCAGCAAACCCGTAGCTTCGGCCTTAGGGATAGCCTCATATAAGCTGCTCCACTTAGCCTGATTCCGACACCCCTGGAAGCAATATCCTCTCTGCGTGCATGCCGCGCGCCCGTCATATTCTTCCGTGTTGATAGCCATAAAACCCGGTTTCGCATGCCATCCCGTTTTCTCTGCCCCCCGTTGCATGACTAAGAAGTTGGTGTTACCGGGCGGCAGTGGCAACACGCGCCCCGCAACGCCTAAAGCGCGTTCCGCTTCTTCATAGAAAGGAGCCAACGAATCAAGGTCCAGAGGCCAGTCGTCCAAATCGGCTCCCGGGATCTCCCCATAAGTTGATCGCGCTTGGAATTCATGCGGTTGAAATCTCAAGGCGGCTCCCGCCCAATGTGTCGTCGTGCCACCCACGGCTTGACAAATCCACGCGGGCAATCCCGTCATGTCAGGCCCTTCACCAATCACCGGATCCAACCACGACAACTTGTGAAACATGACCCATTCATCCTCTTCAAAGTCCCTATCGGGATCCAAGCGCGGGCCCGCCTCCAATGCCACCACTTTCACGCCTTTCAAACACAATTCGCGAATGACGTTGCCTCCACCGGCACCGGTCCCAATCACGACAACATCGGCCGGTTCATTTAAGGGAACACGTAACATCGGCCTAGCCATAAATTCTCCTCCTCTCGTTCAGTCCCATGACAGGTGATCGTAACCTTTATGGAGATATCCCGCCCCATCCCGTTGAGCCAAGCCGGGATAGCCCAGAGCCGTCCATACGGCATAACGATTATAAAAATCCGATATCGTCGCGTTGACTAAGCTCTGGAAAAAGCTCGTGTCCTCAATGGTTTTTAGCATGGCGTCTTGGGTGTCCGGAGGTATTTCCGCAAACGGCTTGGCGTGAGTCTGGCGTGCCTGCATGTCAAGCTCACGCAAATTCTTTCGTACTTCTTGACGCGTGCTGACATGCGCAACCAGTTGAGCATCATAAGCCATGGCCGTCTTCCACACTAATTCCTGTAATGTGGCGTCATTATGCGGCACAATGCGCTTCATCACGGCCACAAGCGTCTGAGCTTCCTCCGGTAACAAGGCTTGAAATGTTTCCGTGGACTCCATAAGATGTTCCCTCCTTTGGATGGATACTGAAATACGTGGCTTTGACATTTCCGGGCAACAGGGATCGGGATCAGGTGAGTCGGCCCGGGGCTCATTCATCCTCACGGGTTCCGGGTGGATGCTTTGGCCAAAGACATCGAGCGGTATCCCATACTGCGTGAAATGTCGAGCGCCTTGTCTTGAAGCGGACCGCTGAGCGTATGATAGTCCGCCGGATTAAAGCGGTGAGTCGGCACCGAGATCGCCATGGGGCCCCAAAGCGTTTCGTCGAATGGAAGGATTGGAGCAGCCAAACAACATAATCCGATTTCCCATTCGCCGACATCGACGGCATATCCCTGGTTTCTTATTTCTTCGAGTGCGGGCATAATGGCGTTGATGGGCTTAGCATGTGGGGTGCGCTGTTCCACGGCATGAGAGCCGACATAAGTGGTGAGTTGAGAAGGCGGCACAGCGGCCAAGACCGCCCGGCCCAAGGCATGCAGCAAAGCGTGCTCAGGATACCCGGTGTACAGTGACCAGACTCGGACCGACTGATTGCCCTCGACGATGCATTGTCTAACCACATCCCCGTTTTCCCATTTGGCCGCGTAGGTTGTTTCATGGAGTCCCTCCATGAGTTCGCGTGCGGATAGCCGTGTCGGGAAGAATCTGGCGGGACTGCAGTGGATTGTTGAGGTGGGCTATTTGATAGGACAAAGTGTCAGCCGGGGCTGGCGGATCCTTGATCACATATGGGGCCTCCATCCGTGTGTTAATCAAATGGTAAACCGTGCCCAAGGGAATCCCCGAGACGGCACTGAGCCACAACACTGTACCGCCTGTAGGATGTTCCCCCAGAAGATCCAGGAACGTTAATCCCCGAGAGAGGCTTGGTATGGCCCACGAGTTTGACAAAGTCATTGCTCCTCTTCCGACAACCAGAGCAGTATTACCTTTGGGAATGGTGCTCAATGTGCTCCTTGACTTCATTATAGTTTTCACTATACAGACTTCAAGGAAAAGTTTGTCAACATTTTAGATTCTGACAATTTTTGGGGAACCGGCACCACGAGCACCGAACATACCGGTTATTGGGCCGGTTGTAAGATGTGATGAAAATAAATCGACTCTTCCTCACGACGCCAAAAGAAAACGGGGGAGAGCACCGGCTTCCACAACCACGCAACGATCCTTGAGCCATATGCACCTGCACTACACCGACTCGAACCCCGTCGGTCATGGATAGGCTATTTCACAACAATCCGGAGGAAAGATAGAAAATGTGATCTATAATTATGCCAATACTTTCAATTTTGCATATAATATCGGCCTTCGATGACACCTATCGTCGAAGGTGGTAAGTCGCTCATGGTGAAACCCACAAATTCGGGGAGGGGATGACATTTTATGTTGTCGGAGCAAATATTTCTATTGGATCTGGGTTGGTTAGGCGGTGATATTGGCTGGTTTTTGCCAGGGGGACCAGGGTGCGCCATGACGTTCAGCAACCGCAATCCGGAAAGAAAATGGGTGGAGATCCCGGTCAGCGCCGCAGTCATCAAGCATCCTGACGGCAATATTCTGTTTGATACCGGAATATCCCTTCAGGCGATGGAAACCCACGAAAAAGGCCTAACGGAAGTTTTCCCGATCGTAAGAATGTCTGAGGACAACCGCATTGAAGTTCAGCTGCAAAAAATCGGCATGCAACCAGAAGATATCGACTTTATAGTCATTTCGCATCTTCACCTCGACCACATTGGCCAATTGGGAGTCTTCCTAGCGCACAAGACTCCCATCCTCGTCCAAAAACGCGAACTGGAGTCCGCTTTGTTTATGTTGTGGCAGGGCAAAGGCGGCGCCTATGATTTCTCAGACCTCGAACCCTTGCGTAACGCTAATTGGGTCCCTCTCGACGACCACCAGTTTGAACTGGTGGATGGCGTGAACCTGGAGTGGACCGGTGGTCACACGGCCGGTCATCAAGTAATGCATGTCAAGACCCAAAGCGGCCGTTTTTACACGTTTACCGGGGATTATTTACATATACCGGAGGAATATGCACTCGAAACCAAAGGATGGTTATTGAGCGATGCCGAAGAATGGCACACCTACATCCGTAAACTCAAAATCATTCAGAAGGCTCGCAAAGGACAGTTGGTGATGGGCCATGATCCTGACTTATGGAATAAGTATCCGTCTGCCCCGGATCCGCTCAAATGACTGCGCACTCGATTGCGGCAAATCACCTGGAAGAGGAGGAGTATCATGCGACCCACTGATATTGTCCATACGCCGTTTAACGATGGCGTGTTTGCCATAAATGTCCCGTCGTTGAAATTTGGGATGGAGGCCACCCATGACGTAGGATATGAAGCCAAACGCTTGGGAATGCATCACGCGCTTATTGTCGTCGACCCCCATTTGCAAACATCGTCTGTCTACGACACAGTGAAAAAAGCCTTGAACGAAGAGGGTATTGAAATCTCCACCACTGCCATGGTGCGCGTGGAACCGGAAGACACCATGGTGATGGAAGCCTTTAATACCATCTGCGGAAAGGTCATCGACGGATTCGTTTCCGTTGGAGGCGGTTCCACCATCGACACCGCAAAGATGTTGAATTTGTTGTACAGCTATCCGCGCGATCTGTTGGACTATGTCAACAAACCCATTGGACAAGGAATCAATCCGCCAGGGCCCTTGAAACCCCATATTGCCATTCCCACTACCGCCGGTACAGGGAGTGAAAGCACCAGCGTTGCCATTTTGGACATTTCGGCCATCAAAGTCAAAAGTGGTATCAGTCACCGATACCTACGCCCTGATGTGGCCATCATCGACCCACTGAATACACTTTCCCTGCCGCCCATGGTCACAGCTTCCGCCGGATTGGACGTGCTCAATCACGCCATTGAGTCTTTTACGGCCCATCCCTATACCGCAAGGGCCAAAGTTCAGGACCCGGCCAATCGCCCGGTATATGTCGGATCCACACCAATAGGCGATATCTTTGCCATTCAAGCGGTAGGTTGGGTGCATAATTTCATTCGCCGTGCAGTGGCTCAACCTTACGATGTTGAGGCACGATATTACATGATGCTCGGGGCCAGTATCGCCGGCATCGGTTTCGGCCATGCCGGGGTCCACATTCCCCATGCGATGGGCTATCCCATCGCCGGAATGGTCCGTGCCTGGGCCCCTCAGGATTATGCTTATGGCTACGCCTTAAGCCCACACGGGATCAGCACAGCCATTCCCGCTGCCTACGTATTTCGCAATCTGGCAAACATAGACTTTGATCGCTTTGAGCAAATTGCGGATGTCCTGTCCCTGCGTGGCGAGAGCATTCGTCAGTTGAGCGACAATTTCTTCGAGTACTATATCGAGCTGCTGACGACTTTAGGCATCCCAACGACCCTGAAAGAGCTGGATTTTAGTCCCAAAGATGTGGATAAACTGGTGGAAGGCACTATGGCCCAGCAGCGCCTTCTCAGCCTGGCCCCCATCCAGGTGACTGAGGACGTATTAAAACGCTTATTTGACGAGGCGATTGTTGGATCGTAACCGGTACCGAGCAATACCAGCGTATAAGTCATCGGATCCAAGAAACCTCTCAAGTAAAGGGCATACGAATGATAACCCGTTTACCGCACACTGTGCCAAGCCCCTGTATCATAGGAATACAGGGGCTTGGCCTACCGAGGGGCGAAATGGCCACAGATGTCATGGCGCGACAACTCCTGGTGATGGAGTCAGGAGAGGCAACAAACGTCCCCTTGTGTTTGCGGTTTGTTTAACGGAACGAAAATGCAACAGGTGGAAGTGCTCTCTTCGCTGTCCTGAGGCGCGGACGGACGCATCCAACCACACATGGCCATCCGCGCCCCTGTCATCTTGGAGTGTAAGAAGGGGACTGAAACCCGTTCCCTCTTGCACCCGACCTGGAAAAAAGCCGAATCGAGGCCGGGAATCCACGACATCTTACAAGTTGTTTTGCCTAACAATCAGCCAATCGTCAATGCACTATGGGGACCATATGTAATATGAAACTCGCGAAGTTCGCCCCACCCGCCTGCGTGCGCCTGGAGAAGGATGCCCAGAGCCTCGTAATTGACCCAGGCGCGATGACGCCGGATCAAAACATCTTGGACGGTGCCAAGACCGTTCTCATCACCCACGAGCACTTCCATCACTTCGAGGAAGACACCGCTTCATCACTGCCGCCGCCCACGATCCGCAACTGACGATCTACACCTGTCCCGGAGTGGCCGGGCACGTGGCCCAACTCAGTGACCGGGCGCATGTGGGTCGGGTTTCTGATTGATGGAGAGATCTTCCACCCCGGTGACGCGCTGACCGATGTCTTTGACGCTCCGACCCTGTGAGTGCCGGGTCAGGCGCCGTGGATGACAGTGCCTGAGCTGATCTCCTACCTCGGAAGGATAAGGCCGCGGCGCGCGTATGCTATTCACGATGGTTTCATTAATGATTGGGGTATTCAGGTGCTTGAGAGCGTGTTGCGCTCCGAAGCCGAATGACTGGGCACCCGACGTCCGGCGGTTGAAGTGCGGTGAAAGCGTCGACCTCTAACTCACGTCCAGCGACATTCTGATGCTGATGGCTGATTCCGGAACCGCGGGCATGTGATTTACACTGTGTTCGAGAAAGAGAGATTAAGTGCGGTGCGCTTACTTCAGACATACATACGCATTTATACACGTGATACGGACACGTCCCTTACGTTCTAGGAGAATCTGCTGGGTGAGGACTCAACTTTTAGATTTAAATTATGAAGCGGTAGGATTGGAGTTGGCATCTGTCGGCGACATTTTGATTATGGCTGGATCGGATCCGGCGTTGGATCCATTGCGTCAGACCAATGCGGTGTTCAAGGTCGACAACACAGAGTTTTGTGGCCACCTAATGACTTCAAGTTGCCAAGTCATTCGGGAACGCACGAGAGTTCCGACCGGCGCGAATCTTACGGTACAACATCCGGATGACAAGGTTTCGGAGTACGTTCAACATCTTGAATAGAATACCCACTTTTAAGCCGCTATGAGAGGGTGCCGCGTTCTCCTTCTGGATGCTATTCATGATGATTGCGTGAATGTTTTGAGGGGAGTTAATGCCATAAGAGGGAGCCGTTATTAACTCCCCCTAGAGTGCCGTAAATATGTCCAGGGGGCCGGGATCCAAGTTTTCCCTACGAGCCGGAATAAAGGCACACCCCACCATGCTCCAAGTCCACCCCCTGACCCGGCTGTCACTAACCTCCGCTGCCGTCAAACGCTTAATCAGGCCACGACACCGTGCTGGAACCCAGTTCGCCGTCGTGAAACGTGCTCTCGGCAAGGCTTCCGGCCTTGGCTTGGACCACAATGTAATATAAGTCTTCCGTGGAATTGTTGCGCCACGTGCGATCCCCTTGAGGGCTGACCCGAATTGCTGTCCCTTCGCGTACTGATATGATCGTACCGTCCACTTGAAACTGGCCCTGGCCACCGACAAAGAGGTAAAGCTCTTCGTGCTCACGGTGTCGATGCGTAAAAGGCATGTTGTCTCCAGCCGCAAGACGGTTGAGCGAGACTTCCATGCCCGTCAGTCCCAGCAGTTCCGACAAGAAGACCTTTCCCGGGAAGGGCATGGGCTGTTCCACGTGATACTGGCCAAGCGCGCTCCAATCCCCGAGATCCACCGCCGAATAATGTCGTCCGGATTCAACTTTCAGTGCCATCAGTCTTATTCCCCCTGTTTCCTCCGTCCGGCGACACAAAACAAGGCCCTCCGCCAGACTTATTTCACAGCTTGTGTTACCCTGTGTCATGCTCCCAATAATCGTGTATTGCAGACTCGTGCAATACAGCCAAGGTCCCGTGATGTTCCCATTATGCAAGATAGCAGCGGTGCAAATCTCTCATTAAGAGAGACATTTCAGCGTTTCGTTACGCTCTTGAGAGGGCGGATCTCCACGCATTTTGTGTGTAAGGGACTTTAAGAGGCAAATCAAGGACTAACCGGCCCCTTAACGCATCAAGGAATTCTCTCAGAATGCTGATAAACCCTCAACCCATCTATTGCGATTTTCGTTCCGTTGTTATAGATGCCCCTTAATCACTGTATCAGATACAGGCTTAAACCACTGGCTACGGCCAAAGGAATCTGAATGTGTATACGTCCTCGCTTTCTTTCTAGGAGGTGTTTTTGGATAAGTTTGACTAAAACCCCGAAATGTCCATGCGAGTGGTCACGACCACTCACTGAGTGACAACCCGACCAATTCCTGGTTCCATTCGAAGAGAATGTTCAAATAGGAGTCATAAAGGACGTTTTTGCCGAACCCCTCGAGGTGGAATTCGCAATACAAAACGTTGTTGCCGACCCCGACAGACATCTGAGCTGTGTAGGCGACGAATACCCGTGTCCGAGACGAACATCGCCCTTCCTAATTATAAGTTCACGATTGTGGCCTGAAGTCGATGGTCGATAGTTCACCAAGTCTTTCTCCGCACGAATGATCCATCATCAGCCGTTCTTGTTCGCAAATGAGTGTTGACCGTACTGGCGGAAGTCTTTCAAGCGGATTGAGGAAACATCCCCAGGCCGGTTTTGACTGAAGGATAATCGCAATAGCCGCGGTGTCAAGAAATGAGTATCCCCTGTCAGATTAGAGACATTGGGACTACCCAAGCTACTCACACGGCTGTAACCTGCGTGGTCATAGTAGAACCAATTGTTGCCCTTGGTAATGGGGTGAAAAGCCGGGAAGAACGTATTTAGCGGACTTTGAAAGACCGCATAAACAGGGGATAGGAAACCCAATTTGACTCTTCAGAGCAGAATCCATCGTGAGTGTGATTCCTGCCCACTGAGGCGAAGCAAAGGACGTGCCGCCAAACCCATTTAACATCCTTCTCCATAAGATGTTCCGGGGCTCGTGTCGTAAACGGCGTATCCGGTCAAAAGGATTCACCTAACACGAATGCCCGACGAGCTGTGAGCGTATTCCAAGGGACTGAGCTCGTATTCCAACTTTGGGTTCCAATGATATACACACCCGAATTTCGATGAAACGCCAGCATCACGGCCCCCACTCTTTATGAGGGGTGGCGCCGGTACTGTTGGCGCGATCGGTATTGAATAGGCGTTCTCCGCAAATACGCCAACGGCAAGCTCCAAATATGGACCAAGCGCGTAAATGGCAAGAGAGCAAATAGCAAAAAGGCCAAAATAATATGAATTTGAAACAACACCGGAACATGAGACATGAGTGCCACATCAGGATGTAGCACTAACAACCCCCGCACCCATGGACCAATGGTGTGCCGATATCCATAGGGGCCGACCACATTGTTGTAAATAAGCGTCATACTGTCCCCGAGACTCACGACAATAAACAAAAGAATGAGCGCGACTATGTCAGACACACTCGAATTCGTACGAATGCGGCGATTTCCGAGCCGACGAATGAGAAGGATGAGTAATCCAATCCATGTTATGAGTCCTGCCATTCCACCCAAAATGTCGGCATTGGTATGATACATGTCGTGCGATATGCCGATGGCCTGGTACACTGACACCGGTATGAGAAGCCCCATAACATGACCCACAATAACCAGGAGCAGACCCCAATGAAACAGTTGGCTACCCCATCGCAGCTGTCGTTTTTCGAGTAATTCGCTGGACCGTGAGCCCCAACTCATAGGGTTGAAGGCATACCGATATAGGCTTCCGACGATCAATACCGTCACGCTTAAATAGGGATAAATGAGCCACCAAAATTGATTCATGACGTGCCTCCCGGTTAGAAGTATTCGATCGGATAGGGTAATTCCGTCAGGTCCGGCCGTTCTTTGGCACCGGAATCCACTGGATTCTCCGCCACACCCAGGACACGTCTTAGCAACGCGAACAGCGCGCGGTAGGGGTGATGTTCCTCCGGGTTTGCAGTATTTGGCCAACCACTGTGGCAATCCGAGGGGCAAGGGTGCCAACTGCCTCTCCAGGTCCTTCAATGCCCGTTCCGTGATTGCGGGACAAGCGCAAGGGATGGTCAAAATTGTGGCCTCCAAGCCCACAGGGAGAATTTTAGGTGTTCATATCCTTGCTCCCATGGCATCCGAAGTCATTGCCGAGGCCACATTAGCCCTCAGATTAGAAGCTTTGGCCGAAGATCTTGCCGCAATTGTCCACGGTCATCCGACCGTTGCCGAAGCATTGAGCGAAGCAGCCCAGGAGCTGGTCCGCCAATTATGAACTCGTTTGCCGTGATTCGCTTGGGAAGACTGGACTATCGGCGAGCCTATACTCTGCAACACGCCTATCGTATCCGCCGTGCGGCGGGTCAAATCGGCGATATCCTTTTGTGGGTTGAACATCCCGACGCTATCACCTTGGGCCGGGGAGGGGGATGGGAAGATCTGAAAGTATTCCCCTCCCCACTCAAAGCGAGCGATGTAGATCTGGTTGAAACCGACCGGGGTGGGCGAGCCACCTATCATGGTCCCGGGCAGTTTGTCGTGTATCCGATCATAGGCTCGCATCCCCGGGATCTCCACCAAGTGGTGGAGGAGCTCGAAGAAGTCACCATTCGGGTACTGGATAAAGTGGGAATACAGGAGCAACGGGATAGAGACTACCCCGGCGTCTGGGTGGGGCAAGACAAGATTGCCGCCATCGGAATGGCTAGCCAGGACAACGTCACATACCATGAGCTTGCGCTGAATGTTACCACTGACCTACGATCGTTCCAGTGGATCGTGCCTTGCGGCATTGCCCATGACGCCTTCGGTTCACAGAACCGGTTGTGAAAATCAGGGACGGTATCAATTTTTGCCGTCATCGCGGCACTCACGGTCCGGGACAATTTGCAACTGTTGGCGATCCCCAGCTAGGGATTGACTCGCCCAGAGCAAATTCTCCACGGTTCATCTGCGATGAGATAGATTTCACGGCGGTGAGGGGGGTGAGCGACTCATTGAGCCTGGGGGAGGAACAACTTACCGGAATCGACTGAATCCAAGATTCTGCAGCGCCCTCGGGTGTTTGTGGTTAACCAGGAATCTAAGCCGGCATTAAACTTCTGGCCCAGGCGCTGCTTAAGGAAGCTCGGCTTGCACTCCCTTGCGCGCAATATGACGGAAAGTTTCAGCGTACGTCCTCGCCCCAACTTCGGGGCATCTGGCTCTTACAGAACCGAAGGTGTGAAAACCACAAGTCCGGTTGGATGAGGGGACACAGCACTGGACCCCTGGGAGAGAGCGTATTTTCCGGGCAGAGATGCCGGAGCAAATCCCCGGGAGTTGCCGGTCTCATTCCCATTTTCCCGTCTCTTCGAGCCGGTCTTTCCAGATGCGTTCGGGAGGCAGCAGAGGGAACCGAAAGAAGATCTGGCACCGGGATGGGGTCTCTCTCAACTCACACAAAACCCCATGTCGGGCTGATGTTGGAGATGCTGCACAACTTCATTCAATACCGATTTGCCGGGAACCGTCCCGGTTATGAGCGTCACCGGTTAAGAATGGGTGGTAATGACCGCGGTTATGATGATTCCCAGAAGCGCGACGCCGGCAATAGTGGCCGTTTGCCACCAACTTGTTCTGCGGACTTGTTTTTTATCCAGACCTGACTTCATTTCGTCAAGGCGGTTTTCTAAGTCAGTTTTTACAATCCTCATGTGTTCTTCTAAACGCGAGGATACTTTATCAATTTTTGATTCAATACGCCGTTCGAGTTGGTCAAAACGCTCGAGAACTTCGTGGTCCATGAGGCTCGCCACTTTCTAGTGAATTTCCGGGAAATGCGCAACCACTCTTTCTTCATAGTATGCCTTCACTCATGGTTCGTGAATTCTCCACTTTGGATACTCGCCCAGGCCTCTTGAGCCGATGGTTGGGTGAATCGAGACGATACTTGTTGAACTGCCACCGAACAATTACGTTTAACGTCAGACACCTGCCACCATTTTCCCGGGACTTCTCAAGCCTGGTGTCTGCATAAGGAGAGATCTGGACCATGCTCTTTCATCCCTTTGTCACATTTTACCCACACAACTCTGGATGGGCTCGGAGTGTCTAATTGCCACCCTAGCAGCCTTCTGACGACCGGCAATAGCACACCCGGACGTCACGCAATTGCGGGCTCGCCGGAGTTTCAAACACAGCAGGAGCATTGTTTAAAACTATCGCATTCTTCGCAAAATTATATTGACACAGAAAGATCAGACATATACCATGCAAGTGATTCAGAATCATGATTCCACAGTGTGGAATATGTCCCCTAACCGCAACCCATGGGAGGTTAGTTAATGAAGAAAGATATTTCCGCAGGGGTGTCGGCGGAACCGGTGCAAGTAGGCCGGCTACACTTTTCTCCAACGACCTATGTCTGGATCCTGACCGGTATCGGGCTGGCCGGATACTTATTTACCACCTTTGATGTTGCCATCTTTGGTGCCTCGTTACCGTCCATCGCGGCAACATTTCACATGACGAGTTCCATGATTTCTTACTTGGTCGCGGGTGTCTTTGCCTTCGGAGCGATCACCGGCTTCATCTTAGGTCCTGTCGCCGACAGAGTCGGACGCAAACCCACATTTCAAATCATCTTAACGGCGACGGGGATTTTTTCCGGCCTTACGGCATTCGTGGGCAATGTGTCCAGTTTGGCTGTCGTACGAATGCTATCGGGTGTGGGCATAAATGCCACATCGCCGGTAAACACGCTGATTTCCGAAGAAGCGCCTGCACGCCGGCGAGGTATGCTGATGGGGGTGATGCAGGCGGGATTTCCCTTGGGCAGCGCCATCGCCGGAACCATGGCAGCCATATTCCTCCCCGACTGGCGTCCGTTGTTTCTGATAGCGTTTGCCCCCGTCCTCATGGCTTTGGTGGCTTCAGCCTTCCTGCGCGAATCACCCCAATTCCGCAAGGCATTGGAGGAACGCAAACATGGTCTTGTCGGCACCGAAGGGATTCATTCCAATGTCGAGGCGGCAAGAAGAAGTATTGTCTCCCAAATGCTGGACCGAGACGTCAGGCGTCAGTCCATCGTGGTCACGGTATTCAATTTTCTGGCGCCGGCCGGGGTCATTATGGTCGCCACCTTCGTGACCCTTTACGCCACGGATGTGCAGCACTTCTCGGTAGGTATGGCGGCGCTGTTGTTGGCCATCAACAACTGGGTTGCCTTAGTTGCGCAGGTGTCTATCGGTATTCTTTCAGACTACATTCCTCCCAAGTGGATCCAGGTGGTGGGAGCCATAGTCGCGGCCCTCACACCTGTTCTCATTATTGAAGCTCACGGCTCATATGGCATCGATGTTTTGGCCATGGTCATCTACGGCATTTTTGGCAACGGCCTCTACGGCTGTAATTTCCGCTACGCCAGCGAATCCTATCCCACCCGGGTAAGGGCCAGCGGCGTATTCTTTGCACAAGCGGCGGTGGATACCATGTTTGTGATCTTGCCTCTTTTGGCCGGGCTATTTTTTGCCCGTCACAGTCCCCAAGACCTGCTGTGGATCGTAGCCGGAGCACAAGTGCTGGCCGGAGTGGTCATGTTGTTCGGCCAGGACATCCGTCCCGGTCACACTCTTGAGGCTATTCACAACGAATTGTGACGCAGGGCGGAGAACAAAAAGATTCTTTACGATGCCTGTGTGCTATCCGCCTAGTACTTGAACCGAAATACCGGAAGCCAATCTTTATTCATTGCCCGACCTCTTGTGGGGGCTGTGCCTAAAAGAAGTTCCGGCTTACAGCCAGTGCACCGGAATGCATTGGGTCATACGTCTATCCCAGCATGACGGAAAGGAGAATAGGTGCGTGGACTTTAGCCTTTCATCCCTTCAGACAGACATTGCCGAAGCGGCCACAAAAATATCCGCCGCATTCCCGATGTCATACTGGCGGGCCAAAGATCGAACAGAAGAGTACCCTTGGGAATTTGTGAAACCTTTTGCGGAGGGCGGATGGCTGGGACTCATTATTCCCCAGACGTATGGAGGAATGGGCTTGGGGATTGCCGAGGCCGCGGTGTTCTTAAACCGCGTAGCGGCTTCGGGAGCCGGCATGAGCGGAGCCTCCGCCTTGCATTTCTACATATTCCCGCCCATGCCCATTGTTCGCCATGGCAGTGAGTCCATGAAAAAGAGATTCTTGCCGGATGTGGCCGCAGGCAAACTGCTGAGTGCATTTGGCATTACCGAGCCTAACGCCGGTTCCGACACCTCCCGCATCGAAACACGGGCTGTCAAACAGGGGGACCATTGGCTCATCAGCGGTCAAAAGCTGTGGACAACCAATGCCCAAAACGCCCCAAAAATTCTCGTGCTGACTCGCACTAGCCCCCGAGACCCAGCGAAGCCGTTGGCTGGACTGACATTATTCTTTACGGATTTGGACCGGAGGTACTGCGCTATCCGGCGCATCGATAAACTGGGCCGTGCCGCCGTCGATTCCAATGAAGTCTTTATCAAAAATCTCCCTGCCAGGGACGATGAGATTGTGGGAGAGTTGGGAAAAGGATTCGAATACCTGCTCGACGGATTTAATCCGGAGCGGATTGTTCTGGCTGCCGAAGCGATAGGAATCGGACGGGCTGCACTTCAGTTGGCCACTCGGTATGCGGCTGAACGGATTGTCTTTGAGCGGCCGATTGGAGCCAACCAAGCCATTGCCCATCCTCTGGCGAAAGCCTGGGCGCATTTGGAAAGTACGGAATTAATGGTCTTTAAGGCCGCCTCACAATACGACAGTGGGCAGTCTTGCGCCAAGGCAGCGAATGCGGCCAAATATCTGGCCGCCGAGGCCGCATTCGATGCCTGCGATGCCGCCCTACAAACTCTGGGGGGTCTCGGATATGCCAAGGAATTTGATGTGGAAAGACTCTGGCGCGAAGTACGGCTGTACAAGATTGCCCCTATTTCCCAGGAAATGGTCTTGAACTTCTTGTCCCAAAAAGCCCTCAACCTGCCCAAGTCATATTAGGAAGGTGAGGATTTTGGGATCCGTATTTGCCGGGGTGATTGCGATATTCTGAACACCAGGGGGAATCAAGCCCTCGGGTAACATAACACCGACGCAAGACTCAGAATGGAGGAACCTTCATTGGGACTCTTAACAGGTATCAAAGTGCTGGACTTGTCCCGGGTCCTGGCAGGACCCTATATCACCATGTGTTTAGGCGATCTCGGAGCCGATGTCATTAAAATCGAGAATCCCGGGACAGGTGACGAAACCCGGGGATGGGGCCCACCCTTTGCCGGGAAAGACAGCGCCTATTTCCTCGCTATTAACCGCAATAAACGGTCCGTCACGGTGAATCTCAAAAGGAAAGAGGGACGCGACATTGTTTACGCCCTGGTCAAAGAAGCCGATGTGGTGATAGAGAATTTCAAAGCGCAAACCCGAACCAAGCTGGGCATGGATTATGACACTCTGACTCGTTATAATCCGTCTTTGATCATGCTAAGCATTAGTGCTTTTGGAGACAAAGGGCCCTACAAAGACCGCCCGGGGTATGATCTGCTGGCACAGGCAATGGGCGGATTGATGTCCTTGACCGGAGAGGAAGGCGGGCCCCCGGTCAAAGCAGGATTTCCCGTGGCGGATCTGGCCACGGGAGTTTTTGGTCTGAGTGGTGTCTTGAGCGCTTTGTTTCACCGTGCGCAAACCGGCGAAGGACTGCACGTCAACACCTCGTTATATGAATCGCAACTGGCTTTTCACATTAACTGGGCCATGAACTACTTCCTCACCGGAGTCGTTCCGCACCGCATGGGCTCCCAGCATCCCAACCTGGCTCCATATCAGGCGTTTTCCTCGTCCGACGGCTATTTTGTGGTGGCCTGCGGCAATGACGAACTGTTTCGGAAGTTGTGCCAAGTGATAGGGGAGGAGGATTTAAGCGTCGATGAAAGGTTCACAACCAATGCCCAACGCGTAATTCACCGCACGGAATTAGCTCAGGAATTAAACCGAGTCTTTTCATCGCGCACTACCCAAGACTGGTGTAGGGATCTGGACCGTGCAGGCGTCCCCTCGGGGCCCATCGCCACACTCGAGGACATCTACCACGATCCTCACACCGAGGCCTTGGGGATTGTGCAAACGGTAGAGCACCCCGAAGCAGGCCCATTGCCCCAAATTGGCTTCCCCGTCCATTTTTCACAAGATGAGGCGGTCATTCACCGTGCGCCGCCGTTGCTGGGGGCCGATACCGACGAAGTGTTGAGAACTTTGGGTTATCAGCCCCATGAGATTGAGAATCTGCGCAAATCCGGAGTACTGTGACACGAAGAAGCCAGTCATCCGGTGTGATGCGGAGTCTCTTCCGCCGGGGGAGGGGGCACCGGCAATCACACCGATCAATCAATAGGGATAAAACCAAAAGAAGTCCTAACCGGGAAGAAACAGATCCACAACAATGAGGAGGAAGCACAAGTGGCACAGCCGCGGGAACCCAAAGGGGAAAAACAAATTCTCGGTTCGTTATATCGCGCGATGGAGGTACTGGAATGTTTTGCCACAGCCAACACGCCGACGTTAAAGGACATTGTGGCACAAACAAAGATGCCCAAAACCACTGTCTTTCGGGCACTCAAAACTTTTGTCGCCTTGGAGTATTTGGAATACGACGGGGAGACCGGACGGTATGCGCTCTCGCCAAAACTCTTCCGGTTGGGATCCATGGCCATTAACTCCAGTTCCCTAGCCCGCTTCGCCCGTCCGGTTATGGAAGCCATTTGGGCCCGGTTCGGAGAAACGGTATATCTAAATATCCGCAGTGGCGATGAAAGGCTGTGTATTGCCTCTTTGCCGTGTACCCAGCCACTGCAGGTCAATATGCCGGTAGGACACCGCTCACCGCTGTATGCGGGGGCCACGGCCAAAGTGCTCCTGACGAGTCTGTCCGACAGTGCCATCGAAGGATACTTAAAGCGGACCCCGTTGGTTAAACTCACGGATAATACCCCCACCAACACGGAGAAGTTGTGGCAAGACATTCGCCGAATAAGGGAAAGGGGTTATGCCCATACTTCCGGGGAACGGATTAAGGGCGTACAGGCTTTCAGCGTCCCAATTTATGACCACACAGGCAGTGTCGCAGCCGCCTTATCCCTCCTGATTCCGTCGGCACGGGTCGAGGATGTCGACATCGAAGCCATTAAAGACACATTGCTTACCGAAAGTGCCCGGTTGTCGCAAAAACTCGGAGCTCCCGGAGGCAAACCGCAACACAGACATTCGTGGCCATAACGGCGGAGGTTCCGAAGGCACATCCCCAGGGAGGTATGGTATATGCATCAGCTACTGTCTCCCCGCTCTCTGGCCTTGGTCGGCGTGTCACCCGACACGGGGAAAATCGCCGGGCGACTATTGCCTATCCTTGACCATTATCGGTACCAAGGCCCGATCTATCCCGTTAATCCCTTGCACCCAACCATTGGCGAATATCCGTGCTATCCCGGATTGGCGGATTTGCCCGAGGCGCCGGAGGTAGCGGCTGTTTTAGTCCCCAGAAGCGCGGTAGTTCCGCTGGTGCAGCAAGCCGTTCAGTGTGCCGTGCCTTATGTCGTGATCTTTATTTCCGGCTTTGCCGAGACCCGCACCAAGGGGGTTTCCTTGACTCGACACATTGCCTCCTCCATCCAAGGGTCCGGAACCCGGGTGTTGGGACCGAATAGTGAAGGATTCTTCGATCTACAAGCGGGCGTCCCCCTGTCCTTTAGCCCAATCATCGACCCAATCCCCGGCCGGGTACCGTTACCGAAAGGATCCACGGTGGTCCTCTCCCAAAGCGGCGGACTCGGATTCGCCATCAGTGCTCAGTTGGCGAATCATGGGGTGGGAATTCGCGCTGTGATGACCACTGGCAATGAACTCGACCTCGATCTGCCCGATTTTATCCGATATTACGCCAATGTTGACGATGTACGTCAAATCGTTTTGTTTCTCGAGCGAGCCAAAGATCTCGGCCGATGGTCCCAAGCATTGCATGAAGCCCGGCAACGGGGAAAATCGGTATGGGCTGTTGCCATTGGACAATCTCCCGTGGCCGCGCAAGCTATTTCCCATCATACCGGCACATCCCCGGTCCACTATGAAGAGTTTTCGGCCCTCTTCCAGACCGAACAGATTCCTCGGTTGGACGACATGGACACTCTCATCGATGCCGTTCGAGGGACGCAATTCGCCAAATCGGGAGCGCACACGCACCATGTGGCTATTCTCACGGCGTCGGGGGGTGGGGGGATCTGGTGTGCGGATCTGGCCGTCCGCTATGGACTGGACGTCTCCCCGCCTTCGGAGGATCTCGCCAACCGTCTTCGGTCCATTCTTCCTCCATAGGCCATCCGACCGATGTCACGGCCCAGTCTCTGTTCGAGGGTTCGATGGCCATGGCCGTGAGCTTGGTCCTGGAATCGGGTGAATATGACGGCGTGCTGGTTGTGGCGACACTCGGATATGGCCATAGGCTGTTTAAAGGATTCGCATTGGCAAGCAGCCCTAGAACACCCCTCTCGCCCTCCGGTCGTGGTCTTCTCCTATACTCCTCCCGCTTTGGACTCTCAGGCAGCTTTAGACTCCTTAGCCGTTCCGTGGGCGCTTTCACCCCGGCGCGCCGTAATCGTGCTGGCCCGGACGTTGGGCCTCAATACATTTTAAATCCTATTCAAAAGAGGAGGTGTGCTCATGAGCACTCCCGAAGCCGATCATCACGAAGAGAGTATCCTCATTCAGCGCGAAACCCCAGTTGGAACCATTGTTCTGAATCGGCCCCATCACCACAATGCCTTCACCCTGGCAATGATCGACGCGTGGGTGAAGGCGCTGGAAGAATTGCGTGCAGATCCCGACATTCGCGTCATTGTGGTGACGGGAGCCGGCAAGGGATTTTGCAGCGGAGCGGAAGTGGAAATTTTAGCGGAGAGAGGCAGTGCACTCGAGCAAAAAAATATGTTGTGGCAACACATTCACCGCATCCCGCTATTGTTGGAAAGCCTTGATAAGCCCATCATCGCCATGATTAACGGATCAGCTGTGGGAGCCGGATTGGACATGGCGCTCATGTGCGATTTGCGCATTGCGGCCAAATCGGCTAGTTTGTCCGAAGCCTACGTGCGCATTGGTCTGGTTCCGGGTGACGGCGGAGCTTATTTCTTGCCGCGTCTGGTGGGCACGGCCAAGGCGTTGGAACTTTTGTGGACCGCGGACTTTATTGACGGTGAAACGGCGGAGAGAATTGGCCTGGTCAATCACGCCGTGGCGGACGACGAACTCAGGGACTTTACCTATGGCCTCGCTCGCAAAATCGCCGCCATGCCGCCTCTCGCCGTTCAGATGATCAAACGTGCCGTTTATCAAAGTCAGCGTACCGATTTAAGGACCGCGCTGGACCTGATTTCTTCGCACATGGCCGTGATCCAGTCGACCGAGGATTCCCGAGAAGCGCTGGGAGCGTTTCGGGAAAAGCGCACGCCCCATTTTCAGGGGAAGTAGATCGGACCAAGTACATCCAGAGCAAATCGGAAACCAGAAGAAACTAAGAAAGGGGATTGCGATGTTTACTTTCGAACCGGCACGCTTGCCCGAATCCACGAGAAAATTGCGGCAAGAAGTTCGGGAGTTCCTCAAAAGCGAGCAGCCGCCCGGCAAAGCGCAGGTTGATGCCTGGCTAGGCGCGTTTTCCCCGGACTTCAGCCGGAAGCTGGGCAAGCAAGGATACATTGGCATGACCTGGCCTCGCCGGTATGGCGGGCATGAGCGCTCCGAGCTGGAGCGCTATGTAGTTTTGGAAGAGTTGCTGGCGGCGGCCGCCCCCGTTTCCCTGCACTGGGTCGCTGACAGGCAAATGGGACCATTAATCCTGCGTTATGGGACAGAAGAACAAAAACAGCGCTATTTGCCAAAGATGGCGCAAGGAGAGTCCTATTGGGCCATTGGCATGAGCGAACCGGGAGCCGGTTCGGATCTGGCAGCCATTACCGCGAAATTGGTGCCCGACGGCCCCGGATACAGACTTTCCGGCCAAAAAATCTGGACAAGTGGAGCCCACAGAAGCCATTACATGATGACCCTGGTCCGAAGTGGCGAAACGAGCAGCGATCGTCATCAGGGCCTCACCAACGTGATCGTTGACTTGGCCGACCCGGCAGTGGCTATCCGTCCTATCCGGATCTTGAACGGTGAACATCACTTCAACGAGGTCTTCTTTCATGATGTCTCTATTCCTCCGGAATCCGTACTGGGTGTTGTCGGCGACGGCTGGACTCAGGTCACAGAAGAACTGGCCCACGAACGCAGCGGACCCGAACGCTTTTTAAGTACTCTGCCCCTCTTGCGGTCGCTGAGCACCTATGCCCGCTCCCACGATCATGTGGCGTTTGTTCGTGAGATCATGCCACTAATCAGTGAATTGGTAACCATCCGGGAGTTGTCCCTGGCCATTGCCGTCATCTTAAGCCAGGGCGGACATCCCGTGGTGGAGGCGGCGGTAGTCAAAGACATGGGAACAAAGTTGGAACGGAAAATCACCGAAGTGGCGGAGCGAATCCTCCCGCAAGTCCCGGGATGTGACCAAGACGACTTCACCCGCTTAGTCACGGACAGTCTATTGCATGGCCCAGGTTTTACCATTCGAGGGGGTACCAACGAGATTCTTCAAGGCATCATTGCAAGGGGGTTGGGAACACGATGAGTCGGGACAACGATATGAGGGCCATGATACGGGAGACGGCCACCAGACTGATGAAAGATCATATGACGAATACCCTGCGCAGAGAAGCCGAAGACGGAAAATTTCTCGGCGAATTGTGGAAGCTGCTGGAAGATAACGGATTTGCAGCCGTCGAAGAAGAGGGTCTATCCTATCCGGATGCGGTCGCATTACTTGAAGTGGCGGGGTATTGGGGCGTGCCTTTGCCCTGGGCCCAGTCATTGCTGGCAACTAAGATATTAGGCGATGCCGGACTGACATCGCCGGGAGGCGTCGTCAGTCTAGGGTTGCAATGCCAAGCCCCGGTGCATATGGCAAGAAGCCAAGAGCAGATGACAGTCAGCGGCACTTGGCACTGTGTTCCCTGGGCACGTCATGCCGACACGATATTGTTCACATTACCGAATGGCAATGATCTGTGGGTATTGCAGACACCACGCGACGCCTTTCATGTAGAGTTTCACGAGAATCTGGCCGGAGAACCGGCGGATTCTGTTCAACTGCAACAAGCGAGCATTAAAACCTTTGCCCTTTCCCCCTATGATTTACGGTGGATTCAGGCGCAAGCGGCTTTGATGTGCGTCATGACCGCCGTAGGGGCGATAGAGCGGGTGCTGGATATGACGGTAGCCTATGCCAAGGAGCGGACGCAATTCGGACGGCCTCTTGCCAGATTCCAGGCCATCCAGGAAAAGCTGGCCGAGATGGCGGGTGAATCGGCCGCATTGCGGGCTATTGCCGCACGGACTCTTACTGCCGTCGAAGAACAATCCTGGGACGAAGTCATAAAATACGCGGGAGTGGCAAAAGTAAGGCTGCCGCAAGCAGTTTGGACCGTTACCACCCATGCACACCAAATTCATGGAGCCATGGGATTTACCCAGGAATATCCCCTGCACTACTATACCCGGCGTCTTTGGTCTTACCGCCATGATTATGGGCCGGAACGCTATTGGGCCCAAGAGATGGCTCAGGCCATGGGGGATCAGGATGTGTGGGATTTTGTAACCGGGATGCCAGGCTCGCTGCGGATGCCACAGGACTGACGAAAAGCCGATGATTATTTTTCTGCTTGATGGACGCTGTTGAATATTCCGCCGGTAAAAAGGAGATCTCTTAGAACAAACGATATACGAAGCGCGTGGTATGCGCTACCCTATACCGTTTGGTCACGCATCTGATCGGTGTCACCAGGATCCCGTTCCCTTTTAACTCTTTTTCAGCAGATCATTTAACTGGCTTCCTTTGTCCGCTTTGAGCATGATGATGCCCACAATCAGCAGATAGAGCCACGGAACTAAGGAAAATCCCCGGCCAAAGGAGTAGGCGAGAAATTGGATATGACCGGCTAAAGGAGCTTTACTAATCCCGAAGGGCAAGGCCGTCAAACCCGAGAGGAAATACATGAACAGATTGTAAGCCGTGAAGAGAATCGGCGGTCCGTAAAACCGGCGGAGGCCCAAGAGATAGACGATGGCAATCAACCCGTAGGTTGCTGTTTCAATGTCAATCCAGTAGGACACAATCGGTGTGGCGCCGGGTGAGGCGAATAAGTGCGCGGCCACATCCAAGAGAGCAAAAAACACCAAGGACAGCCGCAACCTCTGAATTCTGCGGATACGCTCGGTACCGACATTTGTGGCATCTACGAGCCGTGGCGTATTCATGAATCTCACACCCCTTCTTATTGGTGAATCCCGTCATCATCATGTTATCACGATGAGGGCGGCGTACCAGGTCCATGGGGTCCGTGATTGTTGGCAGATAGTCCGGCAGGGTGAGTCCGTTTGGACTCGGCGATCCGCCAAATTCTATTCTTATGCCGCTTAATCCTCTCGAATCTCTTTGCCCAGGCCCGTTCGGACACTCACAAGCCCCTTCTCGAAGCTTTCCCCGTGAGTCACATGGGTCGGAAAATGTGCTCGCCATCGTCGCCACTTCGCCGAGACCATTTACGGCGGTGTGATGCCAGCAAGAGAACTTAGCGCTTGTTCCCGGGGATTGCCTCACACACGGTAAGCCTTCTCGTTCGTAGAGGGTGTACGGCATCTCATTTTATCCGGTGTCTGAAGTCTGAAGTCTGAGATTCAGTCCCTCTTTTCGAAGCTCTCTTTCGTGGTCCCTGACGTCCGCGAGAGGGAAACACGCGCCATAGACCTCGGCCGGAACGCCAGACCCAGTGGATTCGGCGGGTATCGAAGCATAGCGCGGATTGATGAGAGACAGCCGAACGGGGCCGGGATGCCCAGTGCACATGGAATGTTCGGCGGACGCCCCACAGAACCCCCATGCCCAACACGAATAACCCCAAGAGAAATATCAACATCTCGATTCTGTTCACGAACGGTTCACCTTCTTCCTAATCCCTGAGTACAACGGACGCACCACGAGGTGAACTTTTGAGACTTTCTGATCCCGTGGAAAGCCCCTACCCAGCCAGAACAGGGAAGAGATTTTCCCACAATGATGGTGTCGCGGGATCGACCGCTGCGAACCTGACGAAAACTCTTTATCCTCTTCCCCGGGGTCGGCGTGGCCCTTCCGGATCATCACTGAACGGATGGACCCCCTGTTCTTCCGGTTTACGCCAGGGATCAAGAATTGACAGTGTTTCCCGGCTTGAACCCGACGATGCCCAAGAGCCTGACAGATCACCCGCACACGGCGTTTGGCACGGGATTCGGCGATGCCTAGATGCCGTGCAATTTGGGCATTGGTGCCGTGTTGAGCCAAAAGATCCCACACCATCCAGTCCAAAGGACCCAGAGACAGCCAGCTGTCCTTCGTGTGAAGTGCCTGATAGCTCTAGGACACATCCATGACGCGAACCCAGCAACCTGCAAGATGCAGGAGATGAACCAACCCCGCATCTTGCGCGGACAACGACGAGGCGACGACACCCAGCTTCAGACTGGTTAAGACGCGTCCATTCTCAACGCCATCATTCAGAACCCGAACCAATGGTTGAGGATGGCCGCCTGCCGCCATGCTCGGGCCGCATCCAGAGTCAACCGGGGAGGAGTTAGAATAGCGGCGACCGTAATATTATTCCACGAACCGAACAGGCGGGACAGAAACACGGACGAGAAGGGGGGTGAGCATCCCGTGGCAGCGCACAACAAAATCCGGCGTGTTCCGGAAGTTGGCCTGCACTTCCACGTCCTCGATGTCGTTTTGATGCCCGCATCGCGATGCCGAAGGGTGTAATGGCTGCCCTATTTCGATCCGTCACAGGATCCCACCTCCTCATTTCCCAATTAACAGAGGAACGCCTACCCTCGCTCTTTTGTCCCGCCGAAGAGCTCTTATTTTATTTGTGCATGGTCGCCGGCAGGTATTTGGCAAAGTCCAGAATATGACCCCACACGGCCTCATACCCAGTAACGGCCCAGATCAAAGCGGCAATACCCAAAATCACGGCAGTGACGACGGTCAGCCAGCGAATCTTGCGCCACTGCAAAGCAGGAGCGGTCAAGACGCCGCCAAGACCGACCAGGACGTAACCCAGTCCCGCCAGAAGAGGGGCTTTGGTTAATCCGAGATCCCAAATCCGCAGCCCGATGACAATCGCCATGATGCCGCCAAACACACCATATAAAGCGGGAATCAAGGGTTCCCATTGGAAAGCTAAGGTGACGGCGGCAGCGAGAAAGGCCGTACTGAGAAACAAGGCGGGTTCGCCAAACACGAGGTTGTAAGAACCGGGCAAAGGCCAGGTGATCACCATCACGAAGGCGGTGACAAACCCTAAGAGACCGGCAGCAAAAAATCCTGCTGCCCAACTTCGGCGTGCTCCGGGTTCCGGATTGATATAGAGATAATGGGCTAAGAGAGCCAACCCCGCCGTCAAGTTCACCAGCATAACGCCCAGAAAGTCGATAAACATGATTGATCCGCTTCCCTTCTTGGATAAGGAAAACATGAAAGTGATGGAAGCTGTGGAACCAATTCCAGTATGGTGCAAATGTTTAAGACAATCAGCGACCACACGGAGTATCTTGACAGGACAATGGAATTCCCGCTCTGGGGCTTAATGGCAGAGCTCTCAAGCCATATGGCCTGCGCCATCGGTCCATGTGGTATGGATATGGTGCGCCATGGCGCACGTGTCGACGCTCATCTTCTTGTCGCGGGTACATGCGAATTGAGCACGCCAGGTATGGCGTATTCAATGAATCCCGCGTGGATAGGAGTCACTTTGCATCCGAGGCGGCAAGGAGGACATCGTTTACTTCCCGGGCGTTCTGCTCCGAAGATACAGCATCGGCGAAGTCAAAACTCTGCTGTTATGCCAAAAGATTATCCTGGTCCCGACGAGGTCCAAGAATTTCTTGGTCCCAAGAAACCGGGGAAGTCGCGTTTGACTCGCCACTTGCTCGCCAATCCTTCTTCGAAAATGTGATATCGGGCGTCGTGCGGGACAAAGTTATTGCTCTTGATTTTCTTCCTCATCGCCAATGAGCGCAAGGATACTGAGAAACTGAACCGGTTTGGATCCATACTGCTGTTGGACTTTGAAGAATCGTTTCTCAATGGCGGAGAATGTCAGAAAATTGTCGTAAACCTTGACTACGGCATCTCGCTAGGCGTGCATTCGCTCACTTTCGTTAAGCATTGACTCATTTATCTCCTGCATCCGAACCGAGAACTTCTTCATGCTATGGAGACGGTTGAGATGGTATGGAAACGGTTAACGTTGATCACCCGGGAACCATAGGGAACAGCGAAAAACTGCAAAAATCTTCTAGCAAGGACAATGTCTCCCAGCTCTTTGCCATGGACATTCTACTACTTCCTTCCAAATTCGTTTTCTTTCACTAACCTGAGCCCTGTCATTGTTGGGTGTGCCGGTAGGCATCAAAGTTCCCAAGTTCCCACAACCGTTCTTCCATCATGTGCTCCGGGATAGGATGAAACGATGACGAAACGCTCTGCCACGTTATTTGGGCCCTGGTCCCTACTGCTGAGGATGGCGTGATACACGGAACTTCCAGTTAACGGGCGTTTGTGAAAAGCCTGGACCCGTTCGCGTGTGGAAGACCTCTCTCGTCCACCGGTCCCTGCCAGGTTTTGGGTGGTGAAGGATCCTTGCGCCCTTGAGAGTTCGGTCTCTGGCTGCTTCCGGATACTTTTCAATAGAGCCGTGTCGCTCGCCGTAAGGATCCTCGGCGAAGATTTGGGAGATTAGGGTGGCCGTAAAGGACGGCAGGGTGGTGGGGGATTCGTCCATAAATATTCTCTCTTAATCTCTTTACGCTCTGTTTGGTTTAAAAGTTCCCAGTCGACGCGGTTTCACTCTTGTCGTGAGGAACTTATGCAGCCAGGGAAGTGTTGTGCCCTGCACGACTGACTGCAACTTCTCCAACACCGATACGATAGTGGGATCTCCTCGCGATTTTACGGGGTGAACGCAGGCTCGGGTTACCTTTGCCTCAGCACTCCCGCCGATGTTGGCTACGTTCAACATATAGCAATCGAGAATAATATCTGCCCGGTGCATATCTTGTCGTCTGTTCTCAAGTTTAGGAACATCCTGCACTTCCAACAAAGAAAAGTCTTCAGAGGTACCATCATAGACGGCAAACACTTCAGTGGTGTCTACAGCTGACTCAAACCGCAGACGCATATAGGACTTGCGTCTCTCGGATGGATTTCCGGTTTGATCATGTGGATGTTCTTATCGACGCCCAGTGTGATCGTCTTCATGGCTATAGAATTTACACTCTTTCCTGTCGTTGTGCTTGTGAATGGTCTGTGATTTCTTGCGGAATCTCTTACTCCTTCTACCATAGAACCTACCGGAGAACACCGTCAGGATGGTGAGGAGTCGCGGGTCAATTCTTCTTCAAAGGATGTGAGAGGTCTAAACGATTTCCGCTCACACATCAAAGGCCCGCAGATATTCGGCAAGGTAACGGCAACCAAAGCGGGCCAACCGATCCGGACATTCGATCGATGAGCAAGACATCAAACCCTCTTTTCTCTGCTAATCGCAACACGCGTTAGAGACCGGATCGCTTGTCATTAATGCGGAAGCCTGCTCGGTGACAACCAAGACCGGATCATGGTCACGTTTCTGCGCCTCATCGAGGAGCCGATTACGCTGCCGATCGAAGTTGCCGTCAG
This sequence comes from Sulfobacillus benefaciens, assembly GCA_003023725.1. Classification (GTDB taxonomy): domain Bacteria; phylum Bacillota; class Sulfobacillia; order Sulfobacillales; family Sulfobacillaceae; genus Sulfobacillus; species Sulfobacillus benefaciens. The sequence goes on along the minus strand of PXYT01000047.1, from coordinate 3,184 downwards.
GGGATCGTTTTGCCGACACCCAAGCATAGATCACGCATCGCCGTCCGAGTCCCACTGGGTGTTTGGTGAGGATGGATAATCTCCGCGGAGCGACTGCGACGACATCCCGTGGGGGTGCGTTCTGTTTGATTGAATGGCTTTGGCAAGTTCCCATCGTCGCAAGGTCTTGGGCGTGACTGCCAGAATCTTTACCGCCTTGCCGATGGATAAGTATTTCTCCATGTCTATGTTTTACCATTGTAGAGCCTAGACAGACAGGGTTTGTGTAGGCCCAGCCGAAAGCATGGTTCCGTTTAAGACTGTCTCACAGAAATATGCCGGATGTCAGTGCATCAAGAAGGGACGGGAAACGATAAAAATGGATGTTGACCGGAACCCGCTTTAGGCGGAACATTGTAATCACAATAACGGCAACTATCTACGCGAAAATTTGTCAATTTGGCTTCGTTTTTGATGGCCGCAGGCTGAACATTGCTTGGCTATCAACTTTCTAAGCATGCAACATCCGTATTTTTTGTGGCGTATACAACAATTGAAAGGGGTAAAAGGGGGTCGGACAAATTGGACCTGCGACACATTTGGGAGAATGCAGCGGCCAGGGATCCACACGGTATGGCGCTGATAGAGCCCGATGCCCGGTATACCTACCAAGAAATCGATAACGAGAGTCAGCACCTCGCCGCTTCTTTTCAAATCATGGGCATTAAGGCGAAGGACCGTGTGGCCATTCTCCTCAAAAACAGGAAGGAAGCTATCGTCTCATTATGGGCAACCCAGAAAATCGGAGCCATATTCGTTCCCCTTAACTATCATTTGTCTCCGGCGGATGTCGGACACTGTCTTCGTGATGCGGAACCCAGAGCGGTGATCTATGAAAAGTTGCCGTTTTTCGATATAAAATCCTTATCGGCCGACCGATCCCCCCTCGTCATCGCCCGGGATGATTCATGGGCCGACATTAGCTACCATGAACTGGTTTCAATTTCAAAAGATGGAGATCCCATCAATCCCCACGCCATATCCGAAAAAGACACCGCCGTGATCCTTTACACTTCCGGCACCACCGGCAGACCTAAGGGGGTACCTCGGTCCCATCAAAATGTCCTCGCTGGCGCTCTCGCCCACATTGCTCAAAATCGCTATAGCCGTTATGAATGCCTCATGGGTACTATGCCGCTCTACCATACGATGGGCCTTCATGCCCTTGTGGCCGTCACTATGTTAAACGGCCGTTATGTGATAAGCCCGGAATTTAATGCCGATTTGTCCTTGGCCCAGATTGCTCGGGAAAAGGTGGATGCTCTGTATATGATCCCGACCATGTACCATGCTCTTTTGAGAGCTTATGCACAAGGCATGGACGTTTCTTCTGTTCATAAACTCGGGTATGCCGGAGCGGCGATGAGTGAGGAACTGATTCAGGAGTGCCTGGAAATATTTGGCCCGCATCTTTACCTCTTCGGCAATCATTACGGCAGCACCGAAATCTACACACACACCGTCCACGACATCTTGTCAGGTAAACCCGGCTGCGCTGGGAAACCAGGACCGGACAGGCACATCAAACTGGTCAACCTCTCCCATCCCCAAGAAAAGCTTGGGGCCGGGGAAATTGGTGAGATCTGGGTGCAGACCTCTCCCGAAGCTTTTCAGGGCTATTGGCAGCGGCCCGATTTAACCGAGGCGGTACTGCAAGACGGGTGGTATCATACCGGTGACTTGGGCTATGTGGACCAAGAGGAGGATCTGTTTGTTGTCGGACGCGTGGACGAAATGATTATTTCCGGCGGGGAACATATCATACCGGCACAAGTCGAAGATGTGCTGATTCGGCATCCGAAGGTGTTGGAAGCGGCAGTTACGGGTGAACCCGACGCTCGCTGGGGACAGATCGTTGTGGCTTACATCGTACCGGCAAAGGCGGGTCTCACTGCACAAGAACTCGATTCATTTTGCAAAACCGAGCCGGACTTGGCTCTTTTGGCCCGTCCAAGGAAGTATCAGTTTGTGCGTAGAATTCCCAAAACACCTGTGGGCAAAGTGCTTCGGCGGGAGCTGCAGAATCTGGAAGGAATCGTCTGAACACACGGGAAAAGAGGGTGATAATTCTGTCCGACGTTGTCATCGTTGACGATGACCCTTACGCCCGCAGTGAATTGCGGGCCATGCTCGAATCCAGTCCCTTGGGACCGCTTTCAGTCGTGGAATGTCATAGCGGCGAACAGGGAATAAGGGCTCTGCGCCGGCATTGCCCGACCTTTCTCTTCTTCGACCCTTCTCTGCCCGACAACCACGGCAACCATTTCCAGCGTCAGGCCTTGTGGGTGGCGCCGGGCGTCCTGGCCATCATCGTCACTCAGCTCAAAATGTTCGATTTGGTCTATGAAGCCATTAACGGCGGAGTAAGCGGATATCTGTTAAAACCGGTGCTGCGTTCCGAATTATTTTCTCTCATGGAACGCTTGGTCCATGTTCGTCTGTATTCATTCTCCAAGATGCCCGGGATTCATGATAAGACCCGTCCCCGCTCTATAGATCACCCTATTGAGAATGTGCTCAATTATGTGAAAGAACATTATCAAGAACCGCTGACTGTTTCCGGCGCCGCCGCCCGGGTTTATCTCAGCCCTTCATATTTCAGCCGCCTCTTTAAAATGGAAACCGGGGTCACTTTCGTGGAATTCGTCACGACAATTCGTCTCGATCACGCTAAGGAGTTATTGCGAACGACAGATATTCCGATCGAAGTTATTGCACAACAGACGGGCTTTGGCAGCGGCAGCTATTTTGCCACGGCTTTTCGCCGAATCGAGGGACAAGCTCCCCGAGATTACCGCCAGGTCTTCCAACGCCTCTACCAGCACAAGATCACAAAATATTGAAAACCGTTGCGGCACAATCGCGACACTTCCGACATTTGAGGTGAGATATTCTTCAACATAAGCAATAAGCGAATTTTTCCACTATATAGGGGATCTGGTTCAGCTCCATGTAGGACCACGGCATTGATTAAAGCCGCTGGACCATCTTTGGCAGCCGACTGCGAGATGTTGTCACACAGCCGCGATTAGGCTCGGACACAGAATTAGGAGGCCTGAAATTTTAACGTACGAATAGGACGGTTATGCTGGACAACGGCTCTGCGTCTTGCTATGCTTCGTTGGGCAACTCTAACAAAGGAGCG
>PXYT01000046.1 GCA_003023725.1 Sulfobacillus benefaciens | reverse complement strand
AAGAAAACCTGCTCGATCCTCAGGCAGCGGATGATGTACCTCCCGCGCAAGCGAGAGCGAGAGCCGCTGAGAGGGTGACAGTAGAGGTTTTTAGAACCCCCCGACTTTAGCCGTGGGGAGGTTCAGGAAATCAGGAGCGGGGTAGATGATGACAGCGTATTCCATCTCCACCGTGATAGGATCCCTTTAGGATTGACTCCTCTATCCCGTCCAGAACGCTGCTTTCATAATAGGCATATACGGAAGAGGAATATACGGACTGTGCACGCCGGAAGGTTAACAGTTCCTACACTTCAACGGTGTGAATTGGCTTTTTCGCCCAAACGAGATTAAAGACCCGTTCCACGGACTGGGGCGGCAGGACATCGCTACGCACACCACGGTGACCCGGGGCTCCGATGCTGCCGATAAGTTGCAACATGGCTTCCGGGTTATCCATAACAATTTCGTCCCGGTAGATATCGTCGCGCTCGATTTCGAAACCGGTTGCCAAAATGCTTTCGCGGATTTGATGCTGGCCCTGCTTGAAAAAGTCCCCAGGACCGCTTAACTGGTGCATAATCATTCGAACAAACGGATTAGCGTCCGCGCTCACCGCATAAGCAAACAACCCTCCCGGCTTTAAGGCGTGGTACACCCGATCCAAAAGCAGATTGATATCGTCGACCAAATGGAGTAACAGCAGGGCCGTGATCCCATCGAACATGCCATCCGGCCACTTCACCCTCAGTAAATCACGTCCGACATACCATGCCGGAGCCTCTTCCCGTTGATGGTGCCAGGCTTCGTCAATCATTTTCGACGCGCGGTCAACACCCACAATCCAAATGGGTCTTTGAGTAGCGGCATGCTCCTGAAGAGCATGCACCATTGCTCCCGTACCCGTGCCGATGTCAACCCAAATCTGCCCCCGGCTTACCGGCAACCCCTCGGCCAAGGCCAGCCCGACGTCTTCATTGCGCTCTTCCATCACGGCATGATAGGCTCTGGCCCGGGCGTCAAATCCCAATTTGTCTCCGGGTTCCAGGCGAACGTAATGTGAGCGCGTGATAAAGCGAAGCACGCCTGGGCCCGCTAATTCACGGATCTGCTCTCCGGCTTGGAGTCTTTCGGGCTCCCCTGTTTCGGGGATCCACTCACTCTCGCCGTCAACCAGCCATAAGAGCATCATGGAATCATCCACAGCCAGAATATCTCCCGAACCTTTTTCTCCTGCTTCGACAATGCGGCTTCCCTTCAGTTCTGCAACTGTAGTCATAGCTTTCATCATCTCCTTTGCAATTAAAGCCTCGTTGCGCTGTCTCTATTGTGAACTCCGTTACGCACGAAGCCAAAAACCAAACCTTTCCGGTTGTGGGACATCGTAATTTCTCCGCACATTCCCGCTTGGCCCCTTACAGTTGTTGCGCTCAGGGCAGAATCTTGCACCAGAAGTCTCTAAAAGTAGACCGTGCCCACAAAGGGATAGGATTCACCCTTCCCCCGGCAACCGGAGAGATTACCGGGACAGCAGATGGTGCATGTCACCCAGCACCGACGCCAAATCCACGTCGCTTCGCGGCTCAAGAACGGCAATGATGAAACGGTTCTCCTTTTCGGCGTGTATCTCAAACAATTTGGCCGCTTCCGTGCTGAACGTCACCGCCTCTTCCCACATCGAAGCACCCATGAGTTCCTCGCGGATTTCGCGAATAACTCCATGTTCGAACAACATGGAATCGATCAACCCCTTCATACTGTCCACCTGAGCCGCCACCCGGTAGATGGTAAGCTCCTCAGCAGCTGCATGCGGCAGAATGTCATCGGTCAGGTACATACCAACCTCATTCCGGGCTGTCCCCCACTCTTCTTTTTGTGTCACGACATGGCCCGCCAAAGTGTGGAGTTGTTGGGCCATTAAAGCATGATGGTTCCGCATTGCTTCGGCTATTTCTTGATTCGACATTGATTTCATCCTCCCGAGTTTCTTTATTACCAACTTCAGCCCTTATACTGCGGCACCGAGTAGGCATCCGTCTGTGACAGTTCTCACAGGGAAGGCTGTTGAGGTTCTCAACATCTCATGCATAGCCGAGAAGGAGAAGGCGAGGAGTAAGACGGGTGGTTGCCTTGAACGGGGATGCTGATTGTACGGGGAATCACCAGAGAAGCCTTCAAATCGGGTAAGATTTCGCCAAACGGGATAGCGAGCAAGTTTCCGGCACGCCGTGGAGGATAGAGAGAAACCGCCTATCCATCATATCGCCTCTCACCTCGACCCAGGTTCCGTCAACCGGCGGATTCTCTTCATCCTGTCCTGAACCACAGTTTACGGGCCTCACAGACCTCGTCCTTTAAAATAGGGTTCACCCTCGGATCAGGAATGAAGTCCCGGTTAATTGCACGGGGTTCCCCCCAGTGCGGATCAAACAGAGCGAAAAGCTGCCCTTAATTGATCTCCATTCCATTCTCCCGCCAACAGCACTCAGAGCAAGCATTCGCGCCCCGTGCCGCCTTTTTACTCGACTCCTCTTAGGACCGGTAGTCCGTGATCAATAGTCAAAACCGTCATCAGGGAAGCCGAAAAAACCCTGACGGTAACTGAATGACAGGGCGGGCTCTTCCATCCAGCCAGGACACATTTTAGTCCCTCTTATTCGCTTCGCTGACCCGTGGGGATCTTGGAATATCCGAGCTGTGTTCCCCTACAGAAAAAAGTATCCGTAAACTTTCCCGGATCGGTTCCATATTAGTTAGCACCAACTCGCTCTGGTTTCCTTCTCCCATGGCAATAAGAGTTTCGTCATTGTCCTTTATCAGCATGAGCCAACCTCTAGGACTAAATTCTCCCGGATAAACAGGCGCCGGGTTCCGGCAGACGCCGCAACCTGGCGCGGGACAATTGTCGAAACACAGAAATTTTTCCACAACGCCCCGATTATTTGCCTCCTGCAGGGCACCGGCAAAGGGTTGGATGGTATTATACGAAGCGCCGATATCCAAGTGGTGCCGGGCCGCCGCCACAAGTCCGGCGGCATGCGTGTGAAGGGCACTCTCCCCACGCGCAGTAATCAACCGGTGCGGCTTTCGCACTTCGGGCAGATTCTCTTCAATAGCCGACAGAGATTGGCGCACAGCCGCCAATTGCGCCTGGGAAACCAGATTAAAGGACACGGCTTGGTAACGCGGCCCCGGAGACTCGGGATCCTCCGTCACCGCTCCCCGCCTAATCAGCCGGTCTAAAACCGGATAGACATTGGCCCGGGCAACCCGCGCCATTTTCGCCACCTGATATCCTGTTAAGGATTCTGGACTGGTGATCAAGCTGACATATATCTTAGCTTCCAATTCTGTCCAGCCGAGTTTTTGCAGTTCTTTAACCGGGTCTATCGCTATCACCTGGACCTCTCTCATAGTTGCCGAATTTCTTGACAATTCGCCACGGCCATTATAACGTAGAATTAGTAGTCATGATAGATACTACGACTAATGGTAGAGGGAGGTAACACATAAAGATGGTTAACGAAAGCACAACAGACCGGGTTATCCGTGTGATAGTGGGTATTATTTTAGGAATTCTCGCTCTTGAACATACAGCAGGCTCCGTGGGAACCTGGATTTTCGGCATTTTGGCACTCATTGCCCTGGTGACGGGAGTGACCGGCATCTGCGGCCTTTACCGCCTCTTCGGTATCCGCACCTGCCCATTGCCCGCATCGCCGAAACCGAAGGATCCTTCGTGAAATGTATTCTCCATCCTGGTTTCGTCTTCCATTACCATAAGGAGATCTAACCGGGAAGTGCTCAACAAATCATTCGGGAAAACAGGATGAGGAAATAAGGTGACAAGGTTTTTTCCAAACCGGGAAGATCTTTGGCGAGTCAAGAAAAATCAATTTACGGACACTGTCACGGTCGATGTCGTTCAAATCCTGTAAGCTCCGACGCTCGATCATGGTTGGGGAGTTAGTATGATGACCTAAGACACTCTTGACATAGAGTACGGCTGGAATGCGGTGGAAGACTGCAGAACAATCAACACGCACGGCCAACATTGCCGAGGAGTATGCTAAGGTCAAACGATGGGATTTGGCGGCTTCCCCTAAATTCTAAACGCAGCATGGGACACAGGCAGAGAATTATTTCCTGTCGAAGGGGATTAGGCTCTGGATGAAAGCAAGAGCGGAGACAGCGGAGATCGTTCCTGTGCCTCTTGTCTTTCCAACAGAAATTCTGTCCCATTTGTGGCCGCGAGATTTCCCTACAATGCAGCCGTCACGCCTAGCACCAGTCTGGTCTCGCCCTTGTTGCCTGCTTGGGGACACACAGCCCTATGTCCCCAAGCGCTACAATCCACCACTGCCCAGAGAATTAAGGCCAGTGACGGGCCCCTAATTTGGCTTCTGGTATCGCGGAGAAAAAAGGACGAACAGAGTACCTACATATTTTTACATATTGTAAGAGAAGGAATAATCGGAACAAATCCTGCCGAGTTCCAGGGGTTGGCGCTGTCCGGGTGTTGCCAGCATGGATTACCTTTTTCGACGTCCAGACGCACCGGAGGGCGCCGTGCCCCAGCAAAAATTCCCAACAAAGAGAGCCGCTTCAGGCCTCGTGGTTCTCACCCCCGTTCGGCATCTCCCACTGTAATAGTCTCACGACATTTACTTACGCTCCTTGTGAACGGTTTATAGGTGCACAATCGTTTTCAATGGGCGAGGGATGGTCGGCTCTCTTAATACTCGGGGCAAATCCGCGAGGGGAATAGACTCCGCGAGAAATGGATGTAACCGGTTCCGATACCGGTGAAGCAAAGCTAGTGCCGCCGTATAGGTATGTGCATAACGAAAAATGCCATGCACGTGCAATCCCCGCACATTGACATCCAACCCGTTGACCACCATGTTTTCCGGCGTACCCATTCCGATCAGCGCAACACGTCCACCGCGAGCCGCCACGCGCAACGCCTCGTGAATCCCCGCCTTCGTGCCTGTGCATTCCAAGACAACAGCGTACGCCTCCCCCTCCATACTCCCGAGTTCTGCTGCGTGAAGACCCGTGTCCTGAGCCGCACGCCGCCGCGACTCATCAATATCCACAATCCCGACCGACGCACCTTGCCCTTCTGCCGCGAGTGCGGCTAATACACCGATGTATGGCGCAATCTGTATCCCTGGTGCCTGCCACTAATTCGTTTAGGGAAGAATTCCCTGAGAAACTGAGGTGTTTATTTTTTCCCTACCCAAGTGTTTCTCGGGCCGTGCTGGGTAGCCCTCCACATTTCTCGGTCCTAGGCCAAGGACCCCTTTTACTCCATTGACATTCACAGAGATTTCAATCACACGCATCCGTCAGGTGACCATGCCAGAGTTGCTAATAGTCAATTCACTGGGTGAGACAACAGTTGGCTTTTCTCATTCACATAATCCATAATTGCCTGACACATTAAAGACAATGCTTCTCGCGGCTTTCGAGTTTGGTTCTCTAGAAGACGTTGCCACCATATCGTGCGCAATTCAGTTCCAATATTGACTTTGCTAATGCCAAAAGGCACAAGTTTGCACAGAATATCATTGGAAACACCGCTGGACCCGTGTAGGACCAAAGGAACAGCCACGTCTCGACGAATATCTCGGATCCGATCAAACCGAATATTATCTTCACCGATCTTTTTTCCATGTTGTGTTCCGATAGCCACGGCCAAACAATCGACACGGGTCTGGGCGTAAAACTCGGAAGCTTCTTCAACTGATGTAACTGATTGCCACTCAGGAGGTTCTCCCTCGCGTCCAACGTGACCCAATTCCGCTTCGACCATTACGTTGTGTAAACGGGCGTAGTCTACGACTTTTAACGTATTCTGAATATTTAATTCCATCTCAAGAGTCGAGCCATCATACATAACAGATGTGAACCCTAAATCAATGGCACGAAAAATGTCTTCGATTACTTTGCAGTGGTCGAGATGAAGGCCAATCGGAATTTCAGAAGAAGATCCCAAGCTATAGACCATTTGGGTAATGCGTTCCCATCCCCATGCATTCAATGTATCTACAGTGACTTGTAGTAAAATAGGGACTTTTGCGGCTTCGCCGCCGCGAACCACCGCCATAGCCATATCGACAGAGTCAACATTGTATGCCGCAATGGCATAGTGATGTTCAAAAGCCATGCGAATGAGAGAGGCTGGATTGACAACTGCCATGTTAATTGTCCTTTCTTTGGTTACGGTTTTTTGTTAACTAACTGCCGTGAACTAACGAAATGATAGCTTTCATCAGTTGTAACCCTTCCGGGTCCGGGCGATTCCAAATGTTTCGCCCCATCGTCACTCCAGCAACACCTGCTTTCAACGCCTTCCCCACCATGTCGACTATCGCATCCGGGCTCGTGATGGCATGTCCCCCTAAAATCAGAAAGGGAACGGGATAGGACGTTGTCCAGTGGTTCAGGGTCTCAAGCGAATCTGGATACGGCACTTTCAATATGTCTGCACCGATTTCAAAAGCTATCCGTACGGCATTGTTCAATAACGGAACACTGTCTTTGTTGTTTAGGACCGGCTCTACCATCACGGGCACATTAAGTTTGTGCGCTTTAACAATGGTCTTAGTTATATGCTTGATAAGTGCGGCTTGCATGTGAGGCGGTTGATCCCAAATCATAATCATTTTTATCGCGTCGAATCCTTCCAGCAATGCTGTCATAGGATCAAAAATCACATTATGGGCTAAAGAATTCTCATCACTAAAAAATGAATCAACGGTCAAAATACGAGAGGGGCCATTGCGCCCCCACATGGATTGATTAGTCGATCGATATAACCCTTGAGTCAAAAGAACGCCATCTATCGGCAATTCGATAAATTGGCTCAGAATTTTTAGAGGTTCACGCAGTCCTGCAATCTCTCCCAAAGCGATACCGTGATCCACGGGAAGAATCACCGCACGACCGTCTGAAGAGAAAATACGATTCAATCGCCACTGTATACCCGTCATCTCTTCCTCACCTGATTTCTTGTAGTAGAACCCAACACACCGTTTACGATTCAGAAGGAACTAGGAGGGCAAAGTTGTTGGGGCGCACAACGTCCCCGTTTCGTCCTATCCCAAGGTATCCATCGTCAACTGAAGCTTAATCCCCTTTCCTTCTTTCACCATTCCAATAGCTTTTACATAATCGCTCAACGGAAGTTCGTGAGTAATTAGTGACCGGAAGTCGTTGCTGCGAGTCTCAACAATATTTAGGGCCCGACCATAACTGTGATTAATTGCCATTGAGCTCAGGATTGTTATTTCATTATGGTAAATTAAGTATGGCTCGACCATGGCCATTGCACCTTGCGGGGATACTCCAAACAGCAAAAGTTGTCCGGCCTTCCGTACCCAGGGAAGTGCTATCGACAAGACGTTTGGATTCCCGGTTGCATCAACGACTAGATCAAAACCTTTTGGTGCTAGGTCTTGCAGGTGACTCACTGTGTCGCTTTGTAAAACGTCGTGTGCTCCATGGTTTCGAGCTACTGTAAGCCGTTCCACACTCGTGTCCACAACGGTTGCTCTCATAACACCCGCATTCTCCAGCAATTTCATAAGAATGAGGCCCATTGGACCTGCCCCAAATATTAACGCAATACTTCCTGGCCTGATACGCATCCTCTCTAACGCCCAGACAGCACATGAAACGGGTTCAACGAGTGCAGCTAGATTAAAGGGCATGTCATCCTTTATCCGGTACACGTTGGCTATTGGGACTCGAGTAAACTCGGCGAATCCCCCATTGACCGTGTCACCAATGGCACCCCACGATTCGCAGTGATTGAATTGTGCATCTTGGCAAAATTCACAGTGCCCGCAGGCCAAGGTGGGATCTACTGCAACTCTTTGTCCTATCAAAGTCGAATCCACGTGAGAGCCGACACTGACAATCGTGCCGGCTAGTTCGTGACCAGGGATTAATGGGTACGGTGACAAATATTCTCCGGAAAAGATCTTTAAGTCTGTACCGCATAAACCACATGCACCAACCCGCACGATAACGTCATCATCACCCGCATCCGGTTTCTCAACAATTTCTACCACCGCATCTTGAGGTGAATGTAACACTACCGCTTTCATCTTATTCATTGACGTCATATCCTGACCTCCTACAGTTCTCAATGTGTTTCACGGTAATAACCTGTTACAGAACAACAAAAGTCTTGAAGCCATTTGGTGGCCGTTGGAGCGCTTGAGGAACCTCGGACAAAGAAATTTTGTCCGTCATCATCGATACCAGTTCGATCTTATTGGTGTTGATAAGGTCCACGGCACGTGACATCGTAAATGGATTCGTATAAGCCCCTACTAGAGTGATTTCTTTTCGGTAAAGGGTGTAGGGAGAAATATGAGCTATATCCTGGGGATGCGCCACCCCAAACACCATAATGGATCCTCCATCTCTCACCTTGGTAAGAGCCCATTCCAGAACTTTGGCGGATCCCACAGCGTCGACAACGGCATCAAATTGGTTTGCCTCTTGATCCTCCATGTCCTTTGGTGAACAAACATTAAGACCTTTGTGACGCGCAATCTCACTCCGTTCCATGTTTTGTTCAACACCTATGACATTCGAACCGTGAGCGGACAATAGAGAACTCAGGAGCATCCCAATAGGGCCCAATCCGACGATAGCAACACGTGACCCAGCCTTTAACCCCAAACGATCAACACCATGAAGGCAGCATGACAGCGGTTCTGCGAAAATGCCTCGTTCTAGGGGTATGCTGGAATCCAAGACATACACCTGCTGTTCGGGAACCACTACAACCTCTTGAAATCCCCCATCCATATCAATCCCAATGGCACGTCTGTGACGGCATAAATGCACCTCCCCCCGATGACACATATCGCAGACATGGCAGGCAATGTTGGGATCGATAACTACGGCTTGGCCTGGTGTAACCGCGTCACTTTCACTCATTTCCACGACTCCTGCGACTTCGTGACCCAGAACCCGAGGAAATTGGGCAGGATATGCTCCTTGCACAATATGTCGATCCGTACCGCAAATACCTGTTGCAGCCACTCTGATAGCCACGAATCCGGGCGTAATATCCGGTTTCGCTCGTGACAGGATTTCCGTTTGCCCATTTTGATAGGTTACTGCAGCCAACATTGGCTATCGCCTCTTTAACTTGATATTTTGATTAACACCTTGATATCCTCACCGGGATCTTGTGCCAATTGAGCGAAAACATGGGGCACATCCTCAAACGATGCGATTTTTGTCACAATACTGTCGGGAATCCGGTTGCGATAAATCAAATCAATCGCTTCCTGAAACTCCGCCAGGTTATACATTAAAGTCCCGACAACACTTAGCTCCCGATCCTGAATGAATACGGCTTCCATATTGAGGGGCCCTTCAGGAACACCAGCCAAGACTACTGAAGTCCCCTTCCTTGCCACATTTAGAGCCAGATTAATCGTTTCGGTAACGGCTACACAATCATACACAGCACCCGGACCGTCAGGATGAATGGTATGAATGCGTTCGACTAAGTCGGCATCTGTGCTCTTAAGGACGTTATCTAGCCCTAAGCTTTGGGCGGCTCTCAATCGGCCGTCACGAATGTCTAGAATACTCAACGGGCTTATTCCTTGCGCTTTGGCGACGAGGGCAGTCAAAAGGCCGATAGGACCGGCACCGATAATGACAAGACCCCCTTCGTCGTGAGTCACCCGTTTTAAAGCATGAATAGCGACAGCCGTGGGTTCCACTAATGCTGCCCGTGCCAAATCCATATCGGAAGGGATAGGAATGACCGAGTGGGCAGGGACATCCATATAATTTGAGAGCGCTCCATTTAACCCGACATTCCCGATAACCTTTAACTGCGAGCAAATGTGCTCCCTGCCATGTAGGCATTGATAACATTCTCCACACGGAACGGAGGGAAGTACCACCACCGGTGACCCTATTGGAATGTCCAATCCCGCGTCAGATCCCACCTCTGAGATTGTGGCACTGATTTCATGACCCAATATAATGGGGAGATGAACCATAGGATGCTTTCCCTTGTATGAATGAAGATCCGATCCGCATATGCCACAATAAGCAGGTTGCAATCGTACGAGCATGGGATTCAAAGCAGGCCACTCGCTGTATTCTGGGACAAACCTGCCGGGCCCAACCAGGACCCATGACCGAGATTGTGTCATCTTCTTCCGTCCTTTCTGACTATAAGCCAGTTGGCCTTGAACTGAGTAATTTTTTCCTCGTAATATTCTTTGAAGCTAGGATCCGGATAAGTGGCGTCGTAAGCAAGTGCTTCGCCGCCATCCTTAACAATCGCCTCCCGGGCAACTTTCGCCGCGCCAAATGCCACGACTTCGATGCCATGTGTGCTATAGATAGGCTGTTGCACAACGTTAGCCTTGATTTGCAATGCCGCTTTGGAGGCTCCACCACCAATCGCGATAATTTGTGGATAATCAGGAGTAGCCCCGCACATCGCCTCCATCACGATTTTTATTACCATAGCGCTAGCTTCAAATGCGGCGACGACAATCTCATGGGTTGAAATGTCGTCGGTGAGCGACAAAATACTAAAAGATGGTTTTCCACCCAATGCATTGGGGATTACCTGCAATTCACTAGACTTGAGCGGCTTTTGAAATTCCATGTGGTAGACTGTCTCAAAATCAATGCCGAATAGCCGGCATAAAGTCTTAATTATCATGCCGGTGTAAGTACCTGCAGCCAGATAATACGGCCCTTCAGGGTAACCAGTGTAGCCTTGTTCCATGAAATAACTACCAAGAGCCGGCTTCTTGAGGTTGCGTACGGGCCAATACATTAGTTCCGCTGTGCCCATGGAATCTAAAATTTTTGTCGAGTTTTTGACACCACCTCCTATCGCACCTATAGGATGATCATGTCCTCCGACAACGATGGCTACCCCAGATGGAATACCCCATTCATCTCCGGTACTACTGGTTGTGTATCCTATAACGGACCCAGTGGCAGCCAGAGATGGAAGGGAATCAATGCCATTTGGAAGAACGTCATCGATCCAAGGAGAGATCCACGACCTGGAAAACGGTTCGAAGACGTAAGTACGCGTGGCTTGGGAAAAACTAATACATTGAACGCCAGACAGGATAAATCCTATGTAGTCGCTAATGGAGACCCACTTTGTTGCCCGCTTCAACACATCTGGAAACGTATCTTTGAACCAGAGCCACTTGAAGAGTGAATAACTCGGCTTCAGTGCCAAACCTGTCCGAGATTGAGCATCCGGATGTTCCCTGATCCATATGTCGCAACTTGGTCCGCCGCGTTGTTCAAACCAAACAATGGAAGGATACAGCGGTTTATCCGAACCATCCAGAAAAAACCCCTCTTCTCCCACACTAGCGATGGATACTGCTTTAACCTGGGATTTGTTTTGTTCTTGCATCACTTTCCTAACGATAGATTGACAGCTTTGAACAAGATGTGCGGCGTCATGAACACGGCCGTAGTTATCATAGTCCACAGGAGTTAAGATAGACTCTTGTTGTAAGACTTCATACTTCTCGTTGATTGCAACCACCTTAATCTGCGTGGTTCCGATATCCAATCCTATAAATATCGCCATATTAATTTTCTCTCGCTGTCTGCGAAAACAGCTCGTCTTGATTAAGGTTTCTGGCTAATTCTTCAATAGTTTGAGCATCATCCACACACGCTTTTAAATGCAGTGCCTTATTGGCACCGGTTGCGCTTGCCCATCTAAGAGCTTTTCTGAAATCATGGGTATCAATAAAGTTCGATATCAGTCCGGCAAGAAAAGCATCCCCCGAACCGGTGGCATTACGGGCGGCAAGTGAGATGGACGATGTCCGCCAATACCCGTCATCAGTCCAAGCCGCATTGCCCTCCATGCCATTCGTTACGACAACATTGGTCCCTCTTCGGTGAAGTGCCTCACACAATGGATGGATTCTCAAGTACCACGGATAATTTCGCGAATCCATACTAATTCCCAAATTGGTGCTTAAGGCGGGCGCTATCTGCATAAATTCAAACCAATTGACTTTTACGAGCCATGGCACCGCTTGCGTAGCCAAGAGTAATGCATCCCCACTAGCATCCACCACACACCGCACATTGTTCTCGTGGCTCTTTGTCACCAGTTGGGCGTAGATACTTGTCGGCGTTCCGGGAGGCAGACTGCCTGTTAGAATCAAATAATTCGGCTTGTAAGTATTCATATGAGTATCGACACCTTGCAGAACAGTCAAGAGTTCTTTTTCGCTTAATGTGGGCCCTTGGGTGTTAATGACTGTGGACACATTTCGAGACGTTTCGATAATCACGTCGCAAATTCTCGAATAACCCTCAATATCATAAAAAATACACTGAGAGTCCAGGTTCTCGTCGGCTAATAACTGAAGAATGGCCGTTCCCGTCATTCCTCCGACGGTGAGAAGCGTTCTGGTGGTTTTTCCTAACTGGTTAAGCATCCTGAGAACATTAAGCGCTTTACCCCCAGCTGCCCAGTGTTCGGCTCGCGCGCGGTACACTTTACCTGATTGAAAATCATCTAAAACGAGTGTGCGGTCCAATGAAGTGTTCAGTGAGAGCAATAACACCACTTTGTTAGCCTCCCTTATTTGACTGCTCCCGCTGTCAGCCCACGAACAAGATGGCGTTGTGCGTACAATCCAAGCGCAACCGGAACAATGGTGACCAAGGTGCCGAGCGCAGAAAGCTTGGAGATAAACAAGCTTTCACTTGTCATGAAGGATGAGACCATAATGGGCAACGTGGGAACATTGGTAAACGTGAAATTGACTGCAAAGAAAAAGTCATTCCATGCAAATATAATGGCGAGAAGTGCTGAGGCGGTGATACCTGATGACGACAGTGGCAATGCCACTTTCAACAGGGATTGCCATGGCGAACAACCGTCAATGCGCGAGGCTTCGATGATGCCGTGTGGAATATCCAGAAAATACGATCGGCCCATCCAAATAATTAAGGGCAAATTCATCGAAGTATACACCAGGACCAACCCAGTAATGGTATCGAGCAAATGAAGATGAGTATAAAGAATATAAAGTGGTACGATGATAGCCGCAAATGGCATGAACCGCGTGGAAAGAACAAAAAACAGGGTATTTCGTGATGATTTGTATGGCATATGAAAAACCATTACGTATGCCGCTGGAATACCTAATACTAGTGCAATTCCCGTGGATATTAAAGATGCCATGAGACTATGCGTTAAATATCCGCCGAATCCTGACTGAAATGCCAGTTTAAATTGGCTCAAGGTGGGTTTGAATAACAGTGTCGGGATAGACGAATAGGCCTGGCTCTCTGTCTTAAAGCCCGTTAAGACCATCCACAGAGCGGGAACCAAATAAATTATAACGATCACATAGGTCAAAACAGTTAGTCCCCGTGTTCGCCAACGTTGTACCAATGTCATTCAGCTCCTTCAACGCCTCGTGTAAAGTAACGAACCATTATTTGGGCAAAGATAATGGCAAGAATCACCCCGAAAACCCCGATGGTTGCTGCTTGCCCTACAGCCCAGTGCTGAAAAGCCACTTGATAAGTATAATAGGGCAAGGTCGTAGTCAGAATACCAGGTCCTCCGGCCGTAGCAATGTAGATCTTGCCAAACGTTTGAAATATAAAAATGGTGCCAAGTAATACTGCGACTTCGTAGTAGTGCCGAAGGAATGGCAATACGATTCGCCACAGAACCGTAGCCCCATTCGCGCCATCAACATGCGCCGCCTCAATTATTTCGTCGGGAACAGATTGCAGACCAGCCGTCAAAACGAGAACAAAAAATGGAATCCATTCCCATGATGTAATTCCAATAACGCTCAACATGGGAAACCTCGAGAGCCAGGGTACAGGTTGGCCTCCCAGTGTCGTAACCACCCAGTTAATAAGGCCAAAACTCGGACTCAGAATCAAATTCTTCCATACCACAGCGCTCACTGAAGGCGTAATCAGAAAGGGGATAATGATGACAGTACGAAGTAAATTACGTCCGGGAAAGGCTCGATGCAATAATAATGCGAGCATGGTACCCACAACGATGCAAACAACAAGGGAGCCAAATATTAATTTTCCTGTATTTTCGACCACGGGCCAAAACTCGGGATCGTGCAACAGTTCATAGGAATAATTCGCAAATCCCACGAATGGCTTACCCAGAGCTGGTTCAAGAAGATTCCAGGAATGTAAACTTGTCCAAAGTGCATAGAGAAAAGGGATTTGGGTCAAGAGAACGAGATAGAGAATAGCCGGAAGATGCATCCATGTTCGCAGCGGATTTCGGACTTTTTTCGATGTATCCACCTTGTTTAAGCTCATCAAAGCTTCTGGTTCAACTTGACGCATGGCCATTTGATGCCCTCCCGGCTAATATTTAATAACTATTAATAACCCTTGGTATTGCTGGCGTTAACTGCTGAAGCCACTTGAGTTTGAGCCTGTTGTAACGCTGCTTTCACCGAGATGTTTCCGGCGATGGCAGAAGAAACGTCCTGACTGACTTCTTGACCAACGGTTTCAAACTGGGGTATTTCTACAAATTGCACGCCGGTATAAGGAACGGGCTTCAATGTTGGACGATTCGGAGTGGCCGTGTCAATCGATTTGAGGGTAATAGGCGCAAAAGGTGCCGCTTTGAGATATTGTGAGTCGTGGTAAATGGAGTACCTTGTGCCAGGAGGAACGTTGGCCCACCCAAACGTTTTTCCAGCTAGTTTGAGATACTGAGGACTTGTTGCCCACGTCATAAATTTAAATGCTGCCGCTTTATGACGACTGTCTTTGACCATAGCGAGAGCCCACGACCAAAGCCAGTGACTACCGTTTACAGTTTTGTCGACCGGCGCGTAGGCAAAGCCCACGTGTCCTGCAATGGTTGACTGTGAAGGCGTTTCCAAGACCCCTGCTTCAGAAGTTGCATCATAATACATGGCGCCTTTTCCATGGGCCATAAGGCTTAAGGCCGTCTGCCATCCCGTTGTGGCTGGTGAGGGTTCGCCGTACTTTTTCAGTAGATTAACATAAAAACTCACTGCTTTTTCCGTGTTGGGGCTAGTAAGCCGAGGCTGCCAGTGCATGTTAAACCATCTTCCGCCAAACGTATTTATAACGGTATCTAAAGGAGCCAGATTCATCCCCCATCCCGGTGCTCCGCGGAGTAATATTCCGTATACTCCATGACTGGGATTATCCGCCTTTTTAGCCAACGTGGCGATTTGGGCCCATGTCGGATGTAGAGGCATAGTGAGATGATCGGCTGCAAAGATCGTTTTATTGTACATAATCATGCTGCTTTCGCCATAAAACGGAAGAGCATAGGTTGAGTGCTTATAAGACAGCGACTGCATTATGGGTTTGATCAAATCTGCAAAGTCATAACTCTTCTTTTGAGAAGCGGTCATGGAGTTAAAGTGTGGCGTCAAGTTGGAAATCCAACCATTCTTGGCCCATATTGGAGTCTCATAGTTGCCAATAGTAACAATATCAAACCTTCCAGAATTTGTGGCTACATCCTGAGTCACTTTCGGACGTAATTGGTTTTCGGGCAACGTTACGAACTTCACCTCAATATTCGGATTGGCCTTTTCAAACACGGTTTTCGTCAATTTTTCCATCTGCACCATTTGGGAATTGTTAACAGTTGCTACGGTAAGCACTGTTTTCCCACTGGCAGTAGATGAAGTTCCGCAACCAGCCAACGACAGCCCGGTGATCAGAACAATTCCTACCAGACCAAATGATTTGTTCATCAATCTTACCTCCCGTCTTACAAGTTTGAAACCTTGAGGAGAATTACTACGCCAGATATCAAAAGCGGTGGAGTCGTGCAAATTCGATATTGCGTTAGAGTTACGCCTATTTGTTCAACTGAGTGCGTCTCGCGGAAATGACGATATATTCCGAAATGACAGACAAAACTAGTGATGACTGAATTGACTTAATGATACATCGTCTCTTTTGCCAAGTCAATCAAAACCACGTAAATTTATTGGGGAAATACCATTTTCACAATGATTTTGGTTGGCATTGGACAAAAATCATTCTTATTTGCCTCCGAAGAGGTAAAATAAATGTGATCAGAAAGCTGGGAAGCTGCTATGTCTTCCCGGATTATCACAATAGAATCGGTCAGTTATAAGGAACCAAGATTCTGGAGGAGACTCACTACCTGCCGAACCACGTGTCTTTTAAACTGCGCATTATCGACCATATGAGTCGCCGATGCACTCGATTAAGATGAGTCCTTCCGCCAACGCGAGATCTTGAGGTGTCAGCATGCGATTTTGAAACGAACAATTAACAGCCCATCATTACGCAACTTCTAGAATTGCCGGTTGGAACCACAATTATATGTTTGGGAGACTAATCGCTCCGATCACCACAAACAAAGGAGGCAGGGAAATGCTGGATGAGCGACGGCAAGAGCTAGCTCAAATTCTAGTTCAAACGGGAAAACTAGTTGTAAAAGACTTAGCCGCATCCTATCATGTTTCCGCTGAAACTATTCGGAAAGATATCGCCTACCTAGAAAAGTTGGGGATTGCCAAAAAGACTCACGGCGGCGCTATATACATTAATGATGAACGCGAACTTCCCTTTTTCCACACTAGTACCTTGAATAGAAATCTCAAAGCGGCAGTGGCACAAAAGGCTGTAAGTCTAATCCGAGGGCGGGTAGTTGTTATGGATGGAGGAAGTACGACTCTGGCGATTGCGCGCCTGTTATCTTTAAAGGAAAATATCACGGTTTTCACTAATTCGTTAAGTGCAGTTCCGATCTTGGCAAACGCGACCGGGGTGAATTTGATCTTAACCGGTGGCGAAGTGAGAAAAGTAAGCCAGGACCAAGTCGGTTCATGGACTACGCGTGCAATCCGCGAAATCAGTGCTGACATTGCCTTCATTGGCGCTAATAGTCTAGTCCAAAAATCTGGTCCATCGACGTCCAACATGAATGAAGTCGAGGTCAAACAGGCCATGATTGCAGCATCCAACCGAGCTTATTTAGTGGTTGATTCATCCAAGCTTAATGTGGTTAGCACATACCAATTTGCGACTTGGAGGGAATTCGCAGGCATTGTAACGGATAAAGGCATCTCAGAGGAATTTGTGGATCGCGTGAGCAAATTTACGGAGGTGATTATAGCCGATGAAACCTAAGGGGTCCGTCCAGTTGGGGGAGATTCCATTGGTACTAGCTATTAAACTGTTTTGCCTACCTGCAACACAGTGATGAATTTTTGGACAGCCTCTTCAAATACGAAACGGTTGCTCTAAACTCACTCGACTGCAGATCCTTCCCAACGGGCATGCAAATATGTTTCCCAAAGCCTGTCCCATCCCACAAAATTGTCGCCTCAACTGTTCCCTTATAGTTATAGTAGCCAACATTCCAGAATTTTCGCATCATAATTTTACCAAGTCACACCATCTTCAGATCGTTAATGGGGGTCGATGGTGAAAAGTTAGCTCTTGAGCTCGTCATCACGTTCACACACAAGAGAGGACCGGTCGACCTTGTTGATGATCTTTGTTCGAGTATGGCCCCTTCCTTCGGACCGGGTGCGGGAATCTCTGCATGTACTGCGAAAACAATCCTATTGAGCTAGTAATTCCCTTCCTGCAATGCGGAAGAACATTGGTTCAAAAGTTAAAAATCTACCAGCGTACATGTCTCGCGCTCAGGCGTAGAATCAAGCTATTGCCCCATGAAAAACTTGATAATCAGGTGCGGTTGCCGCCAGATTAATAGCGTTCTAGGCGCACGGCTCCTTAGAGTTCACACTCGTCATACCCGCTCAAGCGGGAAACCTTAAAGATCGCCGAGCGATTAAAAGTCTAACATGTGAAACATTATGGGCGCCGAACGAAACGTAAAAAGTCTATGACCATTTGGCCCAATTCCGATGGGTCAGGCACTTGGCCAAGGGGTTGTCCTACTAGGAGCTTTTGCTGGTAGGTCTTATAGTACTACCCCAAATGCAGACAATTTTTGTGGTGCCTTTATTCCTTCGGCACATACAACTAGAAACGCAAAATCCAAATCCGGCCACGAAAATGCACTATTGATAATTCGTAAGGTACTATTTCCATCCTGCTTGAGTCAATTGTTTCACCCGGTTAAGATACGAAGCATAGAGATTTTGATAGCAATCACAGTTACTCGAAGGTTCTATGTTCACGCCCGTCCTAGGTCCCAATTTCGGTAACGATATGGTGCCTAATGCCAGTAGTCCAGCTCCCACTGCTGCTCCCGGATCCTTCATGCCTACAATCGGCCGACCCAAGACATCCGCGAGAATTTGGAGCCATAATGAACTTTGCGCGCCGCCCCCGGTTACAATGACATTTTCAGGGTCCAATTCGTTGTTCGGGTTTATCGTGTCCCATACGTGACGAATACTAAAAGCCACGCCTTCCATAATAGCCCGCGCCAAGTGGCCGGTTTCATGAACCGATGAAAGACCGCTAAACTGCCCCGCTGACTCCGCCTTCATTAACGGGCTGCGCTCACCCTGCAAAAAGGGCAAAAATGATATACCCTCACTCCCAGGTTTCACGGCAGCAGCCATCGTATCCAGTGCTGAAAACGACAGGGTCCCACCAAGAATGTCGCGAAACCACCGGAGTGACGCAGCCGCAGACTGCGTCACTCCCATCCAGTGCCAACTATTAGGAAATGCATGACAAAAAGCATGAATCGAAGGATGTGATGGAGGAAGCCACGACGTCAAAGGCCAAAAGATCACCCCAGACGTCCCAATAGAAATTCCGACATCACGTCCGGGCTCGAGGCGAGAACCGATCGCACTCGCAGACTGATCTCCGCACCCCGCAATAACAGGTAGCCCCCGAATTTCAGATGGTCCCATTTGCAATTCCCCTATTACTATCGGTGATTCATAGGATTTGCCCCACCACGCCAGCGGAATGTCCAGCTGCGTCATGAGATCAGTTGCCCACGTGCGTTTTTCCACATCGAACAAGTAAGTTCCCGACGCATCGGAAACGTCCGCGCCCCACTGACCTGTCATCATAAAGCGCAGCCAATCCTTAGCCACGGAAGCATGTCGAATTTGTTGAAATAAGTCCGGTTCATGGTCGCGGATCCACATCAGTCGCAGCAACGAAAAGTTCGCTAACGGATAGTTACCCGTATATTGTAATAAGTTGTGAATTCCAAAGCGCTCCGTTAGGACTTGAGCGTAATCGCTGCTGCGGTTATCGGACCATAAAATTGCCGGGCGCAGCACTTCGCCCTTATCATTGCTGATAACGAGGCTATGCATTTGGCCCGTTAATCCGACAGCCTTCAAAGACTTTATAAAAGATGTAGAACTCAAGTGGTCGAGAACATCGTGGAAAGCTTTTAGCCATGCCATGGGTTCTTGTTCGGACCATCCGGAATGCGGGCGAATGGTTTCATATTCGCTAGTGTGGCTCCATAACACGAAACCCCTGTCGTCAATCACTACGCCTTTTAGACCCTGAGTTCCTACATCAATACCCAGCGCATGTCGGTTCATTGTCTATCGCTCCGCTTGTTTTGATACCTTTTGTTCAGTTTAGGGACACTATTGTCTTGATGTGATGCTCGTACTGTTTGGTTGCTAAGAAACGGGGTAATTCCAATAACGAGATGCGGTTCGACTGAAATATTCTTAGTCGTTCCCGATACCGCCGTATTAATGCCAAGGCGTTGGGATAGGTATTAGCATACCGAAAAACACCCACCACTTTGATACCGCGCACAATGATATCAAGACTTTCTAGTTGCATCGTAGCCGATTGACCCATGCCAATCAAGGCAATCATTCCACCTGTTCGCACGAAACTTTGGGCACCATGAATACCGTCTTGTGTGCCCGTGCACTCAAATACGACGTCGAATTGTTTCCCTTCATAATAGCTCGAGAACATGGCCTCAAACCCAGCTTGGCGTGCCATCTCTAAACGTTCGGGATTAATATCGATCATGTTCACCCGAGCACCTTGTGACTCCGCGGCAAATGCAGTGGCCAATCCCACCGGTCCCGCACCGATTACTAAGATCTCATGACCCAGAGCAATTTCAGCCTCTCTCACTGCATAAACTCCAACTGATAAGGGCTCGGCTAAACAAGCTTCATCAGGACTTAAATCATCAGCCGGAAAGGTGAAAGAAGCGGGATGCAGAACATATTGTTGTAAAGCTCCATCGATTGGAGGAGTAGCAAAAAACTTCACTTCAGGGCAAAGGTTGTAGACTCCCGTACGGCAATATTGGCATCGACCACATGGTATCCCTGGTTCCAGCGCGACAACCTGCCCCACTTGCAAAGCTACACCATTGCCCACGCCATCAATGATTCCGGCAGATTCGTGCCCTAATACCATGGGTTGACGTACAACAAAGTCTGCTATACGTCCCTCCTGGTAGTAATGAACATCTGAGCCGCAGATCCCGACGGACTTCATCGCGACGCGCACAAATCCTGCTGGAATGTCTTCAACTTCGTCTCTGTCTTCAATTTCTAAACAGTGTGGCGCCTTTAATACCGCAGCCAACATTTTACATAGCCCCTTTATGAGTTAACGATTCAGAAGTCTTCTCATCCGAGTGAACAGCCTGCCTGCCTAAGCGTGCAAGTAATGCTTGACGGAAACTTGTACGTTGAGCTTGTGCCGCTCTTAAGGTATCGATGGTGACACCAACCAAGATAATCAAACCAATTACCAAGGGTTGCCAGTAACTACTCACATTCATCACATCCATGCCGTCGCTCACGACCGCTATGAGCACGGCTCCAATTACTGCTCCCGTAATCGAGCCGATACCTCCAAATAGGCTCACGCCTCCCACTACGGCTGCTGCAATAGAGAAAAATAAAGACGTACCCGATCCCGCCGTCGGGTATCCCGACATTAAACGGGAGGCATCGAGCAGACCCGCGACACCTGAGAGAAGACCACTGACCATATAAACTGCCACATCGACTTTTGCTGTATTAACCCCAGCTAATCGTGCTGCTTCGCGGTTCCCTCCCACTGAGTAAACATGAAGCCCAAAGACAGTTCGCGACAATATTAAATGAGTAAGAATTGCCACGATAGCCAGCAAGAGCACGGCAAAAGGAATAGGGCCGATAAATCCTTGCCCGATAAATGAGAACTGCGATGCAGCAATGGGGATAGGAACCGCTTTTGTTAAAATAAGCGGAATGCTTGACGCGACCCCCATGGTCGCAAAGGTAACAATAAAAGGAGGGACTTTAACGTAGTGAATTACCATTCCATTGAAGAATCCCACAGCCATGGTGGCAGCCAGTGCAAAGAGTACTCCCAAATACCATGGAAAGCCATGCTGAATGGTAATTGCTGCCACCACGCCAGACAGGGCAATACCAGCGCCCACAGACAAATCTATACCACCTGTTAGTAAAACGAATGTTTCACCGATCGCTAACAATGCTACCACACTACCATTTAACAAAAGGGTGAAAGTGTTGGAAGTGGTCATAAATGTTGTAGTCATAACCCCGAAAATTAAATACACCACAACCAATACGGAAAAAATTCCGATTTCGTCAGGAAGCCGCCGTTTTGCTTTCATCATATCACCTCATTACAGTGCTAGATTGCGAAGTTGGGTTTCTGTTAAATGACGAGCTTCAAACGCGTCACTACTAAAACCACCACGGAATACAATAATCCGGTCGCTAACCGTTAACAGTTCCTCTTCTTCGGATGAGATTACCAAAACCCCTACGCCCTTTTCAGAAGCAAATTTCCGCACCAGTCTGTGAATTTCCGCTTTGGCACCGATATCTATGCCTTTAGTCGGTTCATCCAACAACACGAGTTGAGGTTCTTGCAATAACGTTCGGGCAAAAAGCATCTTTTGTTGATTGCCTCCACTCAACGTCTTGACAGCTCTATTCACATCCCCACGCAGATTAAGCGGTTTGATGATATCGTTAACCGCTCGATCAACCTTGTCTCGATGAACCCAACCGGCGGTTTGGTAACGGGAAATGGAGGGTAATGCAACATTTTGAATGGTGGACAACATCGGGATGAATCCATCATATTTTCGTTCTTCTGTCACATAGGCGATGCCATGATTCATGGCATCGCGGGGAGATCGAGGATGGTACGATTTTCCTTGAACATAAATTGTCCCGCTTAACAGGGGATGAAGCCCGTAAAGTAGTTTAAAGAAATCGGAGCGGCCTGATCCCACCAAACCGTAGAGGCCGAGCACTTCACCACGTTTGACGTCAAGAGAGATATTGTGCAAAACAGCGCTTTCTACGCTACGAACCGTAAGCAGCGGCTCTTCGTCATTGCTCTCGCCGGACGGAGAAGTGTTATGCACTCCTGGGATGGAGTTATTTGTTGGATCTTGTTGCTGTTGGTCGTACGCGTCACCCACGATAAACTGGGTGACAGTTTCTTTGTCAACGGAATCCTTTGAGGCGTCTAAAACGACGCCTCCATCTCGTAAAACCGTTATGACATCCGCGATAGCCCACACTTCTTCAAGTTTGTGACTCACAAAGATCACTCCAACTTGCCCAACATATGCAATGTTTTTCACGGTGGTAATGAGATCGTCGATCTGTTCACTTTGCAATGCCGTCGTAGGCTCATCCAGCAAGATGACCTTCGCGTTGCGTTCTAACGCCGCGATCACTTCCACCAACTGGCGCTGAGCATGGGAAAGATACCGCACTTTTTGGTAGGGGTCGATAAGAACGTGATGCGCCTCAAGTACCTGCCGAGCGGATCGTGCCATGGTCCTGCGGTCCAGAAAGACACCGCTTCGGGCTTCTTGTCCTAAATAAATGTTTTCAGCAACCGTTAATTCTGGAAGTAACCGTAATTCTTGATAAACCGCTGCAACGCCGGCGTTTTGTGCATCACGAGGCGAACTAAAGGTACGGACCATACCAGCCACTTTTAACAACCCACTATCGGGAGATTCTGCGCCAGCCAAAATTCGTAACAGTGTCGATTTACCGGCTCCATTATGGCCAATTAAGGCCCGTACCTGCCCGGGGTCCACTCGAAGAGAAACGTCTCGTAGTACGGGCACATGATTATAAGTTTTGTTGATGTCTATGACCTCGAGTACAGGGACTTCAGACACAATGGACCCCTCCTAAAGACTCATTCGTTTCCAAAGCTTAAAGGAATCCGAGATGCGGCATTTTGTTTCGTCACCGACAAAACAGGAATAAGGACTTTCGCCGGCACAGATTGGTGTTTCAAGTAACGGGCAATGTTCGCAATTTCAACTTTGGCCTCTACCTTAGGTTGCTGCATAGCTCCAGCTTTGTAGACGGTATTGTTTTTCACTTCTGCAATATTCTGGCGCGCACTGGAAAATCCAAACAAGTTCACCGTACCGACTTTATGCATGGATGATATGGCCTGTGCCACGCCCAGTGCAGCAGGCCCAGTATCGGAAAAGATAGCATTAAGGTGCGGATGAGCTTCCATCATATCGGTCGCGACTTGCAGTCCCGTTACCGGCGAGACATTCCCATTCAAAGTGGATACCACATGATATCCAGGGTATTGATGGATCACACTTAAAAATCCGGCGTCACGTGCTTGAGTTGAGGATGCGGTGGGGAAATTGACCATTCCGATTTCAACATGGGCTGACTTACCGTAATGCTGTACCAATTCCTTTCCGACCACGACGCCTCCGGCATAATTGTTGGACTCCACTACTTCCACTTCATGTGCACCGTCTTTTTTCATGAGCTGCGTATTGGCGTTGGCATCCACGAAGAAAACGGGAATATGTGCTTGATTCAGCTGTTTCACCGCTGTGACTATGGAATTGGAATCCTGAGGAACAATAGCCACGGCGGCCACTTTTTGTTGAATAAAGGATTCAATTTGCGCTAATTGCGTGGCCTGGTCGCCATTCGAGGCCTCTACTTCCACTTTCAGCCCATCAGTCTTGCCGTGAGTGATAAAACTTTTCTTCATTGCGGAAAAATAAGGATTCGTCAGAGAATACATCGAAACGCCAATAACCTTATTTGAAGCTGATGACGAAGGCGTGGCATGATTCCCGCTCGCCTGAGTCGTTCCGCATCCAGCGAGACCAGCACTGATGAGGATAGATGCGAAAGCCATACTTGTAGCTTTGTGATTCATAAAGATCGTCTCCTCTGTTAATTGATGAAACAAACTGTTCGTTCACACCTAATTATGCACAGAAACGAACACATAAACATTAACACAATTTTCATCGCCTTCGCAACTGCATGACAATGCAGGATCAATGAAAATAACCACCGTAGGATTGCATCACAACCATTGTTCTAAATCCTTACGTGTTGGCAGATTTGTCCCGGCACCCAGATGTTTGACCGCTAAAGCCCCAGCGCGAAGTCCCATGACTGCGGCCTCATCGTAAGACATTCCTTGCCCGATGGACCAAATCCACGCTCCTAACAAGGAATCTCCAGCACCTGTAGGATCCACAACCTCTGTCGGAAAAGCAGGAAAAGTGTGCCTTCGGCCATTTCGTGCAAAGTAACGCATGCCACGATAACCAAGGCTAACTACACACACGCTAAGATTCGGGTAGGCGAGGAAAAAATTTGCCATGGCCTGATCCCACTCGACCTCGGGAACGCCCAAAATCGTTGACAATTCTTGTTGATTACTGATTAACGTATCGGTCAAACGCAAGAGATCATGAGGCAAACCAGGTGCTGGAGCGGGATTAAGCACAACTTTGCCTTTCGCTCGAGAGCATTGCTGAGCCGCCCATAACGATACACTCCATGGCCATTCGCCTTGGAGAACGATAATATCGACCCCCTCCCAGTTAATGGCGAGTTCCTCAAGATCGGAAATGGTCACGTGAGAATTAATGCCGGGAACATGAAAAATGAAGTGTTTGTGCGGCATCGCAACGGGAACGGCGTAAGCCGTGAAGGTTTCCTTATTGTGAATCAAAGATACTGGAAGCGATGTTCTTTCTAGTTCATTTAAGGCCCATTGTCCCAAGGAATCGCCACCAAGTGCGGTAATCAGCCTGACGTCAACTCCCAGATTGAATAATTGCAAAGCCTGATTTAAGGCCTTTCCTCCGAGATACATTTGTCCTCGGGGCATTTGAATCGTTTCGCCGTCTTCCGGGTCGTGATCAATCATCATCGGCATGTCAACTACGGTACTGCCTAGAACAAGCACGCGCATACTTACTGTCCTCCCCAATCTCCATAAGTGGTGGTAAAGGTTTCGCGTGGGTGGAATTGGCACGGTAACTGCACACTTTCGACATGTTGTTCCGGATACTCTATCTGATCAATCAACATACTCGCGCCAATCACGCCTAAGTCCACTGTGGGTTGACTAATTATCGACAGTGCAGGTGTGGTAAAACTCGTCCATTGGTCATCTCCGATGACCACCAGTCCTAGCGCAAAATCTTGAAACCTTTGCGCGTCGAGCAAGGTTTGAACAAATCCTGTGGCCATAAGATTGTTTCCGCAAATGACGCCCAGGGGTTTACCGAACCTCATTGCCCATTTTGCTGCACTTTGGCCAGTGCTGACATCGGAATTACCTTCATAAATCCTTGGAGACAAGCCTCTCGCATGGACAGCCTCAAGATAGGCCTCGACCCGGTGTTCTGTCGTAGATAAGCTCATTCTTCCTGCGATAAGTGCCACTTCGTTAAATCCTCGGGACTGAATAGCCGTCACAGCCTGGACTATGGGCTCCGTCATAATGGTGGTAACGGCTGGAATCGAGGTCCCGGGACAGGCACGGTCAATAAAGACCATGGGAATAGGGATCTCGCGATTAGCCGTACACAATTGACTTGAAGCCACCGGAGCTACAATAAGTCCATCAACACCATGGGCCACTAGTCCATGAATCACATCCAATTCCAATCCACGATCTTCTCCAGAATGACTGACCACCACGGTATAGCCGCGTTTCAATGCGACTTTTTCTACACCAGAGAAAATCGAAGCAAAAAAAGGATTAATAAGATCTGCAACAACATACCCAATCTGGCGGGAACTTCGGGTGCGCAATGCTCGGGCATAAGCAGACGGCTTGTAGTCTAAGTCGCTCATAGCCCGAAGCACCGCTTCTCGTGTCTTTAACGTCACCGGCCTCGTACCATTTAACACATGGGATACTGTCGCCGTGGAAACTCCAGCCTTGCGGGCAACATCTTTGATTGTAGCCATAGGTCCTCCGGGACACCTGATATCAAAAGTTAAACGATTACCGTAATCGATTATATCATCAAACTCTTGAATTATAGGATTTGTGAAAAAGTTAACTTATTAATGACAATGAACTTTGGCAACAAACACAAGACATCACGTTCGATCAATAACGTGCAAATTAAGATAAAATAGCAGAGGCAACATCAATTAGCAATGTCCTTATGGGCTCATGCGTCAAAATGGATTGTGAACTAATGTAAGGATGAAAAGGAGGATTCTCTACCGTGTTAACCGAAGTGCGACAAAAGGCAATAGCAGACTATGTTCTTCGGAACGATGTGGTTACGACAACTCAGTTGAGTCAAGAGTTCAACGTATCTGAAATGACAATTCGAAGAGACTTGAAAAAATTAGAGGAACAAGGTTTGATTCGGAGAACCCACGGGGGAGCTTTATCCGCTGGTCACAGCCATGATATTGACTTAAGAACTCGGGCCACGACCAACCACTTATTAAAAAAAGCTATCGCCAAGAAAGCCGCCGAGTTCATGGGTCCTCACGAAACCATATTAATTGATGTCGGAAGCACGATGGAAGCTCTGGCTCGTGAATTGCCCACTAGCCTCGGACTAACTATTGTCACCAATGGCATCATGATTGTGAATGCTCTTCTTGATGCCGTCGGTGTGGAGGTTTATCTGTTGGGAGGATCACTTCAGCATGTTCCCCAATTTTTGATGGGACCCTCTGTATTCGAAAAGCTTCAGAACATGCAAGCGGATAAGGCATTTATTGCGTCCAGCGCCTTTTCTTTCGAAGGTGTTGTGACTGACTCCAACGTTCACCAGGCCGAAATCAAGCGTCGCATGATGAAAGCAGCCGCCCAAACATACCTTGTGTTGGACAGTTCCAAGATCGGCCATTCGTCGTTGAATTTTGTCGCTAGAGCCGAGGATTTTGACGTGATTATCATCGATGACGGAGTCGATATGAGCGCATTAAAGATTTCGGACGGAATTCGGAATAAGTTCGTTGTCGCGTCAACCCATGACATAACATCTATCCCGGATTCCATGTGATTCCTGACAGAATATGTGACCATTAACGTAACGACAAGACTTCCTTCATGCCCGGTCCCCCAAAGTTCTCGTACCATGATGGGTATACACAATTTATCCCGCTGGCAGGCCGGGCCCATTTGATGCGAAAGACTAGTTGTAGATTATTGATATATAAAAATTCAATTTTTTCCATCGACTTTGGTAGTGCGCTTAGCAACCTCAATTCGGAGCACAATAATCACTCGAAATACTCACTCAAAAGTTAGCTCTTGAAGGCATTTCTTCATGCTAGGGCCTAAATTCGTCACAGTTACTACGTTCGCCCTTCGGCATCAGACTCGGTGTCCTGACTTTTCGCGCAACCCCACTTCACACGGGATACATTGAAGAGGAGTTTACGCCGTGAATTAGGCCGAAACGCCCCATGACGCGTGCTCTGTGGCTTTGCCGGACCGCACTCCCCGCCGGCCTCCGTGTATACACGCTTTCTCCGCCTGGTTATAGATCCGCTCCCCATGATT
Source organism: Sulfobacillus benefaciens (assembly GCA_003023725.1). GTDB lineage: Bacteria > Bacillota > Sulfobacillia > Sulfobacillales > Sulfobacillaceae > Sulfobacillus > Sulfobacillus benefaciens. The sequence continues at coordinate 186 of PXYT01000046.1, read as the reverse complement.
CCTCTTTAGGATCGCCTGGTCGATGCCTTGCAAGATCTGTTGCCCGACTTTGGTGAACGTCTGGCGATTGACAGCAAAGCCATTCCCTCCTGGGCGTCCCGCCCGCCGAAGAATCCGACGCCCGACGGGCGTCGGGACTGGGATGCCGATTATGGCAAAAAGGAATATCGGGGACAACGAGACGAC
>PXYT01000045.1 GCA_003023725.1 Sulfobacillus benefaciens | reverse complement strand
TCTCGGGCACCTTTCGGAGCATGACGGGGGCGGAAGTCTTCGCACGGATTCGGGGCGACATTTCGACGTTGAAGAAACAGGGACTCCCGGTTATGGAATATCTCCAACAAGCGATCCAAGGGGCGCCTTATCTCCCGCCCACTCCCCCGTAGGGCGCCCCAGCCCGTGTCGAGCACTCAACTGATTTCGGGGGGCGGGACGGCCCCCCTTATTCGGAATGGAATCTGCCACCTCTGAGTAGTTACGAAAATATAAAGATACTGGCTCTTTAGTTTTCAATCCAAATCACCCCATGGTACACTCAACTGAATGATAAGCCAGGAGAAACATGCGCCAATATCGATTGGCCGTGGCGGGTTCGCCGAATAATGCCCAAATACCCAGAAATCATAAAGATATATTTCTCGATAAGATAAATGCGTCCTTACAATAAGAAAAGGAAATAGAACTTGTAAAAACGATGGTAGCTCTTTATCTGACTTGTGTAAGGACTTGCTTGTGCAAGGACTTGTTTTTCAAAACAGCCAAATAACGCTGAGAAGCAACTAAATCTTCCATCGTAGATCGTCCGATGGCCGACTGTGGCAATGTTTGCTGTAGTCCATTTGAAGAACATGATACGACAAAGGATCGTCAGAGCCTTGTACAAAAATGCTCAGAGATCAAGAAGGATGAATTTGACTTTCTGCTTGAGCCACGGGAGTTGAGGCATGAAATTTCATGGTTCTTTTACTTCGAGCCGCATAATCGCTCTGGTCACCTCTTATCGTTTAGGGAAAAATGTTTTTTCTGTCTCCCTGCTCTGGATCATCTATAACGTATCGCACTCGGCTTTGCTTAGTGGGGTCGCATTTGGATTCCAAATGTTACCATTGGCTGTCTTTTTTCCTATTGCAGGTTGGTTGGTGGATCGCTTGGGTCGCAATCGATTATTATTTCCGCTAGAAATTCTTCGGATTCTTTCTCTAGTTGGACTGTGGGTTGTTATCTGGAGTCATGACCTTCCTAGATTCACGATTTATCTGTTCTTCTTGGCTATAATCTCGGGATTCGCTGACTCCTTATATACCGTGAGCCTTTACGGGATCATTCGCGATAGTTCAACCGATAAGGAGCTTCCTAAAGTCAATGCTCAAGTCGAGGCCGTTGGTCGCGTCGCACAATTGTTAGGGCCACTTCTCGCCGCATATTTTTTGACACATTATGCTATATTCGTTGTTTTAACAATTCCCGTGGTGTGCTCAATAACGACAGTAGTTTTTCTTATGACGATTCCCGATCACATGTTAGAGGAGCGGAGAGAACGCATCGCATTGTGGTCGGGCTTTTCTACGTTACGGCGGCATCATACAGTATTCCTCATGACAGCGATCGCGATGGTGACAAATATTGCCGTGTCAGCAATTGGGGCATTGTTAGTGTTTTATCTACGCTCGCAACACATCGGATCTTGGCGTGCAGGAGCGGCTATGGACATGGGAAGCGTGGGTATCCTGGTCATAAGTATGATAGCGCCCTGGCTTGTGAGCGTTCTGTCTCCTCAACAAATTATCGCGTTATCGATTGGATCTATGGGAGTTGGCATTACATTGGTCGGGATTCATGGACCCTATATTCTTTTGTGTCTCGCGCTCGCACTTGGACACGGGCCTGTAGTGATTTATAACACATTCATGCAAAGCACGATCCAAAGCAACATTCCCCGTGAAATGCTGGGCCGTGTAGGGGGAGCAATCGGCAGCCTCGCTACAGCAAGCATGCCTGTCGCAGGATTTTTTAGTGGCGATTTTGCACAATCATTTGGATTTCCATTAACCATATCATTCGCGGGCATTATCACTATATTTACTGGAATACTGGGTGCGCGGTTAATCGTGAAGACCCGACCCCACATCCCAAATGTTAGAACGTAGCCAATGAAAATCCCTAATCTCACAGCATCTAACACTGGATTGAAGACTTGCGACCGGAGCAACGTGCAGCCTTCGACTGTCCCCGGTGGGGAGACACGTATACGGTGCCGCGGGAGCCGACTGTGCGCCGAGTGCTTCAACAACTCGATGTAGACGCCTTAGCCACCGTGCTGGCCCAGTGGCTCGCGGCCGCATCTCCCGCAGGCAGGGAAACCATTGCCTTCGATGAGAAGAGCGTACGCGGATCCGGGCATGGGGCTTGCAAACGCTCTGTCTATCTCCTTTCGGCATTGGTGCACCGCACCGGTCGGGTAATTGGCCGAGGTTTTAGCCATTGGGAGTGATTCACACATTCGGATCAACCGCATTGTGCCGATCAATCCAACCGCCAGGATCCCGCCAAGATGGTTGATCAACGGTAGCCTCCCAGAGGATAGCGTTTACCGCCTCTTTCCGGGAGCCAGCGTAACGTCCCTGGGGGCGGAAGCAAACGGTCCGGTTCCCGGCTATGCAAGGGAAACAAAATATCCGGTTGAACCCACTGTACCAAACGGTTCAAGTCCTCAGGACTGGCATGGCCGCTGGTGCCAATAGACCAAAACGGCACATGGAGAAATTTCAACCAATCCTGGAGAACGTCCCACCCCGGGTCAAACGCACCTAAAGGTTCGCCGTTAGCATGCACAAATACTGATCCAGGGCCTACCGGAAGGTCCAGCAGCCACGGTAACGACTGGGGATCCATCTGCAGAACGAAGTGACCAGGATTGTGCCGAATAGCCGCAACATCCACGTCCTCTTCAAATGCCAGAACATTTTCCAAACCCCAATTGCGAAAAAACACGGATAGAGTTTTAGGCCACACGATACGTCGGCCCGCTTGCCTTGCGATAGCAATAAAGGACTCGACGCGTTCCAGATTTCGGGGGTAGAGGCTCAACAAAACCAGTCCCGGGGTTTCCTGCAGGGCATGAGAAAATGATGCATCCACTTCCGTTTCTGGGCGTTGTGCCTGGGTGAATCCGAAGGACAGGGAAGTGCCCTCAATCACCAAAGCACGAGCTTTCCGCACCGATCGGGCAAACGATTCGCTGAATTCCGGATGCCGGCCGTGAAGGCGGATATCACCCGTAAAAGCCACCACGCCGTCTTCGGTTTCGACGGCATACCCTGACGCACCTACAACGTCATGGTCAACCGGATAGCGGGTCACCCGAAACGGCCCCCATATGACGGGTTTCTCCTCGTCTATTGTCTTGAATTCCGGAGTATAGCCCTCCGGGACATCGCCGGCCTCGGCCAACGCCTCCATCAACCGGCGTGTTTCGGGGCTACAATAAATGGGAATGTTGGGATCGAGCCAACCGGTTAATCCGCTGTGGTCAATGTGCGCATGTGTGATAAAGACTGCCGTGTGGCCATCCGACCCGGCAGGCAACGAAAACCCGTGGAGCGCCTCGGGACGATAAATGTGAGGCAGCAACGGCGCCTGTCCTGTCCGCAGCCGGTCGTACAAGGCAAAATCCGGTCGGGCTCGCACCCCGTTCCGAAACAGGCCGCTACCGGGAGTGAAATCCATGCCAAAATCCAGCAACACACGCCACGGCCCTTGTTCGATCAAGACTTTACTCGAACCGATAATCCCAACTCCGCCCCAAAAACTTATCTCCGCCATAATATTGAGCTCCTTTCATTACAATAGAATTGCACCGACGGTACTTCTGCTATTGCCTTATTGACTTCCACATTGTATTTATTGTGAATTGATACCTCACATTGAGACCCGGTGCAATGAAGTATTAGAAGTTTGTCATGCTTCGGGGGCGTTTGTCAAAGGCAGCGTTCCCTGAACCATCCAGACACTCAGGGTCGGCAAGACTTCTTCAATGCTGTGGGCACGTACTGAACACGGACCCGGGAAATACCCGTGAGGACTAATATGAGCCGTCAGCCAGCCGTACTCCACGGCTGGCGCAATATCGTTCGCGTAATTGTCACCCACGGAAAAGACCTGATGGGGATCATAGGGAGTCTCCATTAGCTTGCCGACAATCGTCACCAACCCCTCGGGTTTGTTGGCCTCGGCAAAAACAGCGTCAAAGTACGGTGTCAAGCCGAGTTTTTCCATTAACGGTCCTGTGGCCTCTGCAGGACTGTTGGAAGCCACCACAATCTTGGCCTTGTGTGCCGCCTGGCGCAAGAAATCCACTAAAGAGGGCGGCACTTCGAGACGGCACCGGGGACTCATCATAAATTGACGGGTAGCCAAAAAAGCCTTTTGCCAGATGTTCCGGTCTGGTATGATCGGAGCCGCCAGCTTGACCACCGCTTCCCAGTTGTCTCCCGCCACCACTCCGGGGCGGCCATTCAGGTGAGCTGTTACCAAATCAAGGTAGCGAGTGCGCGTTTCCTGATCCATATACTGGGCAATGGACTGGGCGTAGAACCAAAAAGGATCGTTACCCCGGTACAGTGTACCGTCAAAGTCAAACAATAACAGGCGCATCCTTAGACATCCTTTCCCTTGCCGGCGATCTCGGCCCACGCATGGACAAAACTTCTCTCCTCAAGATGCCGAACGCCCGAATTAAATCCAACGCAACAACCCCGGGTTTTTTTCCGAGCCGCGAATAATAAGTTGCGGCCCCAAAACCACCGTTTCCAAAGGTTTCGCCGGAGACTCCATCCGCGCCATAATTAATCTTGCCGCTTGAACTCCCATTTCTCTCATCGGGCGCGAAACTACGGTCAGAGGCGGGTCGGTCAAAGTAGAAATCGGAATGTCGTCAAATCCTACCACGGCTACCGTTTTCCCGAGTGAGTGGGCGGGGTGTGCATGAATGGCCTGCAAGAGACCCATCGTCATTAAATTATTGCAGCTGAAGATGGCGGTCGGAGGCCGGTCCAACGCGAGCAATTCCTGTCCCAGCGCATAGCCACTGTTCAGGCGAAAGTCGCCGATCTTGATGTATTCAGGGGGCATGCTGAGTCCCTCTTTCTCCAAGGCATCTCTAAAACCGCTGAGACGCTCCAGTCCCGGCGTGCTGTTTTGCGGACCGGCAATGATGGCGATTCGCTGATGTCCTGCGGCCACGAAAATCTGTGCCACCTGACGGGATCCGGTAACATTGTCGATCAAGACCATATCCCAAAGGTTCTTCGCCAGGCGGCGATCGACCAGACAGATAGGCACACCTATCCGTTCGATGGCGCGGAGGTTGGCTGCGGGATGAGCGGGCGTGATCGCGATGCCTCGCGCCCGGTAACCACCTAGCATATGCAGCATTTGCCTCTCCTGTTCAGAATTGTCACCGCTGTCGACCATCCACACGGCCAAGCCCCGGCTTTTAGCGGTTTCATTGAGTCCACTGTAGATAGCGGCGAAAAAGGGATTTAAAATATCGGGAACGATTAAACCCACCAAATCTGAACCGTCCGTGGCCATCGCCCGGGCCCAGGCATTGGGAACATAACCCAGTGCCTCTAAAGCGTTGGCCACCCGGTCCGCAGTATGAGGCCGAACGTTCCCGGCGTGGTTGATGACTCGCGAAACCGTTGCAGTCGAAACCTGAGCCCATGCCGCCACATCCTTAATCGTGCGAGGCCGATTGGGAGGCATTCTCTTTCACCTCAATGTCAGCGTTTACATCCCTCAAGTTTTGAATAATTATAGCACGAAGACAAATTTATTATAATAGAGAAAGCTTTTTGCTTGATTTTGTAACTATTGATGTGTATTATAATTAAACAAAGAACGCGCTTACATTTATAATTGTGTTAACAATTAATTGAGTGTTCAGTTTATTGGTGACCTGACACGTGGTGGGAAAGACGAGCTATTGACTTGTGTCTTTTGCCCATGCCGGAGGAAGGAGGGGCACCATGGATTCGACTGATCGCCGACGGCCTGCGGCCTATTTGTATCTGGCTCCCGCCGGGTTGGTCTTTGCCGTGTTCACGCTCATTCCCGCTTTCTACGTCCTCTATATCAGTTTATTTAACTGGAATTTCCTCAATAGCGCACAATCCACCTTTGTTGGGCTGAAAAATTATGGTCATCTGCTGGGGTCTTCTCAATTCTGGCACAGCCTGCTGATTTCGCTGTATTTTGCAGCCGGGACAGTGCCGGTGGGTCTGTTCCTGGCTTTGGGCATTGCTTTGGCCTTAATGAATCCCTTTACCGGCCGCGGATTTGTCCGTTTGGCCGTTTTTTCTCCCTACGTAACGCCCGTGGTCGCCACTTCAATCGTGTGGATTTGGATTTTCAATCCCCAATTCGGCTTGCTCAACGGATTATTGCATATGGTTCATCTGCCGGAGCTGGGTTGGCTGCAATCCCAAAGATGGGCGATGCCTGGGGTGATTCTTTACACCTTGTGGCATAGCCTGGGTTTCGATGTCATCATTTTTATGGCTGGTCTGTCCACGATTTCGGCGGATCTGCGGGAAGCGGCACGCATTGACGGCGCCAATCGGTGGCAAGAATTCTGGTCAGTCACCTGGCCGCTTCTAACGCCGACGACTTTGTTTGTTCTCATCATCACCACGATTGGATCTCTGCAGGCTTTCACTCAATTCTTCACAATGACGGCTGGCGGACCCTTGTCGGCCACAACCACCACCAGTTACTGGCTTTATGAACTGGCGTTTTTGTTTTACCGTACCGGTCCCGCAGCCGCTCTCGCTGTCTTGTTGTTCGTGATCATCGCCACGCTCACGGCCCTTCAAATGTGGCTTGCTCAAAAGCGTGCCTATTACCAGTAAACCGAAGTGCCGCGGGTGTTCTCAACATGGGTAATAAAAGGCAAGGAAAAAAGAAAGGAAGGGTGTTGCAGATGCCCGCCAAAAAAGTCGCCGCCTTAGTTATGGCATCCACTCTCGTCGGGGTGATAGGCGCGGGATGCGGAACCGCCCCCAGTGCCTCGCATCCCCCGTCTTCGCCAACGGCGTCGGGACCCGTGAGCATTACGTTTATGGAAGCCATGTCTTCGGGAACATTAAAGACGGCCATGCAGTCTCTGGTCTCCCAGTTTGAAAAAAGCCATAAAAACATGACGGTAAATCTCGAAGTGGAACCCAGCTATGGTGTGCTCAAAACCAAAATCGAAGCGTCGGTGACAGCGGGTCAAGCGCCCACGATTGCTCAGGCCTATGAGGACTGGGCTGCGGGATACGCCAATTCCGGCGCCATTGTTCCCTTAAATTCCTATGTCAACGGTTCCCACGGCATCACCGCTCAAGAGAAATCGCAAATCTGGCCGGGAGTGTGGGCCGACCAGTTTCTTCCCGACGGAAAAATTTGGATGTGGCCCTTTAACAAGAGTGATTTTGTCATGTATTACAATAAAACCTGGCTCAAGAAAGCAAATTTGCCCGTGCCGACAACCTGGGCTCAATTCGCCAGCGATGCCCAGGCCGTCACATCATCGAGTGCCAACACCTGGGGCGTGAGCATTGACCCGGGATCGTCATCCGGGGCGGCCAATGGAACGTATTTCTTCGTAGCCCTGATACGGGCCTATGGAGGTCATCTCATGAAGAAAGGCAAACCGACCTTCGATACCGCCGCATCGCGGGCTGCCTTAAGCTATGTGGTGCATATGTACCAAAACGGGTCCATGAAATTCGGGACCAACTATCCTGGACAAACGGCCATGGGAGCGGGTCATGGACTCTTTGATCTCTCGACTATCGCCAGCTACTACTATAACGAGCAGGCTATTGGAGGAAAATTTGCCATGGGAGTGGCTTCCTTCCCGAAGGGGCCGTCCGGGGAAGGCAATGTCATGCAGGGAACCAATATTGTGATGTTTTCTTCCGCCTCCACCCTTCAGAAAAACGCGGCCTGGACATTTATGAAGTGGCTGAGCGAGCCGGCGCAGACGGCCTATTGGGCAACTCATACCGGATATTTGCCCGTTACCCGTGCGGCCCTGCCGTTAATGACGACCTACTATAATACGCACCCTTATCAAAAAATCGCTGCGGACTCACTGGCCAACGCCCGGCCGACACCACCGGTGGCAGGGATGGCGGAGGCGATAGGCGCCTTGTCGAATGCCATCCAGGCGGCGACCATCGCTCATCAGTCCGTGTCTCACGCACTGGCCACAGCCCAATCCCAGGCTATCCAAGATCTGGCCTCGGCGAAATAAGCACACGAGATTCATCAGGGAGGCGGTAACAATTGTTGGAACACAAACCAAACACTGAGGACCAACCCGCCCCGGTTTCGATACCGTCACGGAAGCCTAAGCGCAAGCTCTGGCGCCGCCTTCCCTGGTGGCAGTGGCTTTTGGGCTTGTTTTTGGTGGTCATTTTTCTTTTCCCGTTCTACTGGGTTATCGTCACCTCGCTGAATGGAGCCAATCAGGTTTTGCAGTTTCCTCCGGTGTTCCTGCCTCACGGTCAATGGCAAAATTATATCCGGGCCTGGTCTGAGGCCCCTTGGCTAAGATATTTTCTCAATACCCTTTTCATCGCTTCCGCCACGACGCTCTTGGTAGTCATGACATCACTTTTGGCCGGTTTTGCCTTCGGCACTATGCGGTTTTGGGGGAAATCTGCGTTATTTGCCGGCTTTATTGCCATGATGATGATCCCGCAGACGGTGTTGCTGATTCCCGACTACATCGTGTTGCGTGATTTGCACTGGCTGAATACGTACTGGGCACAGATTGTTCCCTGGGGCGCCTCGGTGTTTGGTATCTTTCTCTTGCGCCAGTATTTTTTGTCCTTCCCGCGGGAAATGATTGAGGCAGCCCGTCTCGACGGCGCATCCGAAATTCGCTTTATCTGGGCGATCGCCATTCCAATGGCCAAGCCGGCTTTAATCACCATTGCACTGTACGTGTTCCTGGGGTCGTGGAATAGCTTCCTCTGGCCTTACATTATGACCCAAAGCCCCAGTGTTCAGCCGATTGAAGTTGGGCTGGCCACGTTTCTCGGAACCAACGGAACCGACTGGACGGGACTCAGTGCCGCCGTCGTCTTTACCACGCTCCCGGTCATGCTTCTGTTTCTGGTGGCTCAGCGCCAATTTCTGGCCGGAGCCTATTCCGCCACCGGGGGAGTCAAAGGCTAACATGGCTAGGACTGGTGAAAACCATCCGGATAGACGACAGGCCAGAGAACGCCGGCGATCCCAGCCGCGTTCTGACTGTCATTTTTTATCGGTGCTATTTCCCGACGTGCTCCCCATCCACAGGGTTTGTTATTGCGAAGAAATCCCAGAATCCAAGGACTTTTGGGATTCCTTCCCGCCCGCCTTGAAAAGACGCCGATTAGTCAAGTTTGAGATCTCGAATGAATCGTGCTGAACGCGCCATGTCACTTTTTAGGAGATTTGACAATGTCCTCACGCAGCAGCCGTTTCAAAACGTTTGTCTGGGGGCACCGTGGGTCTGCCCAGGTCCTTCCTGAAAACACCATTCCTTCCTTGCGATTTGCCGTAGACCATCAGCTGGACGGAGTGGAGTTCGATGTGCAACTGACCCGGGATCAAGTGGTCGTGCTGCTGCATGACGCGACCTTAGAGAGGACCACCAGCGGATCCGGGTGGGTGGGGGACTACGACTGGAGCTTTGTGCGCACCCTCTTAACTCGCGGTCCGGATGGACAATTGTCCGACATCCCCATTCCCCGCCTGGAAGAAGTGCTGGAAGCCTTGACTCACGCTGTTTTATGTATTGAATACAAAAACGGTCCCCGTTACTATCCCAATCTGGTAGAGAAAACCCTGGACATAGTCCGGCATTATCATGCCCAGGACCGTGTGATGGTTTCGTCATTTGACCAGTTTGCCCTGGTTGACTCCGCCCGCCTAGCCCCGGACATCCCGCGGGCTGTGGCCTGGGGGATGGGCCGGATGATTGAGCCCTGGTCGGTGGCCCGTTCCGCCCGGGCCTCGTGGGTGCATGTGCACCAGAACACGGTGCCAGATGACGACTTAAGGCACATTAAAGAATCGGGATTGAATGTCGCGGTGTGGGGGCTTGAGTCCCGGGCCAGTGCGGCACAGCTCCGGACCGAATATGTGGATGCTGTCTTCGTAGATGACCCGGCCTGGGCTGAGGTGCTTCGCCGATAGCGATCCAGCAGGAGAGATGCCCAGTCTTATCTCTTTTCCGTAACGAAACTTCTTTTAATAAGTGTGTTAATGAGAGAAATGGTCGGCACCCTCAACATCCCAGGGTCACCGGCGATTGTGGCCCTGGCCCGAGATGGGGCAGGGCAGGCAACAGGATGGGGCCAGGAAGTGAAACGATCTCCAGCGGACTCAAGGATGTCGGCTTGGCCCCCCGGGCGGCCCGCACCAGGTTCCCAGGCACGCGAATGAGAAAGTGAGAACGGGAGGCAAGACAATGGAAGCTCAGTTATATTACGGGGGGAGTTGGCACCCGGGTGTTCACGGCAGGCAATTTGCTATCGAAGATCCCGCGACCAATGAGCTGATTGGTCACGCGGTTTCAGCCGACGTAAATGATTTGTCTTTGATCATTGCCGCGGCTTCTTTGGCCTTCAAAGAATGGTCACGAACTGAAGTCCAGGAACGAGCCCATATTTTACAGGCCATTTACCGGACGATTATGGAGCATCAGGAAGAATTGGCGCGGCTTCTAACCCGCGAGGAGGGAAAGTCTCTGTCGGAATCCCGCTCCGAAATCGCGTACGGAGCCAGGTTCTTTGAATTTTACGCCGCGCAGATCTTTCAGGCTTACGGCAAAACCCTATCACCGCCTGTGAATTCTCGCGCCGGTTGGACCACCAAGGTACCCATAGGAGTTGCCGCACTGATTACCCCGTGGAACTATCCTTTTGCCATGATCTGCCGAAAGATGGCGCCCGCGCTAGCGGCAGGCTGCACCATCATCGTCAAGCCGGCTGAACAAACACCCCTAATTGCCTGGCAGTTCTTTTCCTTGCTGCACGCTCTGTCTTTGCCGCCGGGGGTGGTCAATCTGATTACGGGCGATCCCGAAGTCATCGGCCCTGCTCTGGTTCGGGATGAAAGAGTGCGCAAGGTCTCCTTTACCGGATCGACTGCCGTGGGACGCCGGATTATGCATAATGCGGCGGACAACATTACCGCGCTCTCGCTGGAACTCGGAGGCAACGCCCCCTTTATCGTCTTTGATGACGCCGATATCGAGGATGCCGTCCGGGGGATTATGGCCTGCAAATTTCGCAATGCAGGTCAAATTTGCGTGGCCGCCAATCGCATCTATGTTCAGCGGCCCATAGCCGCAAAATTGACCCGGCAGTTGGTATCAGCTGTCACCGCCCTGCGCGTCGGAAATGGCCTGGAACCGGACACCCAGGTGGGCCCCTTAATCAATCAAGAAGCACTGGACAAAGTTTCAGAGCATCTTCACGACGCCGAAGAAAAGGGAGCGCAGATTGTGGCGGGAGGCTCCAAGCGAGCGGGGCCGGGATACTTTTTTTGGCCGACCATCGTCACCCAGGTTAATGAAATGATGAAGCTCGCCCGCGAAGAAACCTTTGGTCCGGTGGCTCCGCTCTCTATTTTCGATTCCGAAGAGGATGCCTTTCAAGCAGCCAATGACACACCATATGGACTGAGTGCCTATGTGTACACCCGGAATCTGGGACGGGCTATGCGTTCATCACAATCTCTGGAGTTTGGCCTGATCGGAATTAACGATCCGGTACCGTCGCGCGTCGAAGCCCCCATTGGCGGATGGAAGGCCAGCGGGTTAGGACGGGAAGGAGGCGCTGAAGGACTCGACGAGTTTTTGGAAACAAAATACGTCTCCGTGAGATTTTAAGCTGAAATCAGCCATGCGACACACAAATCCATCTGGTCCAGCGTGTGTTTAGTAATAGGGCAGACAATACTCCACCTGTCAGGATTTCGAGCACCTGAAATAATGGAGGCGGGATTCACACAGGCTCACTGTCCGGAGAAAACCCGGCGGGATCGTGTCAACGGCATTTATTCTACAATATTAAAATCATTGCAGAATTGCCACAAATTTTCTGGCTATAAATTTTTGAAAGGGGGACAGCGCCTGCCAACACCGGAAACGCATAGTTCATAATCCGGAACGGACGGAACGAGAGGGAAACGTTTTGGATTCATTGCGATATAGGGCATTCAACGTCCTTATAACGGGAAGCCGGCTAGTTCCCGGGACATTGGCTCACTGCGGTCTGGCGGAACCAGGCGAGAAACTATGGGGATTCACACCTTATTCATGGACATTGGGGGCGTCATCGTTGAACCCAATCCCGAGTTTTGGGACTGCCTTCAGCACAATTGGGGTGCTCCCCGGAATGTCGAGCAACTGTTTTACGGACAGGACAGCCCCTGGCCTGCTTGCCGCATCGGTCAAATCACGTATCTGGAGTATACCGCCCGAATGGCTGAGCAATTGGGAATGTCGGCGGAACATTTAATCCGACTGCGCCAGGACTATGAATGGCGGATTAATTGGCCTATGGTGACATGGCTCCGTGCACATCGGAATCCAGAGATACAAATCATCGCTATAAGCAACGCTGATGATCAGTTGGAAAATCAATTGACGGAATTCGGCGTAATTGATTTGTTCGACCACATTATTAACTCGGCCCGGGTCGGATTAGCCAAACCGGATCCCCAAATTTACCGACTTGCGCTGGAAAAATCCCACACCCCGCCTGAATTGTGTTTGTTTGTCGATGACAGATTACTCAACATAGAGCCTGCGGAAGAACTGGGTATGAAGACGTGGGTGTATGCCGGATTTGAGGCATTCACCGAGGCCATGATTGGCTTATTGGATTGACACGCAGCCCGAAAACACGACTTGTTCCCGAAAACACTACCAAAGGGGGTCTGTCTTGCGAGCGGACATTCTGAACAAAGCCCAGTGCAACAAGTCAGAATAAAGTCTGAGCCTTCAAAATGCTTTTCCTCTGCAGTCGTCACTGACTGCCCGTTGCGCGAAAATCGCTCATCTCAAATCAGGACAGGGCGATCTCGCGCCGGTGAAGCGGATAGAGGCCAAGATACGCCTGACCGGATACCCGAGTCACAGGAAGTTCCACCGATACAATCACAAAAGCCGCGGCCCATGGCCGCGGCTTTGAGGGCGGTGGTCTGCTGCCCGGTTAGCCATGCAGCCCCCCCGTAATCTCTTCGTCTCCTTCCGCCTCTACTCCGCACGGCTCGTTTCCTTGGGACTCTTTGGATGGCGGGGCTGCCCAGACAAAGTCTGCTGTCGGGCTCGTTTCGGGCGTAATACCCATACCCCCATGCTTCCCTAACCACACCGGGAAGAACGGCACCCCAAAGGCCCGTTGATAGCTCCCGTATTGGCGCACGACTCTCCACACGGTTTGGGCATCATTGGTATAAGCTTCCAAGGCGCGCTCGCTCTCAATTTTAGCAACGACCGTGCGGTCCCAATGCGTAATTTCCCCGCATATATCACTGTGTGGATGAGTGGCTATCAAAATCAGACTCATTACAGCGCCCTCTTTCTTGTATAATTGCGACCATCCGCCCCTAGGGCGTATCGTGGTTGCATTCCGCTACGAAGTGTCTTAGTGGCCAGGCCTCCCAGTCCCGCGTGACGCTCTAGAGATTTGTGATTAACAAAGCCCCAGGTTTGATGCCATGGGCTACTAGCAACTCCTGTTCTCTGCCAAGATGCCCTAAAGGCCATAACAGGGAAAGCGTCGAGAACCCGGTCTTGCTTGGTCTGCCGGGATTTCCATGACTGACGAACCGTGTTCGGTCTTTTTGGGTGCGCAATCTGGTGGATTTAGCCAACCGCTATCTTTGCGAGTATTGCGTGTCGGATCTGGTGATCAAGACATGGCCCGTCCCATGCCTTATACCCTAGCCGGACTCCCGGCGATACACCACACGCCTCGGAAGATCATCATTGGGTTCACCGTATTCGGAACATCGTGAAAAATTTTGTGCGTAATCATAATTTTGTGGTTCATGCTCGATAAAGGAAAGTTATACCTTAATACAATGCTTTTACTCAAACACATCAATCCGTTTTCGTCAAGTCCCAAAGCGCTATTTGAGCAAAAAAGAACGCGAAATTACCGAAAGGCCGCCACGGAGTACGGAGGTGTATACACGAAATTTTTAATGCTCAGGAGTTTATCCCACATGCTCTTTTCAATATACCTCTCCACCTACTCAGTGCGGCCGTATTGACGCCATGCGAATGGAACACCAACAGACCATAAGGATAAGCCCCAACACCTTGATCCCCGGGCGGGAACGGTAGAGACCGATCAAGCGAGATAGCTACGAGACAAAACAAGGCGTTGGATCTTTTCGTCGTGATGGGCTAAAGGACAGTTGTTCGGGGTTGCCCGGGCTGTGCCCGTTCTAATGTGATGAGATATTCCGCGCGGGATGTGGCAGGATAGGATCCGGGAGGATCGCCGTCGCGCAACAAAAGACCATTCACTAAAAAACGAGAAACACGTCCGTTGCCATCGACAAACGAATGGATGGCGGCGAGCTGAATATGGGCTTGTGCGCCAAAAACAACCGGGTGTAGGGACTGGGGACGGTGAGCAAATTGTGCGATAAAATCTGTCATGGCGTCTGGTACCCGGAGGGGATTCGGAGGAACATGGCGGGATCCGCGAATAAAAACGGGATCTGTCCGGTATTGATCCGCCCGGTCGTGAAGAATTCCTTGCCTCGTCAGCCGGTGTGGTGATACCGTGTTCCAACACGACTGGCGTTTTGTGTAAGGTCGGCGTACTTCTTTTGAGAGTGGTCGTATCATGGACAAAATGAATAAGAAAGTCATCTAACAAGTTGCGAAGGGTTGCTTGGGGCAAAGGACGTACCTGGGCGATTTGCTGTTGTTGTGTGATGCGGCGGCGGAGCAACATATCAAGCGCTTCGGACATAATGACCCTTCTTGAAGGCACTATCCCACATTTTCTTGATCAGAATGGTATCGTTTACCGCAGATCAGGTGCCATTGGTCGGAGTCTAACCCCCGAATTACCGGTTTTCCGATCGCATCTCACCGCTCGCGCCCGCCGTCAATTTGCACGGCGGTGTACGGAAATGGCCACGCATCCTTGGGACACGGTGACCCACATCGCTGATCACAACCTGCCCTGATTCGTTGCATGCCACGAAATCACCAAACTGATAGCGCACCCATCCGCCGTTCACGATCTGGGATTTGGGGGATATGTGCCAATCTAGCCAATCATCGCCCCATTTCCACGCCCCTTCCATGGCAACACGGATAAAACCCTTACTGGAGCAGGGGATATCATTTAGGTCTCAACACCTCTATTTAAGACAAATTGGTCTCTATCAACCAAGAAATTTTGGATTTTGAAAAGCTAAATTCACGATTTTCTCTACCCTTTCGGGCACTTCATCGGGTAGATTCCGTACGAATGCGAATAGGTTAAAATAGGTTGGTAGACTATCCCGGTTGAATCTCGCGTGTGCATTATAAGGAAATTTCTCGGCTTTACTTGTGACACTATGGGCGATGACCTGATTGACCCTTTGTTCATGCCAGGTTTTTCGATGGCCCGCTTCCCGCCGATAGAGTCCCGCGAAACGGGCGTCCGTCTGGTCTTGTCGCCCGCTCCGTTTCATCGGGTGCTTCCCTTTGATGGCTTGCCCTTGATCGTCGTAGTAATCCGGATTGTTCGCCCGCCGCTGCCGGTCCAGATACCTTGATGTTGTCGAACTGTGTGATTCTCTCGCATACAATCATCCCGGGGGAAAACTGTTGGAAATCGGCAGAGCCCCTGAAGGCAGGAGCGTTACGCCCGGATTTGGCGAGAAAAACTTCAAAACATTGCGGTGAAGAAGGTAGGACATTGACGAGCTTTCACCCCCCTCGTAATCAGAATGAATAGAAAAGAACATTTATTTGGGCATTTTGTATGATCCGTACGCCGGGGCAATTTAGTACATTAGCACAAAGGACTGTCAGAAGGCAGCGACTAATATGTTTGTAACGGTGTTTAGCGTCAGCGCTGTCAGGCAGTCTCTCAAGGAACCCATTTTGAATCTGCACAGGCAAACACCGAGTAAGAACTTTCTGAACACGGGCGCGTGCGCCTTCAAACCACAATCGCCGGTATAAAGATTATGGTCGCTTGTTGCCTCACGGTTAACGAAAATCTGAAAAGGGGGAGGAAAGTTTCTTGGCGGAATACGAAGGCCCCGCAGCGGCATATAATCCCGGTGATAATGCCGACTTGATCCGCTTTAATCAGGATATCGCGCCCACGACGGATGAACAAAAAACCTGGACCTTCTACAATTACTTAAGCCTTTGGATCGGCTTGGCTCATAACATTCCCACCTATTTGATGGCGGGCGGTTTCATTGCCTTGGGGCTGAGTTGGTGGCAAGCCATTTTGACCGTCTTAGTAGGCAATTTGATTGTGCTCGTTCCCATCCTGCTGAATTCCCATCCGGGCACCAAATATGGCATCCCCTTTCCAGTTTATGCCCGTGCTTCCTTCGGAGTTGTCGGTGCCGGCATTCCGGCCTTGCTCCGGGCATTGGTAGCCGCAGGATGGTTCGGCATTGAGACCGCGATCGGCGGTCAAGCCATTCAAACCTTTTTACTCGTTCTCATCCCAAGCTGGTCGCGAATCTCCAATGCTTTTACGTTTGTCGGAATGAATTTCGGCGGGTGGGTCGGTTTTATGATTTTTTGGTTTCTCAACATCTGGATTATCTTTCACGGCATTCAAGCCGTCAGACGCTTCGAGGCCTGGGCCGGCCCCGCCGTTCTCGCTTTGGGGCTCGGCCTTTTGATCTGGGCATACACCGCCGCACACGGATTTGGCCCAATCATCGCACAACCCGCCAAAGTTCACGGTTCAGCCTTGTGGGCCGTGATTATCCCGTCCTTAACCGGAGTGGTGGGGTTTTGGGCCACTTTATCCTTGAACATTCCGGATTTCACCCGCTTCGCCAAAAGTCAAAAGGCCCAGAGTTGGGGTCAAACCCTGGGACTACCCGCCACCATGACAATTTTTTCGGCAATCGGAGTCCTCGTCACCTCGGCCACTGTGGTCGTCTTCCACCATGCCATATCAGATCCGGTGGTTTTACTCGGCCATTTTCACAATCCACTGGTTTTGTTGATTTCGATGGCCGCCGTGGTCGTGGCAACTCTTTCCGTCAATGTTGCCGCTAATATCGTGTCGCCGGCCTATGATTTCATTCAGCTTTTTCCCAAACACCTGAATTTCCGGAGAGGCGGCGTCTTGACAGGAATTTTGGGCATTGTCATGGTTCCCTGGCTGTTAATCTCCAATCCTCACATTTATATCTTCAGCTGGCTGGATGTGTATTCAGGATTTCTAGGGCCGGTGGCGGCCATCTTAATTGCCGATTACTGGGTCTTTCGCCGACGAACCTTGGAAGTGCTGCAATTATACGAAAGGACGGGGCAATATTTTTACACCCGTGGTTACAATGTCTTGGCCGTGTGGGCGCTTTTGGCAGGCATTGTGGTCTCCCTGATCGGGCGAGTGGTTCCCAGCCTAGCATGGCTCTTCGACTATTCCTGGTTTGTGGGTTTTGCCGTCGCCTTCGCCGTCTATCTCATCTTGATGGGACGCCGGACGGCGGTATCTCAGCCAAGTCAGGCACCATCCCTATAGGAATTGGCCACGATAAAGAGAAAGAGAGAGGAGAAATGAAAACATGAGTGAAGTAGTACGAGTCGGACTCATTCAAGCTCACCACGACGTGTCGGGCGAAAGGCCTCTGGAGGAGCATAAAAAAACGGCCATCGACAAGCATGTGAGTCTAATCTATGAAGCCCAACAACGAGGAGCTCAGGTTGTCTGTCTCCAGGAATTGTTTTACGGCCCTTACTTTTGTGCCGAACAGAACACCCGGTGGTATCACCTCACTGAGCATATCCCGGATGGCCCCACCACCCAAATGATGCAGGCTATTGCCCGGGAAACCGGAATGGTATTGATTGTGCCGCTCTACGAAGAAGAAATTACGGGAATTTATTATAATACCGCTGCTGTCATTGATGCCGACGGCACGTTCTTGGGGAAGTATCGCAAGAATCATTTGCCCCACGTTCAAGCCGGCGAGAACCCGAATACCGGATTTTGGGAGAAATTTTATTTCCGCCCCGGCAATCTCGGCTATCCCACTTTTCAAACAGCCGTTGGCCGCATCGGCGTCTACATTTGTTACGACCGTCATTTTCCGGAAGGGGCTCGGGCTCTAGCGCTGAACGGCGCGGAAATTGTGTTTAACCCCTCGGCGACCGTAGCCGGGCTGTCCAAATATTTGTGGAAACTGGAGCAGCCCGCCCATGCCGTGGCTAACGGCTTTTTTGTAGGTGCTATCAACCGGGTGGGTATGGAACCTCCTTGGAACATGGGGGACTTTTACGGTGAAAGTTATCTGGTCGACCCCCGGGGACAGTTCGTGGTAACGGGGAGTTCTACCGAAACCGAAGTTGTGGTAGGTGATGCGGATCTGTCGTTAGTACGCGAAACGCGCAACACTTGGCAGTTTTTTCGGGACCGCCGTCCGGAAACATATCACCGCTTGACGGACTTATAGGGCAAGTTTAAAAGCCTCTTGCCACTCACCGTCTTATCGCTGAACAGTTAGTGGATGACCGGCGCGTAATCGGAAAAAGGCTCACCCAAACAGTTCCACGCGGCGTAAGAACAGTGCACGGCAATACTCCTGGCGGCTCACCGCCGTCAGTGCGCAATCAGAACTGGGTTAGTTTGAGGGCTTACAAGGCTCTAATGCCTCACTTCCCATTTTTCAAAGATAAGGAGGGCCCCATGAGTCTAGCATTGACGAATGACACCAAACTGCCGGAAGTTGTGCCGCCCCTGACCCGGCGTGAAGCCACGGATGAGGCGCTGCGTTGCTATTACTGTTATGATGCGCCGTGCATCACAGGCTGCCCGACACGCATTGACATTCCCCGGTTTATTCATCAAATTGCCACCGGGGACTTGAGCCAGGCCGCCAGAACCATCATGGATGCCAATATCTTAGGAGCAACCTGCGCACGCATTTGTCCCACCGAAGCTTTGTGCGAAGCTCAGTGCGTTCGGGTTCAGGACAGCCGGGCGGTAAGCATCGGCCGGCTGCAGCGTGTAGCCATGGATCATGCCATGGAGCATGGGACACCGGCGTTGCCGCAACTAGAGGAAGGCCGTGGCCGGGTTGCCGTTATCGGAGCCGGACCGGCAGGGATGAGTGCGGCAGCTCACCTAGCCCGGCGGGGATACGCGGTGGAGATATTTGAGCAAAAGGAAGAGGGCGGCGGGCTCGATACCTATGGTATCGTCTCATACCGTGAACCCATGCGCGTGAGCCTGTTTGAAGTCGAAACCGTGCGCAAATTGGGAGTAAAGTTCCATTTTGGCCGGAAAATTGATGCTCTTCAGGATTTCCGCACGTTACAGGAGCAGTATGACGCCATCGTGGTTGCGATAGGTATGGGTAAGGTGCCGAAATGGGGAATACCGGGGGAGGATTTGCCCGGAGTCTATGATGCACTCGATCTCGTGGAACAAACCAAAACCCGTCCGCTGTCTGACATCACCTTGGGTCCTCACGTCATTGTGGTCGGAGCGGGGAACACGGCCGTGGACGCCGCCACCTGCGCCAAACGCTTAGGAGCCTCCGACGTCAGCATTTTATACCGACGGGGAGAGGCCGCAATGCCGGCTTATCGCTATGAATATGAGTTTGCCAAACAAGATGGCGTAATCTACCGGTGGTGGACAATGCCCATCGCCATTGAGGGCGCATCTCGAGTGGAAGCGGTCCGGTGCGTAAAAACCCAAGTGCGTACAGGAGATCCCTCTGACCGCCAATCGCCCTTGGACATCATCCCGGAGAGCGAATTTGTCCTCCCGGCGGACACCATAATCCTGGCCATTGGGCAAGAGAAAAACGCCGGGATTGGGCAGATGATCGGTGCCGCCACCCATCGAGGCCGCGTTGTCGTTAACGAATCGACTTATGAAACCTCCATCAAGAACGTCTACGCCGTAGGCGACTGTCTGGCTCCTTTTGGAGAGGCGATGGTGGTGCAGGCAGTAGCGGATGGAAAAATGGCGGCCCAAGCTATTCATGAACGGCTCAGGAAAACCATGGCACCCCAGAAAGGAGAAAAACATGGCTGATTTGTCGGTGGATTTCGCCGGAATTCACTCACCCAATCCGTTTTGGTTAGCATCGGGTCCTCTCACCAATACCCAGTATCAGGTCATGAAAGCCTTTGACGAGGGTTGGGGGGGAGCCGTCTGGAAAACCGTCGGGGAACCGGTAATCAATGTGAGTTCGCGTCTGGGGGCGATCGACTATGGGGGACGCCGCATGATGGGTCTGAACAATATCGAACTGATTTCCGACCGTCCGCTCGACGACAATCTGCGGGAAATTGCGGAAGTGAAACGCCTTTATCCCGGCAATGCCCTGGTAGTGTCCATGATGTTCGAATCCGTAGCCTCGGTGTGGCGCGACATGGTGAAGCGCGTGGAGGATACCGGAGCGGACGGCATTGAATTAAACTTTGGATGCCCACACGGTATGAGCGAGCGGGGAATGGGTTCCATCGTGGGACAGGTTCCAGAATACACCGAAACCATTACTCGCTATGCAGCCCAGGCGACGTCACTGCCGGTGATTGTCAAACTGACTCCCAACGTTACCGATATCCGTCCTCCTGGCCGATCCGCCGTAAGCGGAGGAGCCGGCGCCCTCTCTCTCATCAACACCATCAACAGTGTGATGGGCGTGGATCTGAATACCTGGCGCCCGCTTCCGGATGTTGACGGCCAGGGTTCACACGGCGGGTATTGCGGACCCGCGGTAAAGCCCATTGCATTGCATATGCTGTCGAGTCTCTACAATGATCCAGGCATAAGGGTTCCCCTGTGCGGCATTGGAGGGATTGAGACGTGGCGCGATGCCGCGGAATTTATGCTGCTGGGCGCAAGCGTGGTTCAGGTGTGCACGGCCGCCATGCATTACGGCTTCCGCATTATTCACGAAATGACCGAAGGACTGAACGACTACTTGACGGAACGAGGATTGTCACGAGTCGCTGATCTAGTGGGGCAAGCGGCTCCGCGCATTGGGGGGTGGAAGGACTTACGGTTATCCACGTCCTTTCAGGTCGTAGCTCACATCGATCCGGCCACTTGCATCGGATGCAATCTTTGCGTCGTCGCCTGCGACGACGGGGCACATCAGTGTATTGACCGCCCTTCTCATCAAAAAGCTCCGGTGGTACGCGAAGAAGACTGCGTCGGATGCAACTTGTGTTCTCTGGTGTGTCCCGTCCCCGGATGCATCGCCATGAATCCGGTGGATAAGGGCTATATCGATACCTGGAGCGGGCACGAATTGCCGGCGCAATAACCAGACGAAAGAAGGAGAGACGCACGATATGAAAACAATCATTCGCAATGGGCATATCATCACGGCAGTCGACAGTTATCATGCCGATATCCTCATCGAGGACGGAAAAATTCAAATGATTGCCCAAAACTTGTCGGTATCGGCGGATAAGGACATTGATGCCCGAGGGATGCTGGTGCTGCCGGGCGGAATTGACGTGCACACCCACTTTGACATGCCTTTTGGCGGCACCACGTCTTCCGACGACTTTTTGACCGGAACCCAAGCGGCGGCCTTTGGAGGAACCACAACCATCGTCGACTTTGCCATCCAGTCTCGGGGACACTCGATGCAAGAAGCCCTGGAGACATGGCTGGCAAAGGCGGAAGGCAAGGCCACCATAGACTACGGGTTTCACATGATTATCAGCGAAGCTTCCAGGGAACGTTTGGCGGAAATGCCACGGATGGTGGACCAAGGAGTCACCAGTTTCAAAATGTTTACGGCGTACCCGGGCGTCTTTATGGTGGACGACGGGGGAATATTCCGCGCACTTCAACGCGCCGGCGAAATTGGCGCCTTAATCGCCATACATGCCGAGAACGGCAGTGTCATCGATGTGCTGGTGGAACAGGCCTTGGCTGAAGGACACACTGCGCCTAAGTATCATGCCTTGACCCGCCCCCCCGAGATGGAAGGAGAAGCCACTCACCGGGTGATTGTATTGGCGGCGCTGGCCAAAGTCCCTTTGTACATTGTCCACCTGTCCGCTTCTCAGGCGCTCGACGCCGTTATGGCCGCCCGAGACCAGGGACAGTCCGTGTATGCGGAAACCTGTCCCCAATACCTGTTTCTTTCTTATGATCGTTACGAAGAACCCGGATTCGACGGTGCCAAATACGTCATGTCTCCTCCGCTTCGAACCCCTGAACATCAAGAGCGACTGTGGCGCGGACTGAAAACAAATGATCTGCAAGTAGTGGCCACGGACCATTGTCCTTTCTGCATGAAGGACCAAAAGACCCTGGGCCGTGACAACTTTGCCAAAATCCCAAATGGGGCTCCTGGCGTGGAAACCCGGATGAGTTTGATTTACGACGGAGCCGTCAGCCAAAACCGCCTCTCCTTGAATCGTTTCGTGGAGGTGACATCCACCACCCCGGCTAAATTATTTGGCATGTTCCCGCACAAAGGCACCATCGCCGTGGGTTCGGATGCCGATTTGGTTCTGTTTGATCCAGATGGATCGACCGAGTGGGGAGTCAAACAAGCTCATATGCGAGTGGACTATAACCCTTATGAGGGAAGAAAGACGGCGGGCGCGATTCGCATGGTCCTCTCCCGGGGAGAAGTCATCGTGGACAACGGTCAGTTTCTGGGAAAACAGGGCCGGGGAGACTTTATCAAACGCCATCGTGTTCAGGATTTGTGAGATAGGGGCCCAGACGCCGGCGAATGATGCAAATAGCGGTAGGCCGTCACCGCACTCTCCAGTGCCAGGCGCCTCGGAGGGTCCAAAAAATCATCGCCAAGGAGCTGGTACAAAGTGTGAATACGGCTATAGAGGGTTTGGCGGTGCACTCCAAGTATTTCGCTGGCCGTCTGTTTGGAATCAATATGGGCCAGCACCACTTCCAGAGTATCGAGAAGGCGGGAGGCATCAGGGCGACTTAACAACCCAGACAACTCGGGGTCGATGAGAAGACGTTGCAGATCCTGGTGGGGAGTAAAGAGAATCCAGCGCCAAATTCCCATATCCTCGTAACTTACAAAGGGTTCTTTAAGATGCCGGGCCACAGCCGTGGCGTCATTGGCTTCCGTCAGTGCACGGTGCATCTGGGCGGGATCCTGATACACACCAGACAGGCCGGCGAAACAGAGAATGGAGTCCTCAGGAAAGTGAAAAACGGGCCGGAGAGTTTGTTTGAGAAGACGGGCCGATTTTAAGGCACCGCTCACCACAAAAATGCTGCGGTCCGTCTGGTGATATTCCCCGACGGCGAAGGAGGCGGAAATGCTTTTCGAGAATAAAGTTATGACTCGGGCGTTGGACGGTTCGACAATGACGACACGGTAGCCCCGGTCCAAAGTCAACTGATATCGGGCCCGAAAGCGCTGACAATGATAAGCCTCCGGTTCCTCACGGAAAAGCAGCGGTTCCAATAAGGCCTCGTCTTCCTGGCGGCGAAGACGATCCAGACTTTGGGCCCGTATGAAGTCTTGGGCCAGAGCCGCCGCTGTGCGGTCCAGAGCTAAATACAACCGTTCATCCAGTTCCTCGTGACATTCGCCGACCATAAGATCGCCGATGGGGCGGCCGAATACCATGATAGTCTGCCGGATTAAGGCATGGGGACCTCTTTCCGGAAGGGGATGAGGAGCAATGTTGACGAAAGGGGAAGGAATGTCCTTCCAGGTTCCATACACAATCGGCTGTCCGACATTGTCCCGCAAGCGGTACAACACCGGTCGCTGAATGCTTTCGTAAAGCAGCCGGACCAATTTCTCCGCTCCTTCGGTATTCAAGAGAGCCTGGCGGATTTTTAGCGACAAGAGTTCCAAGTCATCCATAGTGCGGTAGTGTTGGCTGATGACGAGGCCGTTAATGTCTTGAGAGATTTCCAGAAATCGAATCGGGTCGGAAAAGGCGATGATGGGAAATCCGCGCCCATCCGCAAGGGATATCATGTCGTCCGGAACCTGGGGCAAGTATTGTCCCAGCTCCAGAACCAGCGCACTGGCGCCGACCTGAATCAAGCCATTCAAAAACCTCAGCCGCAATTCGGCATTGGTGAGTCCCACGCCGGTCGACAGCACCAACTCATATCCCTGCAGAAAGCGGCTTAAATTGGGCACTTCGCCGACGTGTACCCAGTGAACGGGGCGGGACAGCCCCTCACTCCCGGCCACGATGCGAGCCGACCGGAACAAAGGACGGGAGAGGACATCATGCACAGTGATCATGGACCATTCCTCGACATTCTGTCTAATTTCGGTAGCCAAATTGTACAGTATCACCGAGCAAAATTGAAGAGTACGGCGAGTAAAATAAGTCAGACAACAACTGAGCTCTTAGATAACGGATAACGGATCACAGACCGCGCAAAAGCCAGGAGGTCGACACATATGAATGTTACGGAGCAAAAACACAAACAATACCTTGTCCCCGGGGTCCAGCCTTACTACCAGGAACCCCTGGTGCTCGTGGAAGGAGAGGGCCGTCATGTCACTGACGTCCAAGGCAATCGGTATTTGGATTTTTTTGGTGGTATTCTGACCGTTTCCGTAGGGCACGCCCACCCGGCGGTGACGGCGGCAATTACGGCACAGGCCGGCCGTCTTCTCCACGCCTCCGCCCTCTACCTCACCGAATCCACCGTACGCCTAGCTGAACGGTTGGCGGCCTTGACACCCGGAACTTTGCAACAAAGCTTTTTCACCACCAGTGGCACTGAGGCCAATGAAACCGCAATCATGATGGCACAACAGTCCACAGGACGCCAGGAAGTCGTGGCTCTCCGTCACAGTTACTCGGGCCGGTCCCAAGTCGCTATGGGATTAACCGGCCAAGCCGAATGGAAACTGGGAGGGGCTGGCATGGCTCTGCCCATCCGTCACGCCCACAATGCCTACTGCTACCGCTGCCCCTTCGGCAAAACCCCGGACCGATGCGGACTCGAATGTGCGAAGGACATGGAGGAATTTATCCGAACCAGCACCTCCAATCACCTTGCCGCCTATTTGGCTGAACCGATTCAAGGCGTTGGCGGCTTCATCACCCCCCCGGAAGAATTCTTTCAAGAGACGGTGCCAATCGCAAAGAAATACGGAGCCCTTTTCATCGACGATGAGGTGCAGACAGGATTTGGCCGTACGGGTAAGATGTTTGGCATTGATCATTACGGCGTGACTCCCGATATTATGGTCTTTGCCAAAGGCTTAGCCAACGGGATGCCGATTGGTGCCAGTATCGCCACACCAGAAGTCGCTTCCTCTTATCGAGGCCCGACAATATCGACTTTTGGCGGCAATCCCGTGGCCATGGAAGCCGCCCTCGCCACCCTCGACGTCATTGCCACGGAGAATTTAGTCGAAAACTCGCGGTTGATGGGTGAGAAATTACGGACGGGATTGGAAGCATTGGCGGACCGATATCCTATTCTCGGGGATGTGCGCGGCAAAGGACTCATGCAGGGTCTGGAGTTCGTCCGCCATGACAAACAACCGGCTGCGGATTTGGCTTCCGAATTTCTTGAGCGCACTCGGGAAAGGGGTCTTTTGGTCGGAAAAGGCGGTCTCTACGGGAATGTGATCCGTATTGCTCCTCCCCTCACACTCAGCGCTCATGAAGTAGCGGATGGACTTCAGGCCATGGGTGACGCGTTGGGAACCCTGTACCAAGACCATCCGGAAATTCGCGATGTGCCGGCTACGCGGATCGATTACGGAGCACGCCGGCATTAGACGCGCACTGCGGCGAAAGTTAATGGGGAAACAAAAGAAGATGAAACTCAAGATTGAATAAAGGAGGTTTTTGGAAAATGGAAACGCTATCCCACGTTATTGAC
Organism: Sulfobacillus benefaciens; assembly: GCA_003023725.1. Lineage (GTDB taxonomy): Bacteria > Bacillota > Sulfobacillia > Sulfobacillales > Sulfobacillaceae > Sulfobacillus > Sulfobacillus benefaciens. Next base: position 3,874 of record PXYT01000045.1, on the reverse strand, counting down.
AATCAGCATGTCGCCGCCCAGGCCCGTGAGTGGGACAATATCTACAATCCAGCCACGGGCACCGTGATTGCCAAAGTGCCCCTGGACGATGACCAGGCGGTGGACCAGGCGGTCGAGGCAGCTCGCCGGGCCTATTTCTCATGGTCGGAAACACCCATATTGGAACGGGCTCGAACTATGTTCCGATTTCGGGAACTGCTAACCCTTCACCGCGAGGAAGTGGCAGCGCTAGTGACAAGAGAACACGGAAAGATTTTCAGCGATGCCTATGGCGAAGTCGGCCGTGCCATTGAAGTGGTGGAACTGGCCGCCGGTGCTCCCTCCCTGCTCAAAGGTGAGTGGCTCCCACAAGTCGCGCACGGCATTGAGACCGCGTTGATGCGGGTTCCCTTGGGTGTGGTCGCAGGCATCACCGCCTTTAATTTTCCGGCCATGATCCCGTTGTGGATGATCCCTCCAGCCATTGTTTCCGGCAACACCTTCATTTTGAAACCCTCGGAGCGGACTCCCCTGACGTCCATGCGGCTGTTGGAATTGCTTCAGGAAGCCGGGGTGCCTGCCGGAGTCGTCAACATTGTTCACGGAGGGCGCCGGGTGGCGGACCGTATTTTGGAACATCCCGGAATTCAGGCCGTATCCTTTGTCGGATCTCAGCCCGTAGCCGAATATATTTACCGCACCGCGGCCGCCTGGGGCAAGCGAGTCCAGGCCCTGGGCGGAGCCAAGAACTTCCATGTGGTGATGCCAGACGCCGATCTTTCCCGCACGGTGGAAGCACTGACCAGCTCGGCATTTGGGTCTGCCGGTGAGCGTTGTCTAGCCGGTTCGGTGGTGATTGCCGTGGGCGGTGCAGGGGATACCCTCACCGAAGCCATGACCGCTCGGGCCCAACAACTCCAGGTGGGAGAAGGCATGCAGGAAGGCTCGGAAATGGGCCCATTGATTCGATCCGAGCACCGGGACCGCGTTATCGGTTACATCGAACGGGGAGTTACCGAAGGAGCCTCATTGGTTTACGATGGACGTCAACATACCGTGCCGCGAGAGGGATTCTTCTTGGGACCGACATTGTTTGACAATGTCACCCTGAACATGGCAATTGCCCGGGAAGAAATCTTCGGACCGGTTTTGAGTATCATGCGGGAACCCACATTGGAAGACGCCGTCCGTACCGCGAACATGTCACGCTATGGCAACACCGCCAGCATCTATACACAATCAGGTCAGGCCGCTCAATATTTTCGGGACCGGATTGAAGCCGGCATGGTCGGAATCAATGTGGGCGTTCCCGCTCCGGTGGCATGGTTTCCGTTCGCCGGCTGGAAAAATTCCTTTTACGGGGATTTGCATGCCACAGGCATGGACGCTTTCTGGTTTTATACCGAACGGCGGGTCGTAACCACTCGCTGGTAGAGGAGTCCATCCTTTGGGGGAAAGGAACGTTCTGCCCTACATGACTCCATTGACGCCGTTACGAATCACTGCCAAGACCTTTCCCGGGTTCACACGGCAGTGATTCCTTGCCATTGTTGAAGTCCATGGGAAAAGGGGGCGAGAGATTCGGCCACCGAATTTGTAGCACAGTTTTCGCAATGTAATCGGCAGGGACGAGGAAATTGGTTAGATGACCGGCGCCGAGTGGGTAGGCAGAGAATTCTTCTTTTGAGAGGTGTAGTCGGCACCGATACAGTCCGCATTGGCATGTGAAATAGGAAGCCGATGAGACTATCGCCGATATAAGATACTGCCCACAAAAGGCAGATTAGCCAATAAATATTTGATAAGGTCTGAACTTGATGATTATGCTGCGATGGTCAACCGTATTCTTTGTGCCGAACCTCTCTGGGTTTGTGAGCTTTCTCGGGCACTGAAGCTTGCCTGCAACCAACCGTACGAGTGCCAAAAACGCGTAGGGATTCATGGTTTGTGTGCCACCGGTATCAAAAGAGATTCGACCAGACTGCGCGAAGTGGTGGGTTAAGGGCAAGATTTGAGGAGACATTTCTTACTTGATCCTCTTCACCTGGGAGCGCAGTCGAGTTGAGCAATCCGAGATTGGCATAGGATACAAAAAATAAAAACAAATTTCAATGTTCCTTATCTTGCAGTGCCGTTCCCGACGAAATATAATCACATCAAGTCGGACGTCTGATGTCACTTTACTTGCGCGATAATTCACACTTATTGTTGCCATCATGTCACGCAGCCGGCTGGCGACCGTCAGGCAAAAGAATGAGGTCGTAAGAGGAATCCCACTGGTAAAGGAGGTATAATCGAGTATGGCAGAATCACCGACAACTGCTTCGGAGCCCACGTCTTCCGGTATTCTCGGAGAAGTGGAAACAGTTGGCGTTCAACCGGTTCCCGATGATCAGCGCACCATGTCTCCCGGCAAGATGACCATTGTATGGCTGATGGCGTCGGCATCCGCGACAACTCCCTTAATCGGCGCCCTCCTCTTTCATTTTGGCGTAACCGATATGATACTGGCAATCATCCTGAGTTGGCTTATTGGACTGATTCCGAGTGGATTGTTCTCAGAAATGGGACGAGAAGTTCCCTTAACTGCTCTAATCGTCGCCCGTAAGAGTTATGGCACGGCGGGAGCCTTCCTCTTTTCCTTATTGTTCACCTTTGTTAACATGGGGTGGTTTGGTCTCAACACGGCCGTCGCCGGAGTCACACTGAGCGCCATTACCCATGTCAGCGGCAGCCTCTGGTTTTGGGTAATCGGCGTCATCCAGGTGGTTTTGGTCCTATTCGGCATGAAGTGGCTCGAATACTTTTACCGTTACACCTCCGTCGTGCTGCTGGTTTGTTACGGTGTTCTGGCTTATCTCCTCTTTTCCCACTATCATGTCCGAATGCCTGCGGCCACTGTCCCGATGCAATGGGGCACAGCGATCTCCACGATTGTCACGTTTTCCATTTTGGCCTGGACCTACAAAGTTTCAACGGTTTCCCGGTTTGCGCGTCCAGCCTCTGATGCTCATGGGAAGAAGGCATTCTTTTTCGCACCATCGGTGGGTATCATGGTATCGGTTTTGGTCATGGGCTTAATGGGGATGTACTCTCAACAAGCGACCGGCAACTGGAATTTGGCTCTCTTGGGCGCTCATGCGCCCATATGGGGAGTGATTGCTGCCGTTGGCGTGGCTCTGGCGATTATTCACACCAATGCCATGAACCTCTATCCGTCGACAGTGGACTTGCTGGTAGCTCTCAATACCTTCCGCCGGCCTTCCCAATGGGAACAGCCCATCGCCACTATTGCCATGGGCGTGCTGGGAACGGTTCTGGCCATCTTGGGAATTTTGAATCACGTCGCAGGATTTTTGGATGTGATTGGCGATGTGATTATTCCCTTCACGTTTATCATGCTGGTGGACTGGCTCTGGGTGCAACGTCGGCAGACACCTGTGGCAGCTTTTTTTGCTCAACCTCGCACAGGACACGACTGGTGGAGTTGGCCCGCCGTCATCGCATTCGCTGCCGGTCTTATCGTCTGCATTTGGGGTGGCGACTGGCTTCCCGGTCTCTTTACGACGGTTTTGCCTCTTCCGGTGATAGGCGGTCTCTTTTCCGCCCTGATTTATGCCGGATGGGCTATCCCTCGTCTCATGCCCAAAACCGCGGCACCACAGTCCGAGGGATAAGCCAAGACGAAAGAAGTGTGTGATCTCGATACATCAAAGATTTTGGATCCCCCGCGAGGCGACACTTGGCGGGGGATCGAACGTAACACAGAGCAAACTTTTCGCTTCTTAACGGATAGAGTCATAGACCCCCCGCGTAAACGCGGGGGCTTGTTAAAAGCCCAACTATGACCAGCCTCAGTCGCCGGAACTGACAGCAGCTTTCGCAAGAAGGCTAC
>PXYT01000044.1 GCA_003023725.1 Sulfobacillus benefaciens | reverse complement strand
CGCGACAATGAGCCGCCGTAAAGGGGCGTTGGTCGGAAGCGGTGAAGAAAGAATCCAATTCCTCCTTGGCGTCGCGGCCAATCTTGCCCCCGCCACACTTGGGAAAATTTTTCGCGATAGAGGGGTCCGTTTTCCAGAAGGCAGATGAGGCGTTCAAAGCGCGTGCCTTGCTCAAGACGACACGGATTATCCCCATCCGCCATCCACAAACCATCCACACTTCTCGCGTGAAAAGGAGGCCCCATTGCTTCCGCAGGGACATGGACAAGGCATCAAAACGTCCGTTGATTAAGGTTTACAAAGGGGGCATAATGCGGACAATGCGCCATCACATTCACCACAGATCTGCTCGGCCTATCATTCCCCTTTCCCCGGATTATCACTCATCACTACACAAGCCCATAAGGGAACAAAAGTTGTGGAGTGTAGGCTAGTGGTTTGGCACGGACATGTCGACTAAAGGCGGCTATGAGCGTCTCTCAGCGGGCCTTAATGCACTCGTTGGCCCGTGATCCGTCGCGTCGTACAAGTCAGGCTGCGGAATGGGATACCCCAACGCCCGGTGTCCATAGATCCACGTGTCCATCGCGTCTTGCGCCTGGATGACGGCTTCGACGTAGGTTTTGCCGTGTGTTTTGCATCCGGGCAATTCCGGGACTTCCACAATATACAGTTGATCCTCCTCCGACCATCGGATCCACAGGGAGTACCGCAAATTATCACTTCCCGTCATTGTCCCGTTCCCGTCCTTTCACTTGAGCCAATACGTGCTGCACGTCGCGTTCTTGATAAGGCTGGGCATCATCCCCGAGCTGACCCGCCAAGGTCACCACGGGAATATCCGGATAGGCCGGATGTTTCCACATTGAATGGCTACCCTTTCCCCGTTGGGGCAAGGCCTCAAACCCCGCCCGCCGTAAATCCCTGACGAGTTGCCGAATTTTACGCGGCATTGTCACGTTCCGTGATCATACGATAACGCCGTCCTATCTGAGCTGCGCGATACGTCATTTCATGCCCTCATCATACCATACACCCCAGACTCCACCTGTTCATTCGTGCTCAATACGCATATCCCCCAATGGCCGACTTTGTGGCCTAAATTTTAGGCCATTCTTCATGCCGCGCCGTTCTTGTGGCCGGGAGTTTAGGCCATAACGCAGGGGGAGGCATAGCAAATCTGCTACCGGTGGCAAATTGGCTACGGGTCACCATGACAAAGTCCCTTAGATTTGACGGACGTTGGGGAGGGGCTTTATCGGCACCGGGGGATTCGGCGAGGGCGCCAGGCCAGAAGACCCCTTAGGGGAGAAAGAGAGGCGGATCCGTTTCCTGGATCTCTCGATCGGTAGATCGTACCATCTTTGCCGGCTTCTTCTTCCCTACCAGGATCTTTTGGATCCCCCTTTATAAATCTTAACAATCTTAACTCTTGTTAATACGCCTCTATCCCACAGCCCGTAAGGGTTTGAGTTCCGATCTTAACTTTTTAGAAAAAATGATACACTACGTGAGAAAGGATTTTTATTTTTGCCGAACGCCCGTTCATTGCCTTCTGAGAAATAAAAAATACATTTGACCCCTCCTATGTATCATTTTTGGGCAAGAGTTAATAATGGCCATCCAACCCTTACCCCGTCTGCGTTGGAGCCGTATTAAGTGGAGTTAAGATTGTTAACGGCGATTGTCGCAGTCATAAAAAAAGCTCCCGATTTCAGTTTCATCGGGAGCTGAGGATTGCGGGTGATTAGATTGGGATTGGGGTTCCACGGAGAACTTCATTCCAGTACGCCGCCGGAATACCGTAGCGCTCGCTTATCACTTGGATTTTCAACGAGTAGGCATAGAGCGTTGCGTTCACGTTCGCGCCAAGGTGTAGCGGAGATTTGAGCTTGTTTTCGTCCGTTATGAGTCCGCTCCGCACTAACTCGTCCTCCAAATTTTCCTGTCCCAAGTTCGGCAGACCTAGCTCCCTCGCCCATACCGCGAATCCGGTATTGCTCGCGCTCACCCCAACTCGAAGTTCTCCCGTGTGTTCCAGTACCGCCATGGGCACCGCTTGGCTCCGCCATTTTCCGGCGTTGCCTGCGGCCTCTTCAAGAAACCGGACGAACCGGTCCACGGGACTCGATTGCCGCCGAGCTTGCTGTCCGGCGATGAGGATGTCGACCCATTCCTGAGTGGTGAATTCTTTCACAGGCATGTGGATCGCCCGGAGCCATTGCAGCCCGAACCAGACTATTGCCAGACCCCACAGTGCCCGTTCGGGCCAGGCTTGCGATTCAGGCAGACGTTTTAATGTGGTTTCTAATGTTTGTACTCCCGCCCGGAGTTGTTTGGTCGTCATTGGACTATCCAGGCGTTTTTGGAGCAGCCATCCGGCACATTGGCGATTTTCATCCAGATGCTCCTCCAACCAACGCAGGTGATCCGTACCACCCGGCCACTGCTTTCCTTCTTCCGGCGTTAAGCTAATGTCCACAATGCGGTCCATGAGAGCCGCGTCCGTTACGCGGCTCTCTCCACTCACCAGTGTCGGAGCCAGCAACCGATATGTGCGAATGGTTTGATCAGCTTGTCCCCGGCCATCCACTCCACCATCGTAATTGCGCCTAAGCAAATCGTAAAGCGAAGCTAACTGGTTAGGGGAAATTTCGTTCAGTCTAAATTCATCGAGCACCAGTGGCACCGAGGTTGCAGCCGACATTTGCCGCGTCAGGCGAAAACGTGTATCTCTTGCGGTCCCCACTTCTTTTCCGCCGATTACGGCTGCCAAAAGCCGTTTTATGATGGAGGTTTTGCCGCTTTCGTGGATCCCGTAGACATTGCTTACGGGAAATTGTCCGTCAAATGCTGCGCGGATTTGGTCAGACCACAGAGCCGCTGCGAACCAGCCGATGAGCAGCCGTATCTTACGGGACTCGGCCGTTTTGGTGATGTTTTCGAGGACGGTTTGAGCATTGGTGACATCTCCGCCGATTTTGGGTTTGACGTTGATAAAGGTTACCCCCGCCGTTTCCGTGAGTCTCACCGTTTGTCTTTGTCCCGGTTGCCCCGATGGATACCATACACTATTAGGAAAAATAGCCACTCGTTCCCCGTTCACGGTTTGAACACCGGCTAGCTTAGTGCCGGCGATTGCGGGGACGACGTGACGAATCAGTTGATAGTGGTCGTTAAGGAACCGTCCGAGGGCTCGCGGTTCATGGATCCCGACTCCGTGGTTCGCCATTTCAGCCACTTTATCGCTTTTCAGCAATGCGGCAGCTGGCACAATCAAATCGTCCCATTTTCCGCCGACACGATGGGTGATGGTGAGGTTGACAGTGCCGTCATTTACGTCGTGCAACCACTCGGCTACGTATGCGGGATCTGACACAAGGACATCCCCTGTCCCGGTTGCCATCCCCAGACTATCAGTCTGGTAAATCCAGCCCGGCACGAGCGGCAAAGTCGGAGACGGGGCATCCGGCCAAACCGCGCCAACCGAGGGCTTATCGGTCGCGCTAGATGCGTTATTGCCGCCTTTAATCACCGTCAAGGTGCCAGCCAGTTTCCGTACCTCTTTTTGCCACCGTCGCTTGTCCATCCCCACGATCTTGTGGGTGTTGATCCACTGCGACAACCTGGACCATTCAATGGGGTTTGTGAACGCTTGGGCTGCTAGGCTAAGCATGTTCGGATTGAACATGATACTGCAGTCGTCGAGCGCCGGAGCCAAAATGCCGCCCCAATCGACGGCGACTGGGCTGGCGGTATCCCCGGCCTCCGCGTCTTCCGATGAGGTCGCCATGTTCATGAGTGATGCCCAGTATCCGGTCTCATGCTCATCATCGGACGTTTCCTCTAACTTCTTGCTTGGTTGTTCGGAACCAGTTATACTCGATGTATAGAGTGTTTCCTTGATGCTACCCTCGTCGCCTGCGGGGGTGTTCGTTTTTGTTTCGTTTGTCATCTTTTTAGAGAACCTCCTGTTTTTGTTGAAGTCGGAGCCATCACGCTCCTTTCTAAAGAATTTTGGATTGAGACATCTTTGAGTTACTGGTTCGACTGGTTCACCAGGAGGCTCGTAAAAAGAGCCTCCCTCCCCAGGTGTGATTACCGTTTGTTACCGCATCTCGCCCGATTCTTGTGCACCGTTCAAGATCCGGAAAATCTCGCCGACTGGAACGCGCATCGCGCCCAACAACTGAATCACGCGTACTCCGTGGTTGGCCGGCCCCGCCGCCGCCATGCGATATGCCGTTATCCGGGATACATCAAGAATTTCCGCGAATTCGCTTATCTTGACCACCGCCGGCCTCGCACGGTGCGTGGTTCGTTCGACGACCTCCCATATCTGTTGGTCCGTCATTCCGTCACACCTCCTCGTATTCTTGTGGCAACTAACTCACTTAGTTGGTTGGTTTACTAGCTTTATTGTACTCCCTATTGTCTCGTGTGTACAGAACCAACTTATTTCGTTATTTTCTATTTTGTGTTATTCTTGAGTTACTTCAGGTTTAGGTCAGGAGGCCTGTTTATGATCCAGCAAACGAATCATTGGCACCGCCGCTTCGGCACGCGCTTACGTGATTATCGAACGCAACACCGCATTACTTCGGCAACGCTGGCGCGCCAGGCCGAGTGCAGCGGCACCTATGTGCTGTATTGGGAACAAGGGCTTAAGCCGCCACCAGCGCACAATTCGGCCATTGGGCAGCGCCTTTACCGCAGTGTCGGCATGACACCGTCCGCCTATGAACTATTCCTGTGGGACTTGTTCACCACATCGTTGGCGCCTGAGCTTCGCACTTTTTCTCGTCTCCTATCCCATATATTCGCGGACGCCGAACAATGGCCGGCTCCTCTATATGACGTGTGGGCGGATGTATGGTGTGGGGAACCGCCAGTGGTGACAAAGGCCCCATCCGCGAAGGAAAGCCTCCATGCATTGACGCATCCGGACGAGATACGGTGGATCACCCCGGATTGCACCGCGTCCAAACCCGATTCGGAGATTACGGACGGCGGGCATGTCGATTGGCTCATGGCCAGTTGTTACGCGCTGGAGTTTGATTTTACACGCATCAGCCACGATTTTGGAGACGAAGTCAGTGAGGCTCGTTCTGGCGACGATGGTGGGTGGCTGGAATACGAGACGTTATTGGCCGCTTCCTATGCTCTTAGACCTACTGGGTCTGGTACCCGCCAGGCTGGCCGCCTAATCGGTCACTTGCGGTGGCCCGTGCCCGAATCCTCGCGGTTTAAATTCTTACGTGGTCACACACATGTTTCCGTGGACCTCATGCATGCTTGGGATGCCCCATAAACGCAGTTTCATGCTTCGGAGAATACATCGTCCGCAGAGTGCCGTGGTATGACTCACGGTATGCCTACGATTATCAGGGAGTATCTGCCGTCATCTCCGCTCGTGTTGATGAAAGTGTTGATGACCGGGGAAACGGCAGGCAAACGTGGGCAATAAAAAAACCGCAAACGCTTGCGGTATAAGAGTTTCGACTGGAGCTGGCGAAAGGACTTGAACCTTCAACCTACTGATTACAAATCAGTTGCTCTGCCAATTGAGCTACGCCAGCATTTTTGACGAAGTTATTATACCACAGACCGCGACACGGTACCAAGGACATTTACTGTGCCGTAGTTACCACAGCTCGAGAGCTAGCTTCCCATTTTTGAACATAATCTTGCGTTTTGACCACTGAGACTGATATCCGGCCCTCTGGTCTCACCCCCATCCTGAGCAAGAAGCCGATTTGTGTTTGAGCCCTTAGTGAGTCGCTTTAGTCATTTGGTATACAGATTTGCGATAAATGGCTTCTTGGATCCAGTTAGTTTTAAACTGTCATTGGGTATCGTACGGCAATTGCATAGTGCGCCACCAACACTCCTGTCCCATTTTTCGCAAGCGTTCCAGGTCCCTGCCCTGGTCAGTTTTCTACGCTATGCTCATAATCCGTCAGTGCAGAAATAGGGAGCTCATCCACTAAAAAAACAGAAAGGTCTTCAAATTTAACAAAAGTGGCCAAGCAGTTATTGTATCATAAAAGGTGAAGTGTCCTAATTAGACAGCTGACAAGTGACTTACGGTTATGAGGGAGGAGCCCCTTCTGTGAAACAATCACCCGGACGCACCTCAAATCTCGGAACGGAGCAAACGATTCATGATGAACTGCGACCTGTTGTGGAGAATATAGAACGCGTCATCGTTGGAAAACGTACCACCATTGTAAAATTGTTATGCGCGATGCTGGCACATGGCCATGTTCTATTGGACGACGTGCCAGGAGTTGGCAAAACAACCTTGGCCAAAGCTTTGGCGGCAACTTTGGACCTCCATTATGCCCGAATCCAATTCACACCTGATCTTTTACCGACTGATGTGACGGGCGTCAGTATTTTTAATCCAGCTCAGGGAGCCTTTGTTTTCCAACGCGGCCCCGTATTTACCAATCTTTTGTTGGCAGACGAACTTAATCGCACATCCCCACGTACCCAAAGCGCATTGCTGGAAGTGATGGAAGAAAGGCAAGTAACCGTCGATGGCGTTGCTCATCCCTTGTCCCCACCCTTCATGGTCATCGCTACAGAAAATCCCATAGAGTATGAGGGAACGTTTCCGTTGCCTGAAAGTCAGCTTGATCGCTTCTTATTCCGATTGAATCTTGGCTATCCGACGATTGAAGAAGAAACTCAGATGTTAGAGCGTGTGACTCATTCACATCCCTTGACCGCCATTCGCCCGATTCTTCTCCATGACCGCCTTGCGGACCTCATGAACCTTGTTCCCAACGTCTACATAGCTCCGTCAATTCGGCAATATATTGCTCAGCTGGCTGTCAAGACCCGCGAACACCCCCGCATCTATCTTGGCATGAGTCCCCGGGCCACTATTGCGTTACAACGAGCCGCCCAGGCCTGGTCCTTTATTCACGGTAGAGAATTCGTTATCCCTGATGATATCCGGTACCTTTTTTCCGATATTGTGGCCCACCGAATCATTCTTAAAGGAGGCAACCGAAGGCAGCAAACCAGTGCCGTCCAAGATTTAGTTAATGATATTCTCGAACAGGTTCCGATTCCAGACCGGGAACGGCGAGACCGATGAACAGGCTATTTTGGCGTATTGCTGTTGTGAGCGCGGTAATTGGTGCATCATGGGCTTTTGCGTATTACGAAGGTGGATATTTGGCGTATCACATCTGGGATGCGGTCCAAATTTTAACGGCCATCACGATTATTCAGCTTTTATTTCCATTGCGTAAGGTCCATGTCAACCGCCGCTTAATTCCGAGCACCGGCATAGAAGGCGGCGACACGATAACGGTTGAACTCGCCCTCACGGTCAAAAGCTGGTGGCCGTGGGCGTGGGTTGCCATGACTGAATCTCTGCCTCCCACATTACACGCGAACCGCAATCCGCATTTTGTTGTCGCCGTATGGCCCAGACGGGCCGTTGTTGTCCATTACCGTCTAGTCAATGTGCCGCGTGGCATCTACCAGCTCAAGAAGCCACTTTTGGCTACTGGCGACATCTTAGGACTGTGGGTAAAGTCTCGGCCCGCCGACACTGAATTGAGTTCCATGATTATATGGCCTCAGACCATTAACCTGGTTCACCTTGGATATGTGTTCCGGCAATGGTCAGGTAATAGCGCATTGTCACGGCGCATCTCCGAGGATACCAATCTTGTTTTGGGTATCCGCGATTACGTCACCGGAGACAAATTGTCTCAAATCCATTGGCGCACAACGGCGCGCACGGGACAATTCAAAGTCAAACAGTTTGAGCCCTCGACACAGCCCCAAATTCGCATAGTGCTGGATGAGGTGCATGCCTTCAATAATGAGCAGGAATGGGAATTGGCTGTAAAAGTCGCCGCATCCCTGGTGGAGTTGGCGGCGCACTACACTCAGCCCATTGCGCTTCTGTGGGTCGGTGACGGTGACGGGCGGATAGGCATCGGTGCAGGTCGTTCCCATTACGAGACTATTTTGAATTATTTGTCGTCTTTGCCGCGATTTCGTGACGGTCAGGACAGCTCAATGAACTATATCCCAGACGATGCCATTCCGGTATGGATAACCGCACAAGGTCTCCATCCAGCGATCACGGACTCCGCGTCCGTCATCCGCTTGGGAGAGGAACTAGGGCAGCTGGAGGACTTGCCCTTTTACCTGGAACACTATTTAAATTACCCGGCTTACGGTTTCTCGGATTAACTCTTGCCTACGAGGAGGATCGTGATGAGTTCGCAAAAAGTCCAGACCGTGTTAAGAGGGCTATGGATGAGTTCGTTGTTTTGGCCGTATACACATGGAGGAGGATTTCATGACGCCGCTTTGTTAGCGCTCACTCCCCTATGGCTGGCTTTCGGCGATATGTTCTCCTCCTGGATTCTCATGCTTGGGTTTTGGGTCATCGTCATGGTCGCTGAATTAGTCATTGAATGGGCATCAATGCCGAGTCTGCGCCATGTTTTTTTCATAACTTCACGCGCTGTATTAGTTCTTCATCATCTATCCTTCGCCAACTGGAATCAGATTTCTGCCCACATTGCCACGCCGTTGCTGTTAATAGGGGCTTTATTGGGATGGCAGATATTCCGCCGCGCCACTAACACCCAACGAATCAGCATTCTTCTCGTTATCGGCACGTTGAGCATGGCTGTCAATCATGTCTTTTGGCAATTGCCTGCAGAAGACCCTCTCTTTGTTTACGCTTTGATTGGCCTGTTGCTTCTCTCGTACCATCACGTTCTGAAAATGCTCTCCCAAAAAGGTCCATCACGTCTGCTGGGCTCGATCATCGCCGCCCTGACCGTTTTAGTCCCTTTAAGCATTGGCTGGGGGGAACCTCCCCAGCCTGGCCATAACGCTCTGGGTTTCTTGAACGGAAATCTTCAAAACCTCAGGCTTTTCTCTGGTGGAACGACAACCGGTTATTCCCAAGGGATCAACGAGATTGGCAACTCCATCGTGCCAAATTATAACCCCGTCATGATCGTGCATTCTCGCCATCCTCATTACTGGCAAGCCGAGATTTTCACCACATTCACTGGGAAGGAATGGACAGATCCTCCATCCAATGCCGTCGAAATTACACCGGAGGACTCCGGAATTCCTCTTTTCAGTCTTCCGTTCAATACATCACAAATCGTCACTACAACCCAGAGCTTCACCGTGCAAGCCCTTACCGGCCGGCCCTCTCGAACACTGTTTTATGCAGGAGTACCGATATCCATCAATACGGGACCATCCTCTCTGATCCTTTATCCCGGCAAAGAACAGTTCGTCACGAGCCGCGTCCGGTCCTATCGTGTTACCAGTATCGTGCCCCAGTTTAATCCCGTGGTTTTAAACAACATCACGTTCGGTGAATATCCCACACCCAGGCTCACGCCCGATCTTCAAATACCCCGTAATTTGTCGCCACGCGTGGGAAGACTGGCTCGGCAGATCACACGTCACGCCAAAGGCCCGTGGCAGGCAGCCATGGATATTAAGCAATATCTTGATAGCCATTACCGTTATTCATTTCATGTGACGCGGACTCGAACCGATGTGGTAAACCATTTTCTATTCACCGATAAAGAGGGTTATTGCGATCAGTTTTCCACCTCTTTTATCATGATGCTTCGCACTCTCGGCATTCCGGCCCGTTGGGTCGCCGGTTATGCCCCGGGGCAATACAATGCACGAGATCATGGGTACTTAATCCGGGCAATCGATGCTCATGCATGGGCACAAATTTACGTTTCGCCCTACGGCTGGATTCCCGTCGACCCCACGCCGGGCTACAATGTTCCCAACGTCGTGAAAACACCGGCCGCATCCGAAGCACCAGCCATAAAGCCCGTCACACCGCCCAATGTTCATATTCTCCCGGCAGTGCATTACGCCGCACCTCCCGGTGTGAATACCCACCGGAGCGTCACGCAACGGAGTATAAGGCATACCGACACATCAGCGCGCAACCGCAGTGTTCCTCATATCCCGTACCTCGCGTACCATTGGTTTGTCGCCATCATGATTGTGATACTTGTCTCCGGCATGTTCATGGCTATAAGGCGCCACACGCATCAAGAACCCTCTTCGTCCCGGATGTGGCGCCAGATCAAGTGGTGGACTCACACGAGACTACACGTGCCCGTAGATACTCTGACGCCTCGAGAATGGGCACGGCTGTGGACAGCATCCGTCACTTGTGACCCTGATGCGTGTCGCAGTCTGCTCGCGTATTTGGAAAAGGGTCTTTATAGTCCTCAACAATGGTCTGCTCGTGATACCCTTACGGCGCGACGTTTGTGGGCCGCCGTACGTTTTGCCCACAAAAAAATCCGCGGCCATCAAGATGTTGCGATAAAGCCTTAACAGAGGGGTCCAAGCAACACCCCTCAGCGGTGCTTGGACCCCTGCTTCGTTTTCGAGACCATGGACTTCTAGAAATCGTTGGACGATGAAGGTGAAAACAACAGAATTTGCCGCCCATCCAAATACCGTTCCAATTTCCTTTTGACTCGCTGCAACGCATTGTCGATGGATTTTACGTGCCGTCTTAAATCCAGTGCAATTTCCTGGTACGAGCGCCCGTCAAGGTAAGCCATGAGCACTTTCCATTCCAGATCGCTTAAGATTTCTCCCATTTTTTCTTCAATATCTCCGAATTCTTCCCGATTAATCATCATCTCTTCCGGATCGGCCACTTTTGCCGTTGACACCACATCATATAACGTTCGATCCGAATCTTCTTCATAAATCGGCTTGTTCAGCGATATATAGGAATTCAATGGAATATGTTTCTGCCGCGTCGCAGTCTTTATGGCCGTAATAATTTGACGCGTTATGCACAATTCAGCGAAGGCACGGAACGATGACAGTTTATCACTGCGAAAATCTCGAATAGCTTTGTATAATCCAATCATTCCTTCTTGAACGATGTCTTCGCGATCCGCACCAATCAAAAAATACGAACGAGCCTTGGCACGAACAAAGTTTCGATATTTTTGAATGACATAATCCAATGCATCCGCACTGCCATCCCGTGCATCTCGAACGATCTCTTCGTCCGTCATATTAGTAAATCCGTCTGGAATTTCATAAGAGGGGCCTAACACACTCACATCGCCTCCATCAACAAGGCCTACAAGAAGTCAGAATATTCTTTAACAATATAAAAAGATTTCCCTCGCTATACCTGCCTCATTATAGCCGGGTACGAAAATCGTCGTCAAGTATTCTAGCCATAAACCGCGAAACTTTTACAATTTTTGTCCATATTTATAAAAACATTGGGTAAAAAATCAAGACATTTGTCGTTGTCTGAGCACCTCAAAAGCCAAGACGGCGCACGCAGTAGCTGCGTTTAAGGACGCCACTTGTCCTGTCATGGGCAACCTTACGGTTTGATCACATCGACTTCTGACCAAAGGACGCACTCCTTTGCCCTCGGAGCCAATAACTAATGCCGTCGGACCCCTAAAATCCTGTTGGGTATAGAGAACCTCGCCTTCAGGATCAGCACCGTAAACAAAAATTCCCCACTTTTTGACGGTTTCAATAGCTTGCGCCAGATTGGGTACGATCGCAACCGGAACATACTCAGTGGCTCCGGCCGAGGCTTTTCTCACCGCCGTGCTAATAGGTGCCGTATTGCGGGCCGGCATAATCACGGCGTCCGCTCCGACAGCACCTGCAACACGAATGATGGCGCCAAGATTTTGCGGATCCTGGATTTGATCTAACATTATTAGAAGAACATCAAATTCCCTTTTCACGACCAGTTTGTGGACGTCATCAAGGCTCGCCACGGGGATCGAACTCACCATAGCCACGACTCCTTGATGGTTCAGACCGCCGGCCAGTTCATCCAATTTTGCCCGGGGCACTTCATGGACGACAATCTTCTTTTCCCGAGAAAGGCCTACAATTTCCCGCACACTGCCGTCGGTAACCGAGGTGTTATTTATCCACACCCGCTGAAAAGACCGGCCTGCCCGAAGGGCTTCAAGGACAGGATGGCGGCCCACAATGATGTCATCCGCAATATTTGGAGTATCTTTGGCCGCCGCGCGTGATACGTGTTGTTTAGAGTACGATGTCTTTTTCTTATGCCCCGAATACGAGTCGGGGACCGTTCGGTGTGTCTTCAATTGTATAACCCGCCTTCATTAACAAACTCCGAATTTGGTCGGCTTCAATATAATCGCGATTATTCCGCGCTTGTTCCCGCAATGCCAGCAGTCGTCTCGCCATATCATCGGTATGCCGAGTGGAGACACCCGCATCCCCTGGGAGAAAATCTAAAATCATATTGGCTTGAAGCAAATTATGACGTGCCCATCCTAGAGCAAAGGCGCGATGATCTTGTTCGATTCCCTGATATGCACTGTGCATCATGTCAAATACCTCAGCAAACGCCCGGGCCGAGTTGAAATCATCATCAAGGCAATCGAGAAACCGAGTCTCAAACGTTCTTAAGGCTTCCGCCCATGGCTCATCTATCCATTCGCTCGGGGCGGGTTGCGCCCGCGATTCGTCCCACAAACGCCAAATCCGTTGAATTCCCCGTCCCCAGTCTTCCAATCCTTGCATACTAAAATCTAAGGGAGTCCGGTAATGAACGCTCAATAAGTAGGTTCTGAGAATTAAAGGGTCAACGTTCTCCATGATTTCGTTCAGGCCGAGACCATTACCAAGAGATTTCGACATTTTTACCCCGTTTTGCGTGATTAGCCCATTATGGACCCAAAATTGGGCAGCCTCACATTCAAACAAGCCGCGTGACTGGGCCCGCTCATTTTCGTGGTGGGGAAAAATTAAATCGATACCTCCCCCGTGCAAATCAAATTGCAAGCCAAGATAATGGGACGACATAGCCGAACATTCGATGTGCCATCCCGGCCTACCATATCCCCACGGGCTCTCCCATCCCGGCTCATCCGACGGCGCACTTTTCCACAGCGCAAAATCTGCCGCTTCACGTTTCCCTTCATGCACATCCACACGGACGCCTTGGTAGAGCTCATCAAGATGTCTGCCCGACAACCGGCCGTAATCTTGATCGGTTTGGACCGAAAAATACACATCCTGGCCGGCGACATAAGCCTTTTGATGATCTAGAAGCCCTTGGATAAAAAGAACAATGCGCTCAATATTTTCCGTAACGCGTGGCGCAAAGTCTGGAGGTAGCACATGAAGCCGCTCCATGAGATGATTGTACTCCATTATATATTGTTGACCTAACCGGTCTGCCGGGGTATTTGTTAGATGAGACTGCCTGACAATTTTGTCGTCAATGTCGGTAAAATTCTGCACATGGCGAACAACATACCCGCGGCGGATAAAATGCCGTTTAATCATGTCCCAAACCACTGCAGGACGGGCATGACCCACATGGGCCTCAGCATAAGGTGTCACACCACAGACGTAAATGGATACTTCTCCCGGATTCAATGAAACAAAGGCGCGTTTTGTGCGTGTCAGGCTATCATAAATGTGAATCATGCGATTAATCCTTTCCAAATAATCAGCGGTTTCACACCCCGATATCTGCTCGCATTTTAAGAAAACATGGCTATGGCGTCAATGTTAATGTCAACGCCTGGTCCCTTCATTGTCTCACGGCTAGCCCACCCTCATACGCGCAGACGCCATTCCCCTTGGCTCTTTTTATTTATCTCTCTTTCCTAAAGGATAAAATTTGGACTTTACCGCCTTCTTTCTTTTACAATGTGGGAAACGTATGCGCACGTGTTAGCATACGAGGAGGAAAAAGAGGGAAACTTGTCGCTTCACGCCTGTCTGAGACCTTTAAGTGCGAGAATGGTAAGGACGTGACAGACGATAGCCCCTCTGTGCTCTAACAACAGAACACAACGGGAAGGCAGGGCTCATTTTTGAAGCAATTTATCCGTTTTGCCGCACTTACCGTGACCGCCGGCGCTCTCACAGGATGTGGGTTATTCTCTTCTCCTCACTCCTCAAGAACGGTACGAAGAGTTTCGGCTACCACCCGTCGCATTGATGTTCCGGTCATCAAATGGCATCCGGTATCCGTTGGAGGTCAGGGTCTGTTAAAAGAAGACACATCGATTTCTTCCGTTCTTCCCGGTCCTTCCGGCCGCATTTATTATGGCACTAGCAATCCGCTCGGCGACAGCAATGTGATCGGATGGTACAATCCCGAGAATGGTCACAACGGCTGGACTCATGTTCCTCGAATGCCCGACTTTCCCCGGCAATCGGTGTTCCAAACGAGCGACTTGACCTTGTCCGAGTCCGCTTATTGGGGAGCTGTCGATTTGATTGTTAGCGGAGCCGATACGGTGTGGTACCGTCACTGGGGATACGTAGGGGGGCTAACCGGAAGCGGTCGTTTTGTTCCAGGCGACTATGCCATTCCCGGTCCCACCGTGCACAAAAATTTCTCGACCGTATCAGTTCACACGTCTTTTGACGGAACTCCACAGGTCCAGGTTATGAATACCCAAACCAAACAAATGCAATCCTACCCGATGCCCAGCCGTTCGTCTCCGGTCGCGATTTCCTTTGGCCAAAATGTGCAACATATATGGTTGTTGGATCCGAATACTTTGTGGGAACTCGACGCCAAAACCCGTCAGTGGACTCCCTTCGCCACGTCGGCCTTGGGGGACTTCTTCGTGAGCATGGGCCAATTTCACTCCTCTCTGTGGATTCTCGATGCCAACGGCAACATCGGGGCCATTCGCAATGGGCACCTTCGTTGGGTAGGCCATGTTCCCACACATCCTATCACCGCCGAAACAGCAGGTCATAATGGTCTGTGGTTGGTTTCCAGGCACCATCTGATGCTGTGGTTTGCTCATCAGCCTGTAAGAAAATGGCAATGGCCCCGTCTATCATATCCTACGTCAGCCACCCAGTGGTCGACGCCCGGATCACCCACTCCTTCCGACTGGCCTCCTCTCCCTCACATTCTTAGGGGTCCCCATGATGTATTAGACATCGGATACGGGACATTCATCGGACAAGCTTATTTCGTCATGAAAACGGTGTCTGCTGCCCCCAGATCATCGTCGCAGAAATAACTCAATCTACACACTCCAGTGTTCTTCCTGAGTTAAGCACTCGCCCGCCTCCCACCTGGTCGGGATCTCGGGGGCAAGCTGTAGTTAGATTCTTGAAGGGATTCCGGGGGTTTGGCGTTTTTTCCTGCGAGGCTGTTTTTTCGCTCCAGAGACTCTGTGGGTGCCGAAAAAAAGAATTTCAATTTTTCACAGTTCTTTCCGATATCTCTCCCCTGGTCGAAACTTTCGCGATCCTTTCTCTCCATCCCTTCGCAATAGGGATATAACGGTCTATTCATGACCTTTGACTCATAATTTGAGTCAAGAAAACGAGAAAGAGGCGAATTCCGATGAAATTCACCCTTTCGCTGCGAACATGGATGGTATTGGCTTTTGTGGGGATTATTATAAGCTTGCTGTCTGCCCGTCTCAGCACGAAGCTGTTGCCCGTCTCTGATACCAGTCCGGTTGTGGTCATAGATCCGGGCCATGGCGGTCAAGATCCTGGGGCTGTGGGAGCCAATGGGGTGTACGAAAAAAATATCAACCTCAGCGTGTCCCTCATTTTGGCCACACTTCTTCCTCAGAAACAGCTAACAGTCTATCTGACCCGCTCGAACGATCAACTGCCCAGCTCTCCGCCGTTCACCACCCTCAGAGATTTGCAACAGCGGGTGTTATTGTCCCGGCGTTGGCACGCAACCATCTTTGTGTCAATCCACACCAATTCCGAACCCACCGGAACCGTCCAAGGCCCTATCGTCTACTACCGTTCCGGTTCTCCCCTATCCTTGGCTTTGGCTACCAATGTCTCCCAGGCCTTAAGCACGTTAAATGGCAGAGTGATTCCCCCACGCCCCATTCACCAATTGGTTCTTGAGCAGGCCGGAGTCCCAGCCATTAATGTCGAGGTGGGATTTCTTACACATCCGTTGGATCAATCCCGTCTTGTCAATTCCAGTTATCAGACTCAAATCGCCCAAGCCGTATCTCTAGGCATCCTCCACTATTTACGCCGGGGACAGTAGCACCGTGGCCAGAGCGAGAATCCCCTCTTCCCGTCCTATTGCCCCTAAATGGTCGGTTGTTGTAGCTTTTATCGATAAAGCATCGAGAGGGCAACCGCTCGCATGACTTAAATTCTGGCGCATGGTCGGCACAAAGAGGGCCAGTCTCGGTCTCTCGGCCATCACTGTCATGTCTGCCGAAACTATTTGATACCCTTTGTCTGTCATCATACCCGCGACTCTTTCCAACAACTGCAGGGACTTGGCCCCCCGAACTCCGGGGTCGTTTGCATGAAAATAGGTCCCTAAATCCCCAATGGCCAGAGCCCCGAGGATGGCATCCATATAAGCGTGCGTCAAAACATCCCCGTCAGTGTCTCCTTCAAGTCCCTTGTGAAAAGGAATCGCGACACCGCCCAATACCAAAGCACGGTGTTCCACGAGAGGATGCACGTCAATGCCCTGCCCGATCCGATTTGTCATAACGACCGCCCCAGCCTCCATTCAAACCATTCCAAATCATCAGGTGTGGTTAGTTTGCGGTTGTCCGGATCACCGGGCACGACACAAACGCGATATCCCGCACGTTCCACAACCTCCGCATCATCGGTTGGAATTCCTTGTCTCCATGCCGCATGAGCTTCCCGGATTAACCCATAGCGAAATCCTTGCGGAGTCTGCGCGAGCCGCAGTGTGTTTCGCGGAACAGTACCCAGTACCTCAGTCGTACCCTCCTTCTCCCGCACCTCCTTAACCGTGTCCATAACCGGCAGCCCTGGCATGGCCGCGCCCGACGATTCGGCGGCACGGCGTACCCGGTCAATGACAGAAAAGGGCACCATCATCCGCGCCGCATCATGGATTAAGACCACGTCTTCGTCCCGAGCCTCAGACTCTATTGCTGTTAAGCCGTTCCGTACTGACAGATACCGTTCCAGCGATCCGGACACCATGACCCAGCGTGTCAGACGGTAAGCCGCAAGCCAACTTTGAATGGGCTCACGGTCTTCCGGCCGGGATACAACCACCCCTAGATCGATTTGCCCTTTTACCGCAAAGTACCATAGACTCCAGGCGATAACGGGACGTCCAGCCACTGGCAACCAGAGCTTAGGCCCGAGACGACCCATTCGCCGGCTTTGCCCCGCAGCCAGCAATATCCCAAAACTTTTCACGAATACCCCCTAAGTCGACTTCCTAATAACACAGTCATTCAATCGCATTGTACAGGAAAAAGCCCGGCCTTAGCCGGGCTTTTATCACAAATTACGCAATCAAGCTTCACTGAGTTCAACGGCACCCAATGCTGATTTCAACTTGGCAAATATCATTCGGCCAGCTGCGGTCTGCAACACAGATGTCACGATTACCGTCACGGTCTGGCCAATAAACTTGCGCCCTCCGTCGACCACAATCATCGTACCATCGTCCAGATAGCCTATGCCCTGTCCTGATTCTTTGCCGTCTTTGATAACATGGACAACCATTTCTTCTCCGGGAAGAACCACGGGTTTGACCGCATTGGCCAGTTCATTGATATTGAGAACGGGTACACCTTGTAACTCCGCCACTTTGTTGAGATTAAAATCATTGGTTATGACTTTACCATCTAAAATCTTCGCTAATTTCAGGAGCTTGGAATCCACTTCCAGGCCCGGTTCTATATCTCGTTCATAAACTTGTACCTGCGTTTTCAATTCCTTCTGGATATGGTTAAGGATATCGAGTCCACGACGTCCCCGGTTCCGTTTTAATACATCGGCCGAATCGGCTATGTGCCGCAACTCCTCTAGCACAAAACCGGGAATAACCAATGGGCCTTCCAAAAACCCCGTTTGACAAATATCCGCAACGCGCCCATCAATGATTACTGACGTGTCGAGAATTTTTGGCTTGGTATTGTTCTCGCTGCTCCGGTGCTTCACACGGGGAAGCCAGCTTTGAGGCCGCATGAGCTCGTCTTTTTTGCGGATAGAGACTCGCAATCCGACATAACCAAAGCCAATACTGATGGCAACCCGAATCAAAATGCCAAACAGGCCAAGCCCGTTTAATTCAGATGTTAAAAGAAACGCGATTAATAGCCCAACAATTAACCCGACTGAGCCCGATAACAAATCCTGAGTAGGAATTTTTTGTAAACGGCCTTCCCCCCAGTCGATGGCACGACTGGCTCCATGAACAAGCCACGGCCCCAAGATATATGCGATCAGACCGCCTCCCACGAGACCCATCCCCAATAACACGGGACCACGGTCCGGCCCTAGTCCGCTCAGATATGGCAGCGCCTTGAGCGTCTGAAGATTTTGGAATACTCCCGCAATCCCCAGTACCGCCCCAACAATCGTAAGAATCTGGCGCACGGTTCTCTCCATATCTGTCACCTCCCCATTTTCGTAATCAGATGACCCGCGCAATGCTTGCCATCCCAACTGCTAGTTTTTCCCGGAGGTGTGGAATAAATACCCTCATTTACTAGTGCGGAAAACAAATTCAATACCCCCGTGCATAATATCATAGCACCGAATACATGAGAAATAGCAAAGAATTTCAGAAGAAGGCACCGGGACAATCATCCCGGTGCCTGTCAATTTCAGTCAAGTTAATTCACTTGAGGTTTCATGAAGCGCACTCCAAATAGCCTCGGCACTTTGCAAGCTTAAACCCTGAAGCTGATGCAACTCTTGGATACTAGCCTCCCGCATGCGGGGCAATGTCTGGTATTCACGCACCAGCATCTCAACGACAGTATCCGGCAAGCGCATCATGTGTAGGAGCCGGTGACCCCGCGGTTCCAAACGGTAATCCACGGAATCGTACCCTAGACGGTTCGCCCAGTTATCCTGTGACCATGAAGCTGCATCCAACAAAACTGGACGGGGGACCGGAGAATCCTCAGCCTGATAATCCTTCCAAATCCACATCCAATCACGAAAAATGTCTGGATATTCTTCCAGTTGAAGGTCAATGAGGTGTCCGTCGCGGCCCAGTTCCACCACATAGCGGTTAATTTCCCGACGAATACTTAGCGCGATATAGCCCCGCCGCAATACTTCAATGACGTCGGCCAAAGGCACCTCTTCTTCGATTTCATTTTCCGCCAGCCGCCTTACCGCGCTGCGAAACAGGCGATCATACCGTCCCAAAGAGGCAAGAGCACTTGTGGCTTTGGTCAAAATATAACTCAGGTCGTGGAGCATATAGCGCGACTGCCCTTTATAAATAGTGACCACACTACGCCTTTCGGAAATGGTGATTACCGTCGCATCGCGTGTTTTGGCAATCCGTTCGGCCGTACGGTGACGCATCCCAGTTTCTGCGGATGTTGCATATTTTTTTGGTATGAGCTCCACATTCGCCTTGCGAATCCGATGAACATCTTGGTCCAAAAGAATAGCCCCGTCCATTTTCGCTAACTCATAGACAAATTGATGATGAAAAGGCACATCCAGACGGAAACCGCCCTCGCAATCCTCATCAATATTGGGTTCGCCCCCAATAATGATGAGAGCACCGGTCCGAGCTCGAATGATATTGTCTATGGCCTCTCTTAGGGCTGTTCCCGGAGCTATCCGTGACAAAACCTCAAGCAGCGGATCGTCCATCGCCTCACTCCTCTTCCGCTTCCATGCCTAACCGGGAGGCCACTTCACTTACGCGCGTGGCCGCAACGGTTAGAATGCCCGGTTGCACTGAAGATATTGTACCTGGCACCAGCGCCCGGGTGAACCCCAGAGATGCTGCTTCCTTGACTCGATCTGCGATATGAGACACCCGGCGCACTTCTCCAGTGAGCCCGACTTCCCCACAAACAGCCCACTGCGGAGGAATCGCTCTGCCGATAAACGATGACAAAGCCGCAGCCAGCACTCCCAAGTCCATTCCGGGATCATCTAAAGAAATGCCGCCAGTCACCTTGAAGTAAGCATCCATTTCCGACATTTTTATCCCTAAATGCCGTTCCATCACGGCAAGAACCAATGCCACACGGTGAGGATCCATTCCCGACACCACACGGCGGGGAGTGCCATAACTACGCACCAGTAAGGCCTGAACCTCGACCATGAGTGGGCGGCTCCCCTCAAAGGCAGCCACCACAACAGACCCCGGACGATCTACCGGTCTCTCTTCCAACAGAAGTCGTGAAGGGTCTTCCACTCCCACCAGCCCTTCCCCTTCCATAGCAAAAAGGCCTAACTCGCTGGTGGACCCAAACCGGTTCTTAATGCCGCGCAATACCCGGAACATGTGTTGCCGGTCACCCTCAAACATCAATACCACATCTACGAGATGTTCAACGACTCGTGGTCCTGCCAGCGCTATTGGACACTGTCTTCATCCTTCGTCATGGACGAGGGCCAGAGATATTTGTTTGACGCCCGGTCCCAAGCAAGCCATGAATAGGCGTCAGGGTGTGTGATCGGCGCTACCTGCCACGTTCCTTGATGCCGCCAAAGGCGTGATAGCCCTAGCCAATCCTCAACTGGTGCTTTCCCGATGCGCGTAGGATGATGAGCCAGACCAGCCAGCACCGTAATCGCATCGGTTTTGGTGGGCAACACGGCACGCCCCGGGTCTTTTGTTACCCATCGGCATAGTGTGATCCATTGGCGCACGCCCAACACACGGGCCAGTTCCATAGATACGGACCACACAGGCCCCACGGTTAAGGCATGAGTGCGGTCCCTATCCAACCACAACATACGTCGAAAAAGGCTGGGATTATGCACTCCAAACTCCCTATCCACCAAAACGCACCAGAGAGCGTCCTCTTGGGCGGGAGACACCAGTATAATCGCGGGATCAAGACAAACCGGCAACACCTGGACTCCATGACTGACCATACTCTGTCCCAGCTGCCATACCGCAAGAGATGGTGCATGCGGCTGACCATTGGTCTGGCGTCTGACAATCTTATTTCCCTGTGCCCACAACGTGAGGAGCTGAGCATATTGTCTCTGAGGATCCAAAGGTTTCGCCACTTTCTTTGTTTCCTGCACGTTGATCGCTGTGGCGGGCTCTCGCGCGCCACTCCCGATGTTTCATGCATACAGCTCAGTGCTTCGCCCCAAGTTTCCTTAGGACGCGGGCCGCATTGACCCTTCTTTATTCACATGACCCACGAGAAATATTGGACAAACTGCTTTGGCTATTCGCATCAACCGGGCAGCAATCCCCCGCACTTGTCCCACGCTGCCTGGCGCCGACTCAATTTCCGGATCGTAGACCGTTTGCAAGGAATCCACCACTACCAGTTTCCAATGTTTACTCCGAATCGCCTCTTCCACACGCTCAACGTTGCCTTCCGCCATAATGTACAAATCCTGCGGTAAGGCACCAAGCCGTCCGGCGCGTATCCGAGTCTGACCCCGGGATTCCTCTGCCGTTACATACAGAACCGGTCCTTCGCGACTGACATATGAAGCAATTTGCAACAAGAGGGTGGATTTACCAATGCCGGGGTCTCCCCCAAGCAAAAAGTACCCGTTGGGAACCATCCCCCCTCCCAGAACCCTGTCGACCTCCAAAATTCCCGTAGAAATTCTTTCCATACGATCCGATTCGACGGTCGTAATGGGAACAGGCCCGTCCCCGGGGAGGGGAGACGGGTTGGGGCTTTTAGAGACAATCTCCTGTTCCATCGTGTTATATCCGCCACAACCGGGACAACGTCCCAGCCAACGAGCGCTCGTCGTGGCACAGACTTGACATACATACCGTGTCTGTTCGCGGATTCTCGTCACCTTCTTTGGTTATTGTTTCATCACCGTATCAGTTTCTTCAATCCGTGAGAAGGTTATCTGACCATCTCCTGAGTCGACCAGAATATGGCTGCCTTCCGGGAACCGTCCCGCGAGAATATCTTCCGCGAGTTGATCCTCTACCAGCCGCTGAATAGCCCGGCGCAAAGGACGAGCGCCAAAAACGGGATCGTAGCCAGCCTTCGCAATGACAAGCCGGGCTGCGTCGGTCACGGACAACTCGTACCCGTTTTGCCGGATTCGCTGTTCGACTTCCTTCATCATGATGCCCACGATTTGAGCCAGCTGTTCCGCTGATAGTTCATGGAAGACAATGATTTCGTCCACCCGGTTGATAAACTCGGGACGGAATGTATGCTTCACTTCTTCCATTAAACGATCTTTCATCTCCGTGTAATGGCTCTCATCAGACTCCCGGCGAAATCCAATCGTGTTTTGACGTTTGATCAGGTCGGCGCCCACATTCGACGTCATGATAATCACGGTGTTGCGAAAATCTACCGTGCGGCCTTTGGCCTCCGTTAGTCGCCCTTCTTCCAACACCTGCAAAAGAATGTTGAAGACCTCAGGATGAGCTTTTTCGATTTCATCCAGCAAAACCACAGAATAGGGATGTCGTCGCACGGCCTCGGTCAGCTGCCCTCCTTCCTCGTAGCCCACATATCCGGGAGGAGCTCCCATCAACCGAGAAACGGCGTGACGCTCCATGTACTCCGACATGTCAATCGTGACCATCGCCTCTTCATCCCCGAATAAAGAAGATGCCAAAGCCTTCGCCAGTTCCGATTTTCCAACCCCGGTGGGCCCGAGAAAGAGAAACGAGCCAATCGGGCGTTTCGGATTCTTGAGCCCGGCCCGGGCTCTCCGTATTGCCCGGCTTACGGCTCTCACCGCCTCATCTTGTCCAATCACCCGTTCATGCAGTTCTGCCTCAAGTTTTAATAACCGTTCCGATTCTTCGCCTTTCAGCTTTTCCACGGGAATTCCCGTCCACGACGAAACAATATGCGCAACATCCTCCGGCGTCACATTGATTGCTTCTTTCCCCTGCCGGTTGTGCCATTCCTGAGTTTGTCGGTCCAGTTCTTCCTTGAGTTTTTGCTCCTCATCACGCATCTGTGCCGCCTTTTCGAATTCCTGAGCCTGAACCGCCGCCTCTTTTTCCTTTCGGACGTCCTCTAGTTTGTCGGCAAGATTCTTTAAATCAGGGGGAGCCACATAACTTTTTAGTCTGACCCGTGAAGCCGCTTCATCGACCAAATCGATCGCCTTGTCGGGCAAAAACCGGTCCGACACATACCGATCAGATAGGCGCACGGCAGCTTCCAGAGCTTCATCGGTAATATTCACGCGATGATGGGCCTCATAGCGATCGCGCAATCCTTTGAGAATTTGCAGGGCCTCCTCCGTAGAAGGCTCTTCCACCATGATCGGTTGAAAACGACGTTCCAGCGCGGGATCGCGTTCCACATACTTCCGGTATTCATCCAGTGTTGTCGCGCCAATTGCTTGCAACTCACCACGGGCCAACGCCGGTTTTAAAATATTGGCGGCGTCTATGGC
This sequence comes from Sulfobacillus benefaciens, assembly GCA_003023725.1. Taxonomy (GTDB): domain Bacteria; phylum Bacillota; class Sulfobacillia; order Sulfobacillales; family Sulfobacillaceae; genus Sulfobacillus; species Sulfobacillus benefaciens. The sequence continues at coordinate 6,452 of PXYT01000044.1, read as the reverse complement.
GCCTTCGGCAGCTCCGGCTCCCACGATAGTGTGCATCTCGTCAATGAACAAAATAACGTTTTTTGCTTCCCGGATTTCGTTCATGGCTCTTTTGAGCCGATCTTCAAATTCCCCACGATACTTCGAACCCGCCAGCATGGCTCCCAGATCAAGGGCCACAACTCTGCGATCCTTCAGTATTTCCGGTACTTTGTTTTCGACAATTCGTTCCGCCAGCCCTTCAACCACAGCGGTTTTCCCTACCCCGGGTTCCCCAATCAACACGGGATTGTTCTTGGTCCGCCGGCTGAGAATCTGAATGACGCGTTCGGCTTCTTTATCACGTCCAATTACCGGGTCCAATTTCCCTTCGCGGGCCATTTGAGTGAGATCCCGCCCATAGAGATCCAGAGTCGGCGTATTGACCGTCTGCGGTTGCTCTGGAGCTCCCGCCGGCACCTGTCCGCCTGCCGCGTTATGTAATAACTGGTGGCGCACTTTGTTCAGATCGGCTCCTGCTGCTAGCAGCACCTGGGCGGCAACACCCTCACCTTCCCGGATCAAACCCAGCAACAGATGTTCAGGACCAATGTAGTTTTGGTTGAGCGCCCGTGCTTCCTGACCCGCTAATTCCAGCACCACTTTTTTGGCGCGGGGGGTAAATGTGACTTCTTCATTCGGCCCGATGGCCGGACCCCTTCCCGTTGCTTTCAGAACCTCGGCACGCACCGTTTCCAAATCCAGTCCGATGGACTGGAGCACTTTCGCCGGTAACGAATTAGTTTCCCGGATCAAGCCTAGCAGCAAATGTTCCGTTCCGACAAAATTGTGTCCCATCCGCCGAGCCTCGTCCTGAGCATGAATAACGACTCGGCGAGCTTTTTCGGTAAATTGCCCAAACATCGCAATTCTCCTTCCCACACCAAAGTGTGTTGTTTTTCTGCTCTACTCTTGTCTTCCCCGGATCCCTTTATTCAGGCCCGGATTCACCGCGCAATTTGCTACGCAAAAACTGAGCTCGGATTTGATCCCGCTCTGCAGCCTGTAATTCATGTCCTGCCAGTGACTGCAGAAATCCGGGGCGCGTCAGCAATGTCAATTGGGTGAACGTACTTTCCGTCTGTGGTAACAAGTTCAAATCCTGTCCTAGTTTTACCTCCGATAACAAACGCAAGGCTTCTTCCGACGACATAATACGAGCATGCGTCAATAATCCCCACGCCCGCTCGACCCGATCCGTCAGCACGACTCCGGCATTGTCCTGTAAATACTGGCGGGCATGCCGTTCCCGGCCCACGATTTGCTGTGTCACAGTAGCCAGGTTGTGAATGAATTCCTCCTCACTGAGCCCTAGGGAAACCTGATTGGAAATTTGAAAAATATTCCCGACGGCATCCGATCCTTCTCCGTAGAGCCCGCGTACCACCATGCCGATTTGAGCTAAAGTTGTAAAGACTTGAGACGCCTGACGAGTCAATACCAAGGCCGGTAAGTGCACCATCACGGAAGCACGCATCGCCGTCCCAATATTCGTGGGACACGCTGTAAGATACCCCGAGTGATTGTCATACGCGTAATCCAAACGCTGTTCCAATACATCATCCAGTTGATCGGCAATGGTCCACGCTTCCTTAAGTTGTAGCCCCGACAACAAGATCTGGATGCGCAGATGGTCCTCCTCATTTACCATAATACTAATACTTTCCTTTTCATCAACCGCTAACGCTTTATACTTTACGGGCTCTTCAATGAGTGCGGGACTAATTAAGTGTTTCTCCACCTGAACTTGACGATGGATCGGCGACAGACTGTCTAATTTTTGAAAATGCATATTCCAGCCGCTGCCCAAATCCCCTATCGCCCACTCTATTTGGTCCAACATCTTTTTTGCACTCTCGTCATTCAAGCGGTTGGGAAAAACTGTGTTTTTAAGATTACGCGCCAGGCGGATTCGGCTTGATAGCACAATGTCGGCATCCGGACCCTTAGCCTGCATCCATGCACTAAAGGGCGCCATCGCTATGACCTCCCTGATCCTGTTGCGGCTGCCCTTCGAGCACACGAATTTCATCTCTCCACTTTGCGGCTTCCTCGAAGGCTTCTCTCGCAATGGCATCTTGCATCTTGCGCCTTAACTCATCTAGCGTGCGCTGCTGAAGAATATTCTGTCCCGCACGTTTCGGCACCTTCCCATGATGTTCCACACTGCCATGCAGACGTTTAACCAAGGGCTCCAATTCTTCGTGAAATGCGTCGTAACAATGATCACATCCCAAACGACCTGTTTCCGCGAACTGCTTATAGGAATAGCCGCAAACCGGACATGACTTGTCCACAACCGCCTGTCGGAGCTGACCCGTGGGACTGGCTCCGATAAGTCCGCCCAGTACATGCTGGATAGTAAATTGCGGAATCAGCATGAAGTGATAGGCGCCTTCCTGGCGTGCACATTCTTCACACAGAAGACGATCAAATTTCTCGCCATTAACCACCGTACTGACATGAACCGATGCCGGACGACTTTCGCACCGCTGACACAGTTTCACACGGTCTTGACGTGGCTCCGAATTGTGTTCCATACCTAATCCGCCTCCTCCGGACGTAATAGCATCGTCAACATTGCCTGGAGAATTCTTGCTCTGAGACGGTCCCGTTCCGGAAGCCCAACATTTAAAACATCTCTTCGCATTGCCACCGACAACAAAGAACGTTCCCGCTGGGTAATATGTTGCGCCTCGTAGAGCCGCTCAATAATACTCAAGGCTCGATTTTGATCAATACTCACCAATCCCTGGATAGCCTCAATAATCTCCCCATACTCCGTCATAAGCTGCAAAACCTTTATACCGCCTCCCCCGCCGCGCCTTCCTTCCACCAAATAACCCCGCTCCGGAGTAAATCGTGTCATGAGCACGTAAGTAATTTGGGACGGAACGCAGTCGAACCGGAGCGCAAGATCGGCGCGCTGAATTTCGATCACTCCATCCTCTGATTTGGCTAGAAGGCGGCGGATGTACGCTTCAATCTCGTCACTGATACTGGCCATTTTGCCGCACGTCGACTCCTTCCATTGACTTTGTCTTTTTTTGTTCTTCATTTGTAGTATAACAGTTTTATCGGAACCGCGCCACCCTGCCTTTCGTACGCACATAATACCATACCCAAAATCCTGGCAACAATTCTCGGAACAAGAAAATCTGGCAGCGAGTTTCACCAGTGCTGGGTCGTTTCCATACAGTGATATTGCCTAAGGCTAACAAAGAGAACGACTACTAAGACACTTGAGGTGATGCCTGTTATGACTCCACAACCCCCATCCTCTTCCCAGGAACAGATGCATCGGGCCGCCGACCGTTTTGCCGTGCGCCAGGCCCGTCTTCATCGCCGCTCAGTGCGCTTGCTATGGCTGCTGGTGGGTCCCGGTATCTTGGTCATGCTCGGTGAAAACGATGCGCCCAGCATGCTCTCTTATGCTGCCACCGGTTCCCGATTCGGCATTGGCTTCTTTCTTCCCTTTGTCGTCCTGACCTTCGTCATGGCCTTTATTGCCCAGGAAATTACTGTGCGTCTGGGCGCAGCGACTCAGACCGGTCATGCCGAGTTAATCTATCGCCGGTTTGGCCGCTTTTGGGGTAATTTCGCCATGATTGATCTGCTGCTGACCAATTTCTTAACTCTGGTCACGGAATTTGTGGGAATTATTGCAGGTTCAGGGTACTTCGGCATTCCCGCTGCGGTTGCCGTTGTCGCTGGCCTTGCCGTTGTCAGCACTGCCGTGCTGGTACGCCGATACTGGTCATGGGAGCGCGTGGTGCTATTAATGGCGTTATTCAACCTGGTTTTCATTCCGGTGGCTATTATGACCCACCCCAATTTTGCGCGAATTGGTCAGGCTTTTCTGACTTGGAGCCCTTTGGCGGGCGGTATGAGTTCCCAGACCCTGGTGATTTTGTTAGCGGATATCGGCGCCACTATCACGCCCTGGATGCTATTTTTCCAACAGGGAGCAGTCAGTGACAAGGGTCTCACCACAGACGATGTGCGCCACGGCCGTATCGATACGGCATTAGGGGCAGCACTCGCGGCCTTAGCTGCCGTTGCATGCATTATTGCAACCAGCCCATTATTTTTCCACCATATGGATGCGAAACAATTCGGCGCCGCGCAATTTGCACAAGCGCTGGTTCCTTATGTGGGATCTACGGGCGGCATGCTCTTCGCGTTAGGTATTTTGGAGGCGGGTTTAGTGGCGGCGGCCACCATTTCCACGTCGTCAGCTTACGCCTTCGGCGAAGTAATTCGCCGGATTCACAGCCTTAACGGATCGTTTCGCGAGGCCAAAGATTTCTATCTGGTCCTCGTCGGCGTGGCCGGAGCCGCGGGTTTGTTGGTTTTGATACCCGGTTTTCCTCTAGAAACCGTCGTCATTATCGTCAATGTCATTGCCGTGCTGACCATGCCGCCCGCGATAGGATTTTTATTGATTCTTGCTAATGACCACGAAATTATGGGGCCGCTGCGCAGCACCTGGTGGCTCAATGCCATGGGATTATCCGTCGGCATTTTCATATCTTTGGCAGGATTGGCCTACGCGGTTTCGGTCATCTTCCCGCGCTGGTTCTAACGTTCAGTCAGGGCACGTAGATGGAAGCACTTTCGCGCCCATGTCACGGAGTTGCCATAATCATACTCTACAAGGAGGAGAAATCTGATGAATCGCTTTCATAGTTCCCCCCACTCATGCCCTTCATGGTCTGTGGATGAACTGTTGCAAGATCACATTCGGACGCGCGAACGCATTGAAAAATTGGGGCCCTTGCCACTGTCTCCCCTGTTGAAAAGTACCCTATGGGGTCTGCGCCTATATGTAGTGTTCATGATTGCCGTTGTTGTCATCAATATTATAAAGCAAGCGCACTGATTAAGGCCACCTTCTTCGCCATCAAAAAGACGATGCGGAAGCCCGTAAACCGAGGTCCGGTTTCATCTCTATCTAATGGGATATCTGCGAGCATACTCTGGAACAACCCGCATTGTAGGAGGATCCGGCTGCAACAGTTCGGGTGAGTGGGTATGGACGGGATAGACGACTTTGGGTGTCACCCATTCCACTATCTGGTGAATCGCCTCGGGAGTGCCATGTCCTCGCGTCCCCAATGTTCGCAACCCCACATGGTAACGTTGCAGCCAAACCCGTAAGGACTGTCCCGCCTGCGACGTGAGTTTAGGATCCCCGTCGGAATGAATAAACAGGCTGTCTGGACCGACCGGCAAGTCCATTAACCAGGGGATGTCTTTTGGTCCCATTTGAATGACGTACTTCTCAGGACTCCTGCGTATAGTCTGAAGTTGTTCGGCGCTGTAATCTATTCGCTGAACCTCAAGTCCATAGGCACCGAGAAACGTCGCGAATTCTTTTGACCATAGTATTTTCCGTCCATAAGTCTTGGCAATCCGCGTAAACGATTCGATACGCTCAATATTTCTAGGCCGCAGGCTAATCAAAATCAGTCCCCGGGTATGTTCCACGATGTTCGTGAAATTCTTGTCAACCTGTTCCTCGGTGACAGGATCTTCCGTGTCCCGAGACTTCCTGCCCAAGGTGGTCCCTTCGATAACAAAAACGTCTGATTGCGCAGCTTGCTTGGCAAATGTCGTAACCCACTCGGGATGCCGTCCATGCAAACGAATGTCACCGGTATAAGCCACGCGTCCCTCGGACGTCTCCACAATATATCCCGACGCCCCCGGAACATCGTGATCAACCCGGTATCGCGTCACAACGAAGGGACCAAATTCTAACGGATCCGCTTCGTTCATGGGTCTGATTTGCGGTTCCTGGCCTTCCAACATAACTTTTTCAGCAAAAATTAACTCAAAACTTGAATCCGCTTGAGCAGCCCTGCCAAGGGTTGTTATGGCCTCGCGAATTTTCACCGTTTCGGGTGCTGCGTAAATGGGAATACGAGGGTCAATCCATCCTACTAAGCCAATATGGTCTACGTGAGAATGACTGATAAACACGGCCGTTTTCCCGTCACTTCCGCCTTCCAAACCAGTCCCCAATACAACGTCGCCCTGAAATAGCCGGGGAATCCAAGGAGCATCCCCGACTTTCAAGCGGTCATGCAATTCCATTCCTTGCCGAGGTCTGACAGGATGATGATATAACTCCGTTTGGGGACGGTCCAAGCCAACATCCAACAAAATTCGCCAACCGCGATCCTCGATGAGCACTTTGCTAGATCCAGTAATTCCCACTCCACCCCAAAAGCTCACTGTGGCCATGATTTTCTCACCCCGTTTCCTGATCCTCGTTATTCGCCTCGTGCCCTTCCTGTTATCATGTATCCGAAGCTCCACGATGATAGAAAAAGCCCCTCCTCTGAGGGGCAAGAAAAGCGCGTCGGCACGCCTGGGCCTCCCGGATCCCGACGGATCCAGTACCACCAGGAGCAGGAGGGGGGACGACC
>PXYT01000043.1 GCA_003023725.1 Sulfobacillus benefaciens | reverse complement strand
CATTTGATAAACAATATTAATGATACAAGTACAAATGCCAGGAATATCACAACGATAACCCACCACACCCATTGTTCATCGTTAAGAAGACAACTTCTCTCGAAAGGTTCTCCGCTCGCTCACTGCCGCATCCCATCCCTCTCGCGTTGGTGACTCTGTGGGGACCGACTACGCGCATACCGAACCCTTGGTAAGGCAGAATAATCTGCATGGACAAAATGCTATCCTCTCCGTTCCTGCGGTGTGAATGGCTGCCGGATGACCACCGCCGGTGAGTGACGCAGAGGAATGTCCTGAATCCGCGTAACGCATCACACACAGCGATTCGTGCCGCTCCAAAACAGGACCGGGGCCCATGGCCAAAGCGGCATTGGCGCATGAGTCCCGAGGATTCAGCCTGCAACCAGAGTGGATATACACACAAACATCTGCTCTAGGGAAGCTCCCCCATCATTTCGGTGACAAGCGAGAATTCCATCATAATCGGCGTTAACAAAATTGGAGCATGAGGCGTTTGCGGGCAACTAAAGAGGCCAGGTGCCAGAACGAAGATTCCATCCACACCCAAGAAACGGGTGCATAACCCCCCTTCGTGGTCCTACAGACTTTCCGGCTGTGCGGACAGCGGCTCCAGCCAATGCATGATCCATCCCGCGGTATCCGTCAGCATGTGCAAGCGGATGGTCCTGCCTTCCGGGCGTGTCCACCGCAGGCAAGGAGCTCTGTCTCCCAGGCCTTGAGTTCTGACGGGACACTGCGTTCCCCCGCAATAGATCTCCGTGGAAGACGGCGAATAGGTGCGCACCACCTCGCGACAAAGGCGCCCTTCCGTGCCGGTGGAGGCAATCCCGGTAATCGAGAACAGCTGAGGATTCCAATACCGGATGACGCCTTCGGGATCGACGACAAAGCACAGGCCGTTGCTGCCAAAAGAGAGCGCAGGGGATCCAAGATGTCGGGATTTTCCCACCCGGGTCCGCGAGGACTCGGACTTGTGGGCGGGAAAATGGTGCCGGAGTGTCTCGTCCTGGGCTCCCACAATCGCCGCCCACCGGCAGTACAGGGTCCAAGGCAGGATCCCTTGGCCTCTCTCATAAGCCTCCACCAGAAAGGGGGCAATGCCAAGCCGTTGGGCCAAATCTTCGACTGACAGGTTCCGTCGCAATCGCCAGGTCTTCCACCGGAAGGGAGCACCCTGTATCTCCCGGTGGTCCCAGGACTCCGGGGGCAGCTTCAAGGCCACGGCCAAATTCTCCAGACTGCCATAATGATGCACCACTTCCCGCCACAATCGCCTATGATACCGGAAGGCCTCGCGGATGGAGAAACCATGGCTAAGATAGTCCTCCACCAATTGTCTGACCCGTTCGGCACTCCACCGCGTGTGAGCCGGATCGTCTTGCAAGCTCTCGGTCACCGCGCGATCCCACGAACCAAACTGGGTACAGGCCGCTCGATATAAAGCCCGGTTCCAGAAGCGGATGGAGCCGTCCGACAAATCCGCTCCTGATTGGCAGGCATCGTGAATCAGGGCCTTCACCCGTTCCGGGGTCCAGGGCACCGAGGCCCGCACCGCATCCGGATTAACCCCGGCAGCCTCGAGGGCCTTGGACCATGATCCAAAATAATAGCCCGCGGCCGAAACCAGCCGATTGTCGCATTTTTGCATGGTATGGGGTCTAAGATCGTGCCCTTCTTCCTGATACCGGCGGATGTGCTGGATAATGCGTTCACGCGACCAGGAACCCTGGGGCACACGGTCCGTTTCCACCCGGCGGCGGCGAGGCTGGATCCCCGCCGCCTCCAGCGCCCGGCTCCAGCTGCCGAAATGGCGTTTGGCGGCTTCCCACAACGGCTCATCCTCCCGGCGCACGCTAAAGGACGCTAACGATTGATGCTTCCGGGCCCGGTCGGCAATCGCGGCCACAATACGATCGGGAGTCCACTTGGATCCCGGATTGTCTCCTTGCCTGTTCACGGCATCCTCCTCTTCGTCTCATGGGGTGCCGCCCACCCCTTTTGGGAGGGTGGGTGCACCCGGGCCCGATGGGACTTATTGGCGCGTGTGGTCCGAAGACTGCTCTCCCCGGGCCCGGTCGATATCCATGGCGACTTTGCGCAATCCCAGCAACAAGAAGGACATCACCACAATTTGAAAGATCCACCACATGGGATCCCACCAGTGAGAAATCCCGGGCGAATAGGGAATCTTCAGCGGTAAGGTGGGGAAAAAGGGTCGCATGGTTCCACCTCCTTTCGGTCACGGACTCGCCGTAAGGGAGTTCCGCGAATTAAATCAAAAAGAGCACGACGTAGGTCAGAACCCAGATCAGACCAATCCCGGTCCAGAGATACGACACGGCTTCGAGGTGCCAGGTGTCGTCAGGATCCGGCAGTTGAAACCGGGCCCGGGACAGAGCCGACAACAGGCCGACAAGACCCACCACCGCATAAAAGACCGCAAATCCGGTCATGGTGTAATACACTTCGCCGAATCGGTCCGCCGGGGAAACCAGGCGCCATGACCACTGATAGAACAGCGCCAATAGGGCCAGAGCCCCCAGCAACAAGACCCATTTGAGGCGGGGGGTCAAATCCTCTCCTCGCGCCGCCCGGGTTTTGACTTGCCAGGCCACCACCATGGACAGCAGCATGAAGAGTGCCGAGGCCAATCCGACGCCCTGGTCGAGGTGGGGGGAAACATAGAGGCCCACAAACAGATAACGCACGTCGATGAGGACGATCAACGGGATGACTTGACTCAGAATGAACATGCTCATTCCGAACCGATTCATTTTACGCCGCAATACCGGATTTTTTTCGATGGTTTCGGTCACGGGGGACACAGGACGGCTACTCATGAGGCGATCCTCCTTCCGGTTCCAGACTCTCATCCCGGGCGGCGGCCAGTTCTTCTTCCGCCGGCAGCTGCACGGCCACAGGCTGTTGCGCCCCATAGATATAGAGGCTGGAGACAATCTCCGGTTGCACCGGGAAGTTCTCCCGAGGCGGGGGCGAGGCGGTAAACCATTCCGGAGTGCGGGCATCCCAGGGATTGTCGGCGGCTTTCGGGCCTTTGACCCAGGCCCAGATGATGTGCACGAATTGCCCCGCAAACGCCAGTCCCAGGAAGAAGGAGATAATCGAAACCTCGAAATTCATGGGTTGCAGATAAGCGGGGTAGGCCGGCACCCAGCGGTTCATGCCGTGCAGTCCCAAGAGGAAGAACTGGCTAAAGGTCGCATTGAAGAAAATAAACAAGGTGATGGCCAGAAACTTGCCCCAGAATTCGCTGTACATGCGTCCGGACATTTTGGGCAGCCAGTAATACACTGCCGCCAGGCCGGTGAACACGATACTGCCAATCACGGTGTAATGGAAGTGCCCGACCACCCAGAAGGTATCATGCAATTGCAGGTTGACCACGGGGTCGGCCAAAAACACTCCGGTGAGTCCGCCAATGAGAAAATTGAACATACTCATGAGCACCAGCAGCATGGGCGTGGTCAGCCGCACCCGGCCTTTCCACATCGTGCCGATCGCGGCCATGTAAGCAAATCCGGTGGGGATCGAAATCATCTCGGTGAAAAAGGCGAACGGCAGAATCTCGCTGTTGCGCATGTTGGTAAAGAGGTGATGGGCCCAGACCAAGCCCGACAGCAACATGACGAAGACCAAGCCAATGACCGCCCATTCGCGGGCAAACAACGACTTTTGCGACATGACGGGAATAATTTCGTTCCATAAGGCGAACACCGGCACCGCGATGATGTACACTTCGGGATGCCCAAAGATCCAAAACAGTTCCAGATAGCTGAGCACACTGCCGGTGGCCGTAAAGAAGTTAAAGGGCACCAGTTTTTCCAACAGGCCCATGACAAACGTCGCCTGAATTTCCGGAATCCAGATGAGCACCAACAGCCCCACCGTCACCTGCCCCCAGGCAAAGAGCGGCAGACGGCCCCAGGTCATCCCCGGAGCCCGGCGGAACATGATGGTGGTCACCATGTTCAGGGCGACGATAAAGGTGGAGGTGGTCAGGGCGGCCACCCCCAGGTAATAGAACAGGATCCCGTTGGGATCTTGGGAGGCCAAGGGTTGATATCCCCGCCATCCCGTGGTCCAGGCCCCCAACAGCGGGCTAAAGAGGACACTGAGAATGCCGGCAGGCACCAGCCACGCGCTGATTCCGGACAATTTGGGGAAGGCGGTGCCCCTGGCCCCAATCATAATGGGCACCATGTAATTGCCGAATCCGCCCAAAAGTGCCACATTGGCCACGGAAAACATCATAATGGTGCCATGGATGCCGACGGCCGTGAGGTAATTGGTGGGATAGTGAAAAATAGTCAGATGATCACTCATCAACTCAATGCGCATGAACATGGCAATCAGGCCCGCAATCAGGAAACCGCCCATGGCGGACCCCAGATACTGCAAGCCAATGACTTTGTGATCGGTACTGTATGCGAAATAGCGTCGCCATCCTGTGGAGGGCTCGATCCACCGCGACGGATACCCAAACAACGGTAAGGCCACGCCTTCCCACACGCCTACGCCCAATAGCCAGCCCACGACGGCCCCCACCCAGCCCAAGGTGGCCGAGGGACCCGTCACAAAAGGATGGCCGCGAAACGGATCCACGATATCCACGATCGTGTTCAGCACCACGAATCCGATGGCCGCCCACAAAAACCCGCGTAACACGGGGGGCCACTGCGCCCGGCGAGCCTGGGGCGCTGGGGCGGGGGCGCTCACAACTTGTGCCAAACCAATCCCTCCTCACTTCTTGTGTGTCTGTTGCTTGATGCGGGTCACCCTCGCGAACCGGGGGCCCTTGAGATCACTGGCGTTACGGATGAGCCTGTAACGCTTGTTGCTGAGCAATCCACCGATGAAAAGCCGCGGTGCTGACGACTTGGAGCGGTGCCTCCATCCAGGGGTGACCGGGTCCGCACACTTCGGCACACTGGACGCGGCTCATGGGATTTTGCGCATAGGACGTGATCCGGGTCGGGGTAATGTACAACGTGCGGGTCTCTCCCGGAATCACATCCTCCTTGATGCCCCACGACGGCACCCAGAAACTGTGTATCACATCCGCATACTGGTCATACGTGTGAAAGGGATCATAAGACCGCAGTTCCAATTTGACCACATGATTGACGGGCAATTCCAGCAAATCCTGCCCGTTGCGATTCACGGTTTGTGTCAGCCCGTACTGGGGATAGCTGAAAATCCATTCCCACTGCCGAGCGGTCACGTCGACGACCAGGGCATGGCGATTTTGCGGGGTCGACGGATTTTCGATGGCAAAAAAGTGTTCGGTCGCCGTCGTCGTCGGGTGCAAGACGAACAGAATATTGATAAGCGCAGTCCCCACCACCCAAATCCCCACAAACCACCGATTAGTCCGAGCCCATTGAGTGGGCAATTCCACGCGTTGGCCTTTTTTCACGTGAAAGCGAATCATCGCCCAAACGATGCCCAGGGCCACAAACGCGAAAACGGGAATCAGCACGACGACGATAAAGTCAAAGGCGTGTTCCACCATCAGACCGATATTCGAGGCCGTGTAATAGAGGGGATTGTGACGGATCACGATCCTGGCGGCCCATTCGCCTAAGGCGCTGAGAATGATCCATACCACGCCAAATAGTATTCCTTCCTGTCGATGGGACTCCATAGTCGGGGCTACGACCTCCTTTCTTGGGTATTACCATGTGAGATAGGCTCTTGGCCCGGCCTTCTTTGGAACCCGGGTGGGCCCGTACGAGGAGCTGGGCGATCCCCTCACGCGGGCAGGATATGCACTTTGCCGCGCATTCCCGTCCGGTAGTGCACATATTCCTGCACAAAACAGCCAAAGTCCCAGATTCCCGGTTTGTTGGGCACGGTAAAGGCAATATGCAGGCTGCCTCCCGGCTTCAAGGTGGGGCTAAAGTCCCCGCCGCTTTGAATGTTGTACAGGGATCGGGGCCCCTCGTAGGTCACAAGGGCGTCATGCGGCACAAAATTGTCGATTTTGTACGGATCGCTCAACGTGACCGGGACACCGTCCCAAAAATCCACTCTCCACGCATCCGCCGAAAGCTCTCCGAAGGCTTGAAAATACTGCTCGTTCACGTGGCGCCCCATGGTCCACTCGTGCCAATGGGTGTGACTTTGATTTTGGAAAATAATGTCCATCCGGTCGCCCACCCGCCACGTCATATAATTGGGCACATAGTAATAATCGTAGGCGTAGAGGGGAACCCGTCCGGAACGCACGGGAGAACCAAAAATTCCGCGGGCGGCATCCACCACGGTGGAGCGCCCCAACAGCGCCACCGCGCCTACCACCCCCAAGGCCACCGTTCCGCCCAAAAACTGACGCCGGCTCCATTCGGGGCTTGCCGAAGCGCTGACCTCCTCTGGGGTTTCTTTGGAATCGTTGTCCACATTCCATCCTCCTCGTCATCGAATCGTGAATCAATCGGGGGGGTATAGGCTATCCCCCCCCACACGAAATACTCTTGTTGTTGTGGCCGGAGGCCGATCATCCGTGCCATGTTGCGGTATTCGAGCCGATTTACCCACTTTAGCCGGTTTGCCTGAATTTCCCGATCCCCATCACCTCGCTTTGTGCCGTTGTCGCTTTGTGCCGTTGTCTCTCTGTAACCATCCAGAATGTTCTGAACTTACGGCGTGCTATTTGACATGCGCCATTTACAGGTCCTGCAGCCGTCTGCGCCATCACCTCCCACCCGCCACTTTTCTAGTTCTTTCGAGTGGCATCGTCCGGCTTATGTTTTACCTTACTCGTCTCTCGTGTTTTGACAATCGTTCATTCCGGCGACAATCTGTCCCCCCACTCGTCATTTCCAGCAATATTTTTTAATGTTTGTCCACTCCAGTCACGGTCACAACATGGTGACGTTCTTGGACTGATCTCAGTGGCAGGTTCAATCAGGATAAAGTCTACCAAGACGCATGAGAAGGGCGGGAAAAATTAAGACATGATGCCGAGCCGCGTTAATCGGCGTGATGGTCTTGGACATCATTGCTTTCACGGCGGCAGCGACGGAGAATCCGACAATTTTTCAGCACTCTCTGCGGACATGTCAGGTACAAAGGCTGTTGCCAGGTATTTTTGTAGGAGATAAAAAAGTCGCGTTGGGCAAATGGCCGATACAAGGAGATTTCAGCAGCACCGCAGGCAGCTATCGCTTTGTTGCCTATAATCGGTTCAAATGTTTCGAAGGCCAGATCGTGCAGTGGGTGCGGGATCTCGCGTTTCGCGAGGGAACGCTGACAGTCGAACGCAATCCGGCTTGTAGGTCTCAAATGTGCCCAACCAGAACAGCAAGCGCATCAAACACACCTTTACGTGCGCAAATCCGGCACATTTCTTCGTAGCCGGCGCGGATTTTGTGAATATGGTGAACCTGTACCGTCAGTGGATCGGTACATTTAGGTATCCTTCTCACAAAACGAGGAAGAACCAAAGCCTGCGCAGGCTACCCGCCTAATATCGCGTAGGTCTTGTCTGGAGCCATGGACTCCAGGTGAGCGTCCCCGTTGTTGGGGGACGTTTCTAAGGGGAATCAGGGAGGTGCTGGCTTGCCAAGTGAGGGGAGCTCCCACACGCCGAGAAGACGATACACCCCAACTCCTCTTCCTCTGCGGAGGGCGAAAAAGGTCAAACGAAGGCTGCTGTCTCTCTTTGTTTTGTTAACACTTTTAGCCAACTGCTGACACCACCTCAACACCATTCTTAGTCCGGGTAAAATGGTGGCGCGGCGGACGCCGACACATCGTTCTCTAAAGACTGGCTCTCCCACTCTATTCCCAACAGGCAACAGGGCATTAATCATGTTTGGCGGCATAAATGACTCCATCACATTGCTCCCGGACCCTCATTAGCAATGTATGCCAGGGCTCGTCCAGGGCCCCCTGTCCCCCCGCCCAATTTCAGCGGAAGAAAAATAAAATAACTGCCACGGGGAGGTAAGCGATTCAGATTGGCAAGTCCCTCGACAATCCCGAGACCACCGTCCAAGGCGGCCACGTGCACAGGTTGGGCGTCATTTGCCGGGCCGATACTGGGACCGTCGGTTCCGATGCACTTTATTCCCCGTTCAATTAAGAATTCAATGCACTCGACGGTCGGCGCATTCCACGTGTCTTCAATTGGCGGAATGTCTAACGGCCCGTAATATCCCCCGCCCCCTTGATATCGGCGGTCCCACTGGGAGTAGAAGAGCACAATTTCCCCCGGAGCAAGCCTGCCGTGCCTCTCCTCAAATTCCGCAACCATTCCCGATGTGATGGTGCCATTGGTTTGATCGGACGCCTTTGCATGCCGGGTATCGATGACCGCTGCATATCCCATATATTGAGTCAGCGGAATCATATCGACAGTCATGTGACCAGCCGGACTGGCGTGCGGCAGTCCGCTATCAGGCGGGGGGACGAAGTGGGCCGGAGCATCACAATGGGTGCCAGTATGATCACTCATGTGGATAGAGTGGGTCTGGAAGGGCCCGCGCGATGGAATGGTGATTCCGAAGGCTTCATAATTTCTAAACCACGACGTAACATGAGTCTGAAAGCGTACATCACCCGGCCAGGTTGGCGCCTGCGCCTCAGAGAGGGTCAGACTCAAGTCGATTATGCTTCCGTTGTCAAACACCGATTAATTCTCCTCCAATCCATCGCAACACTCTGAATTCCGCGCCTATAGTGGTCGCCGCTCTGAAACTCCCAATTTATGTATTTATGGATAGCACGGACGTGCGGCTAAGAAGCACAGCCATCCTGGCTGATGGAACCCCTATCCTCTGCTTCCGATACCGGCAGGTTTCGATCTATCCCGCTTGCACTGCGGAGGTCGCCCGCGTAGTCCTCCCCCCACCGAGACTGTGTTAGCCATTTTTCCCCTGCAGATACCGATTGACAGGGTATTTGATCCAATTGTAGTACCAGGATAATTCTATTTACAATAATATTTTATTAATCCGCTAATTTTTTTATTGATTCAATCTTCCCGACCGAGTATGGTAAGAAGAGGAGGGGGGAGGCACATCTTGACTCTTGGGGATAAGGTTGCCGTGGTCACAGGCGCTGCAGGATCTATTGGGCGGGCCGGCGCCAAGATCGCTCTTTTAGACATCAACCCCGAAGCATTAGACGGCGTAGCCGATTCTCTTGCCGGAGAAGGGCTGGGAGGGCGTTTCTGCACTATCCCCACCAATGTCGGTAACGCCGAATCCGTCCGTGAATCATTTCGCACCGTGGATCGAGAACTGGGTTCAACCGATGTGGTGGTAGCCAACGCTGGTGTGGCACAAGGGGCTAACTTCATTGACATATCACTAGAGAACTGGCAAAGAACCCTGGACATCAACCTGACTGGGGTATTCTTAACCTGCCAGGAAGGCGCCCGCCGCATGATGACCAACCGACATGGCAGTATTATCACCATGTCCTCAACCAATGGCCTGCTAGCCGAAAAAGCGCTGGCCGCGTACAACGCCTCCAAAGCAGGCGTGCTGCTTTTAACCAAGACAATTGCCATCGAATTGGCTCCCTACGGCATTCGGGCCAACGCACTCAACCCTGGATTCATTGACACCGGGTTGGCAGCGCGCTCCGGACTAGACCCAGAATTTCTCAACGCGTACGTCACTAAAATCCCCATGGGCCGATTTGGTCTCCCGGCCGAGGTCGCCGATGCCGCCCTGTTTTTGGCCAGCGATGCTTCCAGTTTCATCACCGGAATCGGTCTCGTGGTTGATGGTGGTCAAATATCGGAAGAGTAGGTGTAGCCATGTCCCACAGCTTCGATCAATTAGAGACCCCGTTTGTGGCCATCGATCTCGACGTCGTCGAAAACAACATCAAGACGATGCAAGATCGTGCCGCCGAACGCCGCCTCACTGTGCGCCCCCATACCAAGACGCATAAGCAGCCCTTCTTGGCGCGTAAGCAGTTTAATCGAGGTGCAACGAGCTTAACCGTTGCCAAATTGGATGAGGCAGAGGTTATGCTCCAAGCCGGGTTTAGTGACCTTCTAATCGCCTATCCTCTGGTCGGCGCTGCCAAGGCCTATCGTCTGGCCACTCTGATGGTGCGGGGACTGCGCCCCACCGTCTCGATCGACTCCCTTGTTTCCATGAGAACGTTGAGCCAAGCAGCGGCGCTGGCACAGCGTCCCATCAACGTCCTCGTAGAAGTGGACACGGGGTTTCACCGTTGTGGACTAACCGGATCGGCAGTCATTGAATTGGCCGATGCCATCCATAACGAACCGGGGCTGACGTTCCAGGGTCTCATGTCATTTGCCGGACATATTGCGGGCAACACAGACCGAGCTGTTATCCGTCGCATCATCCGGGATGAGGATGAGCAAATGGCTCAATATCGCAAGAACCTCGAGTCCCGCCACCTTGCGGTTGAGACCGTGAGTGTAGGCGGGACTATTCTCTCGCATAACATGGATGTCATTGAACACGCCACGGAAATCCGGCCCGGCATATACATCTTTAATGATATGGGCATCGTTTACAGCGGTTCCGTCAAAATTGAGCAATGTGCGGCACGCATCTGGGCTACCGTGGTGAGTCAACCTGCAGAAAACCGAGCCGTTTTGGATGCTGGTAGCAAGATGCTGTCAACCGATGGCCCGCTCAAAGGAGCATATGGATACGTTGTGGGATTTCCTGGTTGGACGATTGCGCGGTTGTCAGAAGAACACGCCGTGGTGGAAATCGCGCCCGAGGCTCCCAGACCGGAAATCGGAGACCGCGTATCCATCATCCCAAATCATATTTGCACGGTGATGAACCTACAAAACAACGTTGTCGGCGTCGAGAACGGACAAGTCACAGCTATCCTGCCGATTATGTCCCGCGGCGGAACTCATTAGGAGGTCGTGGTCATGTCTTCGTTGAAAGCCATCCAAACTGCAAAGGCTCCAGCTCCCGGAGGAGCCTACTCTCAAGGCATTCAGGCGGGCTCAATTGTTTTCACCGCCGGACTCGGTCCCATCGACCCCGAAACCGGAGGCGTCGTGGGCGAGACCGTCGAAGAACAAACTCGCCAGGTAATGCTTAACCTCAAAGCGATTTTAGAAGAGGCCGGTTTAGGGCTAAACCGAGTAATCAAAACCACAGTTCATTTGCAGAATCTCGAGCAGGACTTTGCGGGGTTTAACGAGATCTACGAGAGCTTTTTCGAGCCGCCCTACCCTGTTCGCACCACGGTTGGTTCCACGTTGAAGGGTATCTTAGTGGAAATCGACATGGTAGCGTTGGCAGAATAGACCAACATAGGTTGCGAACTATAGCGGACCCTGCGAAAAGGCCTCAAAGAATTTTTCCGGAGGTGTGTAAAATATTGTTTGATGCCGAAATCGCTATGGGGTTTCTCAAGCAAACTACGGTGGCTCTGGGCAACCTGTTGGGGGAAAAATGCGAGGTGGTTCTTCATGA
The DNA here is from genome assembly GCA_003023725.1 of Sulfobacillus benefaciens. Lineage (GTDB taxonomy): Bacteria > Bacillota > Sulfobacillia > Sulfobacillales > Sulfobacillaceae > Sulfobacillus > Sulfobacillus benefaciens. The sequence goes on along the minus strand of PXYT01000043.1, from coordinate 20,135 downwards.
CGTGCGGTTCCCGGAATCGTCCATCGTGGAAATTGTTCACGGGGACATTACCGGGCGCAAAGTAGGTGACCCCTCGACCAATCTCGGTCTCCCCGTCATCAACAACCCTTATGGAGACTACGATCAATACAATTACCGCACCAAAACCCGATCGGGGAAGACACTAAAGTCCTCCTCAATCTATTTTAAAGATCCATCTGGGCGCATTTTCGCGGCACTGTGCATCAACTACGACATTTCTGAGCTTCTCATCGCGTCCAACGTTTTGCGCGACTTCACATCGACAGCAACCCAAGTTGAAGAACATTTCGCCACCGACATCAACGAAGTCATCACGCGGATTTTAGATGAAACCGTGGACGCGAGGGGAAACGAACTCTTGTTAGGGGACAAAGACGAACGCCTGAAACTCATTCGCGCCCTTGACGACAAGGGAGTCTTCTCGGTCAAGGGGACAGTCGATCGGGTAGCCAAGATGCTTGGAGTATCGCGAGTCACGGTCTATGGATACCTTAGCGAGGTTCAAGCCATGAAACGGGATAACATTATTTAGCTACACCTTTCTGGACAGAGAGAACCCAGTCCGATCTGAATCGTTCACGCCACTTTGGTGAGGGTGCCGACCCCCGTGATATTAATCCGTAACGTCCTCCTCGTCCTAGAGCGTAACCTTGCCGGGGGCACGACCGCGATTCCGGTCGTCAGCGCCGCCCAGCCACCGGACCGCCCCCCTCGAGGACGCAGGACGCTCGTCGGGTGCACGCTTCATCTACGAGGTGCTCACACAACCGGAGAAGATCTCCCGCCGCTGCCGGCCAGATATTCATGGCGATTTCCCACCGCCCGTGACATCCGACGACTCGGCCAGGAAGCTGCAAGGGCCTATGGCAGCACTGTGATGAAAGATCTTGGACTGCGGCAAATAGAGCGGATTGTTCCGTTCAATATCCCGCAACGAGATCTCATTGCCGACCGAAAAACCGGATAGCTCGCCCGCAGGATCCACGATCAGTGTCAGCTTCAGCCGTTCGGGGCATCATACACTTTAAGATAAAATGCTCGGCCCCCCGAATTTCCTCTACCCGTACTTCTCGGCCAATGAAGGTACATGACCCCGGCAACCCAGCATCCGGATAAGGGATCCGGCACCCGAATGGTCAACGAATCCAGCGCCATCCGTTCTCAATGCTCATTAAGCCTGGGGCCAGGCTCTCCTTTAGCCTCGCACAATCCAACTATTGCTGCCACAACACGTCTACCGAATCCAAAGCCGCATCGGCTGCGGCCAACAGATCCCATACCCCAGACGCGTCGGGTCCGACACATGCTGCGAAATGCTTGGAATCACCAATCTCCTGCGCTCATAAGTTCAGCATTGGCGTTCCGCCCGCTATTAATTAGCAACACTTCCCTACCGATCGACCCAGCGTTGATTCCAATAATCCGTCACTTCACACCTACGAGGATACCTCTCTCAGCTAAGTGATCGCCAGTTTGTGGCAATTAACCAGTGTAGCGATCACTGGGCAAAGATTTTTGCCGGTGACACACCGCCCCGGTCGAGGCAATCGGCCGTGCCTGGTCCCCGGTTCCAGAGTATCCTCTCGCTGCATCCTGCGAGCCTAGCCAATAGTCGGGATCGAACCGACTTAGGAACTCGGACGACAATAAGACAACTGGTCCCATTTGTGGCGGATGGCTTCGGCGATGCGTCGACTTATCTCTGCTTGCACGCTCCGGGGTTTCCCTTCCGGCATATCATGGACTACTTGCCACCAAATCGTACGGAACTCCGTGCCAAAATTCATTTTCGCAATGCCTGACATCCTAAGGCGAGTGTAGAGTGCAGGGTCAATTCCACTCGCGCCATGAAGAACAAGCGGAACAGGGCATAACGCATGAATAGCCGCCAATCGTTCAATATCCACTTGGGATTGGGAAACACGGGTCGCATGGTGATTCCCGATGGCCACGGCCAGAGCATCCACATGGGTTGCTTCTGCAAAGATCCGGGCTTCTTCGGGTGTTGTGAGTTGCGCCCATTCCGGTGGCTCGCCTGGTTTGTGAACGTGACCAATTTCCGCCTCTACCAATGCCCCGCGCACGCTGGCCCATTCGACCACCTTTTGTGTATTGCGGATATTGTCTTCCAGCGGCAAAGCCGAACCGTCATACATCACCGAGGTGAACCCCTGCTCCAATGCCCATGCAATATCATCCGGTTGCGTGGCATGGTCCAAATGCCAGGCCACCGGAGTCGGCAAGGGATCCAATACTTCGGTCATGACCGCCGTCATCACGTGTTGTCCCCATGTTTCCAGAGTCTCGGGCGTCACTTGCACGAATAACGGGAGCGCATGCATTTTGATAGCCTGGGCAAACCCCCACAACATTTCGGGATTATCAGCATTAACCCCCAAGATGACGCGATGCGTCTCGGCATATTGCGTGAGAATAGGTTTTAATGAGGAGCGGGGCATTTTCTAACCTCCCTGATGCGGTGTGAAATAGCCACAAAGCCATCGCGTCCGACAGCACAACTTGTTCCAGATTACCGGGAATTTGGACCAGCTCCGTGGGTGTCCTCTTTAAGGTTCTCCTAAATGAACCCGGGGAATGAGTTCCTTGAATAAGGACACATCGATGTCACCCACACCCTTCGTCACCACGCTGGCGGATGCGGCAGCAACCGACCGCACGAGAGCCTCGTTCCATTCCTGACCTTGCCACAAAGAATACGCTAAAGCCCCTACGAACACATCTCCTGCCCCCACGGGATTTTTGATTGGCACTACCGGAGCGAAAATTCTCTGGGGTGGGGTTGGAGAAGGGGGATACCACAATACCCCTTCAGGTCCCTGAGTGATGAAAATGTGCGAAAGGCGCGACATCATAAAGTTATTTGGCAGTTGTTGATACTCCAGGAGGTTTGGACAAATCGCGTCCACTCCCGCTTTGTACGCTGCGACCAGGTTGGCTCCGGAGAGATCGGCAATGATTCCCTGGCAATAGGGACGCAACGTCGTAATCCACTCAGTTACGTCGTCAGCCGAGAGGCCCGGAGGAAGACTGCCTGACAAGGTGATCCAGTCGCTCGGTTTCAGTTGAGTTCGTAACCGCTGTAAAAGGACACGGCTGATTTCGGTCGAGACGTTCGGACCTAGTCCTCGAATTTCCGTGATCTCTCCCGTTAACAGTGTTAAGCATACGCGCGAGGACCCCGACACCGACTCGGCTAGACATCCAATATGCTGCTCTGTGAGCAACTGCTGGATCATCGCCCCCATCGCCCCCCCGTAAAATCCGACGGCTGTCGCCGGGCCTCCCAATTGTTTAATGGCACGGGCTACGTTATTGCCTTTACCTCCGGCACGACCCTCCCACGGAATTTGATTGTACGTTTCTCCTTGATCACATCCCGAATCTAAGGAGAAAACCAGATCGAACGACGGGTTAAAGGTCACACAATAAATCATACGGGTGCTCTCTGGGAATCTGTCTTCCAAATCCCCACCGTTTCACGGCCATTCATCACCGGCGACTTGACAAGTGGCCAATGGCGCAGACGAGAAGCGGCCGCCATACCCGTCGCCACATAGTCAACATCGGACCATTCCAGCATGCGGTACAGGGCATTGGTGTCGATTTTACTGTGATCGACGATAATCAAGACGTTATCAGCGGCTTGGCGGAAACCTTTCCCCAGGACCGCCTCGTCGTTCGCTGTCGTACTGACTCCAATTCTTGGATTGACTCCGTTCGCCCCAAGAATCGCCCAGTCCAGATGTAAGCCAGACAATCCCTGGATGGCCATGGTCCCCGTGGTCTCGTAATTGAAAGGCCGCAAGTCCCCACCAATCACAACCACGGGAACATTCCCTTGGGACAATTGATAGGCAATATTGATCGCATTGGTGACAACCGTTATGCCCCTGGGATCTTGTGCAATATGAGCGGCTACCCGTGTGGTGGTTGTTCCGCCGTTTAACCCGACGACCGCGTGATCCGGAAGCCAGTCCGCAACCAGAGCTGCCAAGTCGTCTTTTTCTTCCGGATAAAGAGATGTTTTGTCATCAAACCGTTGTTCTCCGTCCTGCAACGCAAACCCTATCGCCCCGTGATACCGCCGAATTTGTGGCTCACGGGCCACTAGGTGATGGATATCCCGCCGAATCGTAGCCACGGAACACGCAAAGGTATCGGCCAGTTCTTGCACTCTAACAGTACCCATTTGTTTTACCAGTAACAAAATCGCTTGTTGCCGTTCATGAGTGTTTTTCGGATGGGCCGTTATAAGCTTCTCTGTCATTTAATTGCACCACCTGGGTAATATTGACGGGATGGTCCGGGTCTTTCCCCTTCCCAATCGTCCAATGCCACGCCAGAATTTGCAAGGGGATAATGGCTAAGGGACCCAACGTGATGTCGTCCCATTTCGACGGGAGAATGATTGCTGGGTGTGGTGGATGTGCTTCAAACCACTCTTGTTGAGCGATAACCATCACTCTGGAGGTTCTTTGCAATACATCCTCTACCACATCGTGCTCCAGGCGACGGTGCCGCGTCTGACCTAACACTACGACCAAATCCTCCGAAGTGACACTTCCCCATGGACCATGACGGAATTCCATAGGGGAATAAGCCATGGCACATTGATTGGACATTTCTTGCGCCTTCAGTGCCCCTTCTTGGGCAATGCCATATCTCGTGCCGCTTCCGAGCATGTACATCCGGCGGGGAGCAACCGGGGTAAATACCTGGGGAATGATGGCGGTGGTTTGTTGTATGAGATCATGGGTGAAGCCGTCAAGAGGACTTGACTCGTAGGATTGGCCTGCCGTAAGAAGCAAACTATTTTGCAACAAAAAGAGCATACTGCTAAAAGACTGTATCATCACAACGGTGTCATCTTCGCCCTCGGGGGAGACCATTGCGTGGTCGGCTTCCTGAACCAAGGGACTGTCGGCGTGACAAGTTACCGCCACTACAGACCATCCGTACTCTTTTCCGCGTAAAGCCGCCCACCGAGCCTCTGACGTGGTACCAGACCGAGAAATGACAAGAAGAGTGCCCGTCCCGCGTAACGAGATTTCCGGCTCAAGAATTATGTCGGTTGAAGCCACGGCTCGAGCCTCTAATCCTATCGAAAGGGCATAATGGGCAGCCGTCTGGGCGAGATAATACGACGATCCGCTGCCGCTGAAGACATAAGGGCCGGGAAAGGGTAGCGGTTTTGTGAATGGTAACGTTGCTTGCCATGTCGATGCTTGGTGCTGTATAAGGTGATAAACACGCATACCGGTCAATAGACTGTCTCCTTAATGATAGAATGAATGATTTATTGATTGAAAACGTCCACAAGTTGTCTCAATATAGTACAAAACCACAAAGATTTCACTTTCATTATGCACAAAATCAATCACCTGTGCTAGTATTAATTTTGCATTGGTTTAGTTACTGTTGTGTCTCTTGCGAATTGTCCGTCTGTTTGGAGATAAGTCAGAATTTAGAGCCAGTTCACTATTGCATTTAGCACGGGACGTTTTATCCTGCGTGAAGGGAGACTTACGTATGCATCGTCGATTGTGGGCGTTGGGAGCCATGGCCACCCTATTACTGTCCGGTTGTGGTTCATCAACAGCATCTAGTTCTTCTTCAAACTCCAAGCAAATCACGATTACTTTTGATGCCATGGAGTACAGTGCTGCGTCCAACAAGTATTTTCCGGCGTTCGTTAAAGAATTCGAAGCTTCTCATCCCAATATTCATGTTCATTTGCGCGTAATCAACTGGAGTCTGGGCCATCAAGTTCTGGATACCGAGATCGGTGGCGGACATGCCCCCAACGTTGCCATCATCGGAACCCGGTGGCTTCCATCGTATGTAAACAGCGGTTTGCTTGTTCCCTTAACATCCTTCATGACTCCAACCTTTTCCAAGGAGTTTTACCCTGCGGCTTTGGCTTCTATTCGATATAAAAACGTACAGTACAGTTTACCAGAAGCCATGTCCATCCGTTTAATGGTATACAACAAATCCTTATTTTCCAAAGCAGGAATTTCAGGCCCGCCCAAGACATGGAGTCAGTTAGCAACCGATGCCATTAAAATTCATCGTATTACTGGACAGTCTGGATATGGCCTCGTCGGGTCTCAAGTCGAAACATCTTTGGACTACTGGTACACAATGTGGGGCTTTGGGGGACACATCTTCCGAAATGGTCGCGGCACCCTGACTAGTGCGCCTGATTTGAAAGCCCTTGAGTACTTAGACAACCTCATTAAATCAGGTGGTACCGAACCTAACGTCACCGCATCCACCCGAGCTGGTTTGGAAACACAGTTTTCTTCGGGAAAAGTTGGCATGATGATAGACGGTCCATGGCTCGTCAAGGAGGCATTGGCCAACCACATTCCCGTGGGGGTTGCAAGTATACCGGCTCAACCGGGAGTAAGTCCTCTAAATCCGGCGATCACCGATTCTATGGTTATGTTCAAAGGTCCTAACGAAAAAGCCTCATGGGAGTTTATGAAATTCATGTTTACTAAACCCATAAGGACAACCTTTGACAAAACAGAAGGTATGCTTCCCACAATGAAGACCGTGGGAGCCGAGTCGTATTTTGAAAAATCACCAGTATTTAGGCCGTACCTTAAAGCATTAAGCGGCCCGACAAGACACGAGCCTGTGGTGCCCCACTTCGACGCGATTTCCTTAGCGGTCACAAATGCCGTCGAGGCAGCCTATAGTCATGTTACTTCGCCACAGCAAGCCTTGAGTCAAGCCAATGCAAAGGTAACCGCGGCGTTGAAATAAATAGCACGAAACAGGAGGACAGCGTTGAAAAATACCGCCTGTCCTCCCAAAGGGAGTGAACCGCTCATGAGCACGAGTCGACACCGTTGGCAGGGATTGATTTATTTGATGCCTGCCCTGCTTGTTATCACAATGGCTGTAGGGTATCCTATCGTTCACTTGTTTGAAATGGCGTTTGGGCAAACGAATAGTTTTGGCATTATAACGGGAAATGCAGGATTTAAGAATTTTTCAGGACTGTTTGCTTCCGGTCTTATGAGAGTAATGTTGAACACCGTAATTTGGACAGCAGGAATTCTTGTGCCAACAATAATTATTTCGTTGGCCCTGGCTTATGCCGTGTCGTTGCCTCTCAAAGGTCAGTCATTTTTTCGCACCATAATCATTATCCCCTGGGCTATTCCTTTGACCATTGTTGCCATTTTAGGTGATATGGCTTTTAATTCAACCTATGGTCAAGTCAACACACTATTGTTACAGCTTCATCTCATTTCACATCCGATAGGTTGGTTGGCTACTGCCCGGACGTCTTTTCCCGTTATGATGATCTTGGCAATATGGGTGTCCATACCGTTTACCACACTCACTTTACTGAGTGGAATTCAGGCGGTTCCTGGAGAAATCCTGGAGGCGAGCGCCATAGATGGCGCGAAAGGATTCTATCGATTTCGTAAAATTATTCTTCCGCAGATTACAAACGCTCTGCAGTTAGTCGTTTTAATCAATCTCGCCTATATATTTAACTCGTTCCCCATTATTTGGATCATGACTCAGGGTGGTCCCGCAAGCACCTCATCGACCATAACAATTTTTGTGTACCAATTAGCTTTCACGTTAGGTCAGTTCGGACAAGCTGGAGCAGCTGCATTATTAGCTTTTATTATATTAATGGGGCTTGGAGTAGCATATGTTAAGGTTTATCGGCGCACGGAGGGAAACTTATTATGATAGCAGCCAAAGTTGGTGATGGTGCCTCTCGCATCTCGCGAATCCCGAGACATACGTTGTCTGGAGACCGTGTCTTTTCGTACATCGTCTTAAGCGTATTCACCGTACTGACCTTATTCCCCATTTTTATTATGATAGCTGTATCCTTAATGCCTAGCCGTCATTTATCGTCTGATCTATATCATTTATGGCCCACTAATATTGATTTGCGCAACTATCTCTTGATGTGGTCTCAACTTCCCGTAGCGCATTTGCTTCTGAATAGCGTCATTATTGCTGGGGGAAGTACGATTCTAGCCTTACTTACGGGAATTCCAGCCGCCTTCGCGTTATCGCGCATGAACATAGTCGGCCGGAAAATATGGCTTTTCGGGTTTCTTGCGACTCAGCTATTTTCGCCTTCTATAATCATTGTATCCGCTTATCATGTCATGGCTATTGCTCACCTCACCGACACATACTGGGGCTTAATAATTTTGGATGCCGGATTCTATTCATTACCTTTTGTTTTGTGGAGCATCGCGGGATTTATGCGGCACATTCCCCGCGAATTGGAGGAAACTGTGGATGTAGACGGCGGAAGTACATGGACAAAGATTTGGAGAGTATTTGTGCCGATAGCCATTCCCTCAATTGTTGTTGCCGGAGTGTATGCGTTTATCCAATCATGGAATGATTTTGCCTTTGCCTTAACGTTAGCAACTTCCCAGTCGACCATGCCCTTACCCATCGGCATCTACAGCTTTATGGGCGCATACCAGATACAATGGAACTATCTTATGGGAGCTTCCTTAGTGGCAACCCTTCCTGTTCTGATACTGTTTCTTATTGTTCAAAAGCGCTTAGTATCCGGAATGCTGGCGGGATCGATAAAATGACAGGTTAGCATTCGCGCCATTAGCGTCAAATCCTAATCCTAACATCTTGAGCCGGAGAGGATATTCTTATAACGATGCCCCATTCAAAGTATATCGTGGCAATTGATATTGGCGGAACTAATGTGCGTACTTACTTAGTTGAAACCAACGGCGCAATAATTGTCCACCATCGTGACCTAACCCCATCTCCGCCAAGCCCTACTAAGGTCATAAATGTCGTCGATAACCTGTTACGGTCCGATCATAGGTACCAAGATGCATCGGCCCTAATCGTGGGTGTTCCCGGTCTGGTTGATTCAGAAATGGGCATTGTGCGAAAGAACAGCAATCTATCATGGGTCGATGTCCCATTCGCTAAGCTCGCCCAAGAGAAATGGTCTCGACCTGTGTTAATCGAAAACGATGTACGCTTGCATACTCTCGGCGAACTGGCGTCATCTACGGCATCCCAGAACATGTTATGTGTTGTCATAGGAACGGGAGTTGCTATGGGAATCGTCGTTAATGGACAAATCTACAAAGGCTCCCACCTTATTGCGGGAGAGTTAGGGCACCTTACCGTTGACACTCATGGAGTACTGTGTGGCTGTGGAAAAATGGGATGCTTGGAAACCGTCTGCGGAGTCCGTGGTTTGTCACGGTTGTACAGTCAATGTTCAGGGGAGATCGTGTCAGATTTCCCAAGGCAATTAATAGACGGTCTTTCCATGGGCAATACGTGTGCGGTGGAGGCATGGCGGTATTTGGGTGAAGGTTTGGCCTGGGCACTTAGTGCGGCAATCGCGCTTTTCGACCCTGAAAAAGTTATCATGGGAGGTGGCTTAGGCGTATTTTATCCTGCATGGAAAGGGTATTTCTGGCCCCTATTAGATAGCTATCTAATTCCCGGAACACTGCGTCCCCAGATTCTTCCTTCCGCATTGGGAGAACAGGCGGTGACATATGGTGCCATATCTCTAGCCCGTTCTGCCGGATGGATGGAAACTTAAATTTCCGAGCGGAGGTTCGAATTTCGAAAAAAGATGTTATTGCAGCGAGGACCATATCTCCATGAAGCATAATCCTTTGACGTCATGGATAGCACTGACGGAGCCATGAATCAATTAGGAAACTCCTCACTATACGGTTCACGCATGAAATTTACCGTTTTGTGTTCTCTCCCTGAATCGCCCTCAAATTGTTTCCGATAACCCTGGTTTACGCGTCGCAAGATCGGAAAAATCCCCACTCAAGCCGACACCGCTGTTCAATCTGCCTTCGTCAAGGAACCACTGACTCCAATGTCGCCCCGACGCTCAAGACCTTGAGCGTCGGGTGTTCTTATGGATGCCGCACATCTTGTCATGGGAGCCACATCAGTCGCTGTCTCTGGGACTTCACTCGCGAGTGTCCCTCGTCGGCACCCTCCGGACATAAGGGAGTTTAATACTTTGGGCCCGTTTGCTGCCATTACCCATGAAATGATCACCGTCACCCATACGGCCCCCATCAATGCGGAGTCGACTAGCACTCCCCTCAAAGAACTCGCGACGAATTTCATGATTCTTCCCATCACCGTCGTCCTGGATCACGCCAAACGCTCGCGCAACACATTTTCATGGCCGAGGTGGCAGGGCTGCTTATCCCCTAGCCCTTTCTACCTCCCTATTCATCCGATCTCAATCTCACCCTTTCGTTGGGAAGTTCGTCTCATCCGAGTACGTTTCTTCTCATCATGATGATCGATTCGCGGACTTCATAACGGTCATCAAAACCCATCCCCCTGAAATAGCGAGCGAACACTAAAAAAACTCGCAAGTCTGTTCATTCTCCCATGTCAGCTGTCCAGTAAATCACTGTGAATCCGGTAATTGTCATCCGGGAGCAGGACACGACACTCACTTCCTAAGTCTTCTCGTGAAAATTTTCGCGGTATCGTAATTATTTATACTCTGGCATAAAATATTTCATGTGATTTCATGTTAATTTATTGTGACGCGGTTTTGAACACTGTATAATTGAACTCGGTTGACTTTACACTAACTTTCTACTTCCCTTATCTTGTTCCTGAAAGAAGTGACAAGGTGGCGAGCCATAGTTCGCGAAGCGCCCTTGAGAAATCTGGCCACGCAATAGACACATGGGTTGATGCTCGGCGCGATATGTTGATCAGTTTGGTACAAGAGCTCGTTCAATTGCCCTCCCGTAATCATCCCCCCGACGGAGACGAGTTGGCTGCTCAACGCGTGATAGGTCACTGGCTCCGCCAACTCGGGGTGGAGGTGGACCAATACGATATCATGGCCGTCGAAAATATCGACAAACATCCCGCGTGGCGTGCTCTAGGCCGACACTATCAAGACCGTCCTAATCTTATGGCGGTGCTTCGCGGTGTCGGAAAAGGTCGGTCATTGCTTTACACAGGCCATATTGACACGGTGGCTTTGGACTCCAGCCCCTGGCGGCATAAGCCTTTTGGTGGGGAATATGACGGGCGCGCAATATACGGATTAGGCGCATTCGACATGAAGGGCGGTCTGGCTGCGGGGTTGATGGCAATGCGTGGATTCATAGAGTTGGGTATCGTGTTGTTGGGGTCATTGTATTTCGAAAGTGTCGTTGACGAAGAGTTCGGCGGAGCCAACGCGAGCCTCGCGGGGCGCCTACGATATCCCGAGATTGACGGTGCCATATTAATGGAACCTACCAACCTCAAACTCGCGTCGCAACATCGTGGCACGAGTGTGTGGAATCTGCTCGTTACCGGACTTCCCGGAAGAACTTTTTCCGGCGAAACCACTTTTAACCCTGCGAAAAGTTTAGCCGCAATGTTGAGTTCATTAGACGATTTTTTCAATGCGCATCCGCGCCTAAACCAATATCCATGGGAAGTCGACCGACTGCAGGCCGGACCCGCAGACCAGCCCATGGGCACGAGGGTTCCTGCGCAGGCTGAATCCGTGTTTTGGGTTGAAACGGGTGCTGACGACAATCCGGACGTCGGAGAAGAAATTAACGCATGGCTGTCTCGACAATTTCCGGATGTTGAGTATAAATTGACGGCCATGATACCACCGCTCTTAGGTAGCGGCATTTCTCCGGATCATCCTTTAGCTCAAGACGTAGCCCACTCAGCCAGGGACTTGGGTGTGAACGGAGATATGGTGACGGCGCCATTTGCCTGTGACGGAGCCATGTTCAATCGTTTCAGCAAGACTCCTCTGGTGTTACTCGGACCAGAAGGAGGCAACGCGCACGGGGCAGATGAATATGTAATTGTGGACAGCTTGATGACATTGACAAAGATATTGATGCGCACGGCTTGTTCTTGGTGTGGTATGGCTGATTGACTGGGCTTTTTTGCCGTAATCGAGCAAGGAGAATATGGGAATAATGATACACGTGAAAGAATAACTCATATTAGAGGGATTGCCCCTATTAGTCGAACGCGGATGTTTAAAATCTGATCGTCTACTCTCTCGGTCTCCTTCCTTTTGTCCTGCCCCGAAAATCTCCCCGCCAGAAACGCCATTCAAAAGAGACGGCGGTTGGATGTCTGCTGCGGCAGGCCGCATCGACTAGTCTATGGCCGGGAAATTCGATGGAGCGGAAGGATCGCGAGGTTCCACCGTCACCTGAACGCCAAACTTCTCAACGCGGTGCCGTCCGAGACAGAACCTTGACGCGGTCTCGTTCGTCATGCTAACTCGGCCCCACGTCCTGATAGGATGGGCCGGCCGGACAACAATCCCCCTGGCGGGCCAATGCCACGATAACCATTTCGATTGGCGGGTGGCACACTCAGCGGCGATACGGCGCACCCAGGAAGGTGTGCGTGGCGTGGTCGACCCAGGCCACCAAAATCAAGGCTTGGCGCCGGGGACCGTTTTCCATCGGAGACCAAACGAGCCCAGCAAGCCACAGGGTCCACATCGAAAAAACGGACCAAATCCGTATCCGGTTCTGCCACGATCACGTCGGTGGGCCGCCAACTCATGCGGGGACCATGCACAAGGCGGATCATGGCCTCCTATGGGGTCCACCTGGCGCACAATCTTCTTGTCGGCATCTGCGATGCACGTCGTCACCTCATCAATATGTCCCAAAAGTTGACCGAACAAAAACCGTTGATCGTCAGCCATTGGGATCTGCAACGCAGAATGGGGACATACACTTTCCTCACCAAAACAGTGACTTTCCGCACCCGGCCCCCGGGAGGTTGACTATGCCCCGAATCTTTCCCACGCGATCGCCCCGAAGGCGGCGGCAATTTTGGGCCCCCGAGGCACCCGCCACAGATTCCTATCAGCATTCTAAATGGCAGAGAGAGTATTCCCCGGGGGGCATCGTGCCGATCTCGAGCTTATGCCAGGGCGAGAGGGCAGGGAAAGTCCATTTCATGCATGCAGGTTGCCGGGCACAGCGGCCCGAAACCTCGTATAAAGATATTAGGCCTGGGGTCATCAAAAGTTGGCCGGTGTCAAGGAAAACCGGCCTCGAATCCTTAATCTGTGTGGTCGCAGTCATTGACGGTCGGCAACCAGGTTCAGTATAAGGACCCGGACTATCCCGGACGGAAAACAGGGACTAAATCCCGATAGACCATGGAAAAACCCTCCTATAAGCGTTCGTATCGTAATCATCTAATCGACAATGACAGGATGAAGAGAAGTCTTTATCCGAATGAACAAACAGTCGGCAATTTTACGGGTCGAGAAATAACGGGCCGTAACGGGTTGAAAATTGAGCGGAACATCTTCCTCACGAACTAATCTTTTAATACAATGGGGTTTAGGCTACAGAAAGGGAGTGTCTCATGAACTTTCGCAAATCTTGGGTCCTTGCGGGGATGACGGGACTGGCGGGTTTTGCCGTCGCAGGCTGTGGGGTCTCTAATCCTCCGGTATCGGCTTCCTCTATCGCCCATCACATTATCCAGGCCCAGTCCCGCATCAAAACCTCTCACAGTATCATGTCGCTGAGCATCAAAGGACTGCCTACAGGATCCATGAAGCAAACAATCCATTTGTGGACAAAATCTCCCGACATGGCCAGGAGTACCGTAGACATCAACGGCCATCAACAAGTCGTCAGTGTGTCCAACGGACACACGATCACGATCCTGAATCAGGCCAACAAGACCTACATGAAAATTCCTGTGCCCAAAGGATCGGCTCTGGGTGCCCAAAATCCAGCATTGCTGACGACCGCATTAAGCCACATTCTGTCACAAAATCATGTGAGCCTGGTTAACACGTCCGCTCAAATCGCCACTCACCCGACCTACGAGCTGAAACTGACTCCCAAGAAGGCCAACCAAAGCTTCGGATTTTCCTCGATGACGCTTTGGATCGATAAACAAACGTACCAGCCCTTAGCCGTAAACCTCACGGTTAAACTGCCGGGTGGCCAAACGATGAACGAATCCTTGCGCTATTTGAGTATCCAGGATAACATTGCCGTACCGGCCGGGACGTTTAACCTGCAAATTCCTCCCGGTGCCCATAAAATGGCCATACCGGGTCTGCCCGCTTCCTCGTCTCAGGCAAGTCGGTGATAAGGAGTCGTCACAGGTGGAATAGGTATCCTTCGCACACACACCGTTCCACCTGTTGGGTTCTGCGGCCCGCGACATAAGATAGATAACCAAAGTCCAGCCGAGACAATAAGCTGAGCACACGGCACATAGGCCAAACACACAAAGAGTAAAGACGGCCTCATCTTGGCAGCAAAGACGGCCATGACACGGCCCAACCCAATCTCCCCCGCTCTCCCCCTTACCCAGGAACATAACGAGGGACACGGCAAACGGAGCCAAGGGAACCGGAACGTTGACATTACCTTGGGGGGCTATGTTGTAATAGTTGTAATAGGTTGTAATATTTTCTTAAAAGGGTCAAGTTCAAGTCACAGCCGGTGAAAGGAGGCAGGCACTTCTTATACGGCCTGGTAAGGCGTTTCACGTTTGCCTCATGATATCAGCTCTTCCTGGCTGTCAGAGGCTCTTTTCAGTAAATTCCTTACCTGTCATATTCCAACCAACAAGCGACCGTTCCGCTCGATCTGATAAATCGTATGCCACCAATCCAGGAAGAGAGATTAGGTCTACTGTCGCCATGACACACTTCAGTGCTCATTACACATCCAAGATAAAATCTGCCAATCATTTGAGCCAGGAATACGGGAGGAATGACACGATGACCACTCTGAAAATTACTGTTGAGATGAAATCCGGTGTGCCTCTTTACGTACAGATTCGCGACCAAATCAAGGCCGCCATTGAATCGGGCCGGATCCCGGCCCATTACCGCCTTCATACCATACGGGAACTGGCCGGCATACTCAGAATCAACCCCAACACGGTCGCCCGTGCTTACCGGGAACTGGAACACGAGGGATATCTTGAAACCCTTTCGGGCCGGGGAACCTTCGTCGTGCACAAAGAGCCGGCATCGACCGAGTTTGAACCGGATTATTGGATCGTTGCCGAACTCGAGGACTGCTTTAAACGAATCGAATCCGAGTGGCATGTTCCGCCACAGCGTCTGCTCCATATGGCCACGCAAGCGATAGAAAGACTGTCCGTTGCCAATAAGACAAGAGAAAAAACCCGGCAATGAGAGAGAAGATGCAACCAAGGCAAAGCTCCCAGCCCCTGCATCTCCTGCCATTACAGGAATGAAAGGGATAATGCCGAGAAAGATGGAAGATCAAAGATAGCTCTTCCATCTTTCTCGGCAGGGTTCGCGCCCAAGACGCCAGGTTCTCCTTTGCCAGGTGATGTCTCCGGCACATTGCCCAGGCATTTTCTCCATGCGAAGCACCTCACACCTGACTTTGTTTTGTATTTTGTGCCTGATGTTCATATGCTGTTCTGATGAGGTTGTTCCCTCTCTCCTCCTCCATGTGGCCTCCAAGACGGATCTCAGCGGCAGCTCCGGTGAAGAACGGCCAGCACGCACTCTTATTTAACCGGCGCAATCCACCCGGTTAAAGCATCCGGGCGAATGAGACCGTGCTCACGATTCCCGGAGCTTTCGAATTGCCATTTTATCACCGTATCGCCGGATGAGTCGCACGCCTTGCAAGTCGCGACCGATAGCAAGGTTCGTGAAAGGCCTATTCGGAAGGGCACCGATACCGTCTGTCAAAAACGGGCACCCTGCCAACCAACCGAGGCTTGCACCAGCAATGTCCACCCGTCAGGCAGCCTGAGGAATATCCAAGCAGAGGATATTCCTCCCCTCTTGCTCTCCCCTCATCTGCTTCAATCAAATCGGCACATTTCCGTACAAAAAGCTGCGCGTTCCCAGGAGGCCTTATACCGAGGAGCGTTTGGTGATAAAAATTCCCTTGCCCGGGCTGAACGGATATTGCAATGCACGCTTGCGGCGGATCAAAGGCCCTCCTATGGCAGCAATCCCCAGAGTGCATGCTCCAGTCACAAAAAAGCCAAGCAGCGGCCGGGTTTGATCAAGGACGCCCAATCCCATGGGAACAAGAACAACGGCAAACATCACGATAGTGGAAAATACCACATTCCGCTTACGTGCCTGAGAACTCGTCGGCTTAAAGTAAATGGCAAAGAAGGAAGTGGCCATCATGGCGAGAAAACACAGCACAAATCCATCCACCGCTGTGATGGGGGCGAGCACACGGCGGGTGAAAAGGAGGACCGCCGTCAGAGCCAGGGAAAGAAGGAGCGACAAGGGACTGAGAGAAATCAGACGCTTATACCAGTACGTCTCCAGACGAATAGGAGCAATGTAAAGCAAGGCCAACACGGATGGACTACCCAAAGCCAGCACGGTGGCGCCGATCTGGGAGCCCAAAATACCAAACAACCAAAGATAGAAGGGGCCAGGCATTTCGGCCGCCATCACCGAGACAAAGATCAGAACCCCGATAGCCAGAATAGGGCGCCTGGCCAACGTCACAAACTCCCGCCACAGCAACAGCCTCGTCAATCCCCGGGGGAATCGTCCCGAATGGTATTCTTTACTGTCGGTGGAGATGACATCGCCCATTTTGTTCGCAAATGCCGAGGCATTTTTTCGTAAGGGCAGCAGTACCATTATCAATAGCCCAGCCGACACGCCCAGCAATGTAAGCACCAAGCTCCAGGCTCCGGATTTTTGTGCACTGATAGCCACCAATGCGCCCCCGAGACTATTGGCCAGGCTGGGATCATGTTGGGACATCAGGGCATAGAGTGGTGAGACCACCATAATCAACAGTCCCAAAAACAACACGCCGCCATTCTTGCGCATTTTGACGGGCAAACGGGAGATCAAAAGACTATTCAGACCGATACCCAATCCCATGTACAAAGAAAAGCCCGTAATCCACAATACTGCCGCGACCAACACACCGCCGGCCAAGCCGTAACGCAAACCCAGAACAATCCCGATCCCCATCGACAAGAGCGTGGCATTGAGACCTGCCGTAAACATCAAGCTCCCCGCGACCATCTGTATCTTGTCGCGGGGAGTTATCGGAGCAACGCCCAGGAGCCCCAGTGTACTCAGGGCAATCAGTTGCGTAAAGCTCCCCGCGACTTGCACCAAGCCAAAGAGGGATACATAAAAAACCACAGGAGTAATGGCCGCAGCCAAATGCTGTGTGCCATGAATGAGCATGACCGTTAAAAAAGCCACCTGGAACAAGATGCCCATCAATAAAGGAAACAGCCCCTGAAACGTCAGCATTTGCCGCTTGATCATAAGGAACTGCCACCGCATCAAGTAACGGGTCATGGCGAGGCCTCTTCTTGCGTCAGGCGTAAAAACAGATTTTGCAAGGAATCGCCGGCTTCTTGCACCAGCGTTGCGGGAGAACCTTCCGCGACAATATTCCCTTTGGTCATAATCAACACCTTGTCACAGAGTTCCTGAGCCATGCTCAGTAAATGCGTGGAGATCAAAATGGCGTGACCCGCTTGGCAAAATTCACGAAAGACCTCTTCCATTTGGGCGGCGCTGGCCGGATCCAGTCCGACCGTGGGCTCGTCTGCCAAAAGCACCAGGGGTTCATGAACGATTTGGGCCACCAGGGCCAATTTTTGCTGCATACCGTGAGAGTAGCTGTCTGCCCGTCTGTGGATAGCCTTACTCAGATTAAAGCGTTCCAATAACGGCATGGCATTATGTTCAATGACGTCAGGCGCCATGCCATAAAGTCCTCCGACAAACTGGACATATTCCCATCCCGTTAATAAGGGGAGAATCATCGGCTGATCCGCCACATAGCCCAGCATGCGTTTGGCTTCTACTGTATTTTCGGCTAAAGACAGCCCATCAAAAACAACACTTCCCGAAGAGGGTTCCATCAGTCCGCACAGCATCCGCAATGTCGTGGTCTTTCCGGCCCCGTTAGGACCGAGCAGTCCTACCAGCTGACCCGCTTCCAGCGTCATGCTAAAATCCTCGACAGCCGTCATCGTGTCGAAGGTCCGCCTCAAATTGCGGGACTGCAACAATATCCGACTCAATCTCTCCCACCTTCCATAAACTATTCTCTCCTAATTCTCACAAATCCTTTGGTTGCTAAAGATCAGACTTTAAGATAGGACTTGGATAAATCTAAGATGAAAATCAATGCAGATGAAAAATGAAGGCAAACAGATTAATATGTCGCGAAATGATGTCTCCAATTTTACCAGACGATCTTCCGGAAAAGACCCTGAATGACCCGTCCGTCCAAAACATCTGGATAGGAATGGATATCACTTCCCCAGATATGAGTCGAGGGATACTCGTGAGACCCTTATGGAAACCATATTACCCTACCATTTGCCAATATGCCATTGGTTAATCGGAACACTTTGCCGTTCATCTGCTCGGCTCCAGGCCCCGTTTCTCTCTGCTCCCTCCTCCAGCCACGGCCCATCGACCGGCGACAAGACTCTGCCTATGGGCAAGCCGCACACAAGGTGTGTAAGCCGCAGCGCACCAACTCCGCCTCAGCGAGATGCCGCTAGGAGATCTTCTCAGCCCAAAGTGGAATCGGTGGATAGCACAGCCGGGTGTTCAACACAAGGAGCATGCGTGCTATCGAGTGCTGTCCACGGCTGTCCTCGGATCTTTTCAGCACGTTCCGCGATCACCTCACGAGATCACATAGATGAAAAGACAAAACGCTTGCTCGAAATGGGGGCTTAAAAGGCGGAGGATGGTCTTTGCCACCTTGGGGTCCTGGACTCCTTGGGTCGGGAGATGTCCATCCTTCACCACTAAGCGAGTCGAGCGTCCCGACCCTGACCCCCGGCAAAGCATTACGAATCTGGTCCGAGCCAAGCTCTAAACGTCAAGACGCAAGACCTAATATGCTATAACTTCTCAACATCGACAGCAGGCGCCACTACGTGCTCAAACAGCCCCCGACCCCTGTTAAAGAGGATGAGGCAAGAAGACACACGCAGTGGGACAACAAGAGAGCTCTGAAAAAGAGAAGAGAAGGGGTGAAGAAGGACAAAGAAGAAAAGAATCAGGGGAGTTCCAGGGGATATCCTTGCTACAAGCAAAAGATATCCACAATTGTCCACAGACTTATCCACAAAATCTTCACATGAGACGATTTTATTGTTCAAAAACTTCTCTTTGACTGCCAAATGACACCCTATCCTTTGACTCCTGTTACCGCCACCCTCTTGGCATCTTGTCCCAATAGCCGGTAAAGGGAGGAATGAACGTCTGAGAGTGCCGGGGTGTGAGGCATTTGTACACTGAGACATGCCGCGTTATCTTTGATAACCCAGCTTTTCCCGTTAGCAAAGTGGATCGTTAAGGTCGCTCCCTGACCAAAATCCGCGGTACAGTGAACCATCTCGGGGGGCTGAACCGGCATGGCATTCAATAGTTTCACGACGGGCTCTATTTGCCGAGGTTGGGTTAAGGTGAATGACGTGGCGAGAGTGCCGTAGCGCCATGTTTTGTAGGTAACGTCAATAGACTTCACCGATGACGGTGAAGGGATGAAGCTTGCGGCGGGACGGACAGGCACAGAGAGACGGGCCGAGATATATTGGTATTCGGTCAAAGTCGGGGTAATGGGGACGATATTGATGCCCACCTGGTCCACATTCTCCTGCCCTTTGGCAAACAAGAGACCAAAGGTTTCCGACTCCGAATGGCTCAGAGATGACAAGGCCCGACTAATCAGATGGTATCCCTGGTTTTCCATCTTGCGGATATACCAGTTTTCCACCTGAGTGTAAGACACGGGGACTTTCCATACGGCAGACTCTTGATTTGATACCCCAAAGATCAGGGGCATGGAAAAAGGAGACGAGATGGTCATCGTCGCCTGGGTTTCTACGCTATTCGGATAGAGGGGCACACCAACCTGGCGAGATGGACTGAGCTGACTCGAGGATGTGGATACGCCGGATGTTGTCTGGGGCACAGACAATCCGGAAACATGGGTCAAGCTAAGCAATCCTGACGACAGGACAATGGGCAGTCCCCAATGAACGATAGCTTTGAACATCAGCATGTCCCTCCAGTTTTTGTCAAC
>PXYT01000042.1 GCA_003023725.1 Sulfobacillus benefaciens | reverse complement strand
TTCGTATTCGGTTTTCGTTAAGCCTTTAATCTGATTGCGTTGTGTCAGGTACACCAGAACCACCTTCTTTCTACAGATACATTATATAGCAACTATCTGGCTGGGATCAACCCAACATTTCGCCTGATATCCCCATAGCTAAAGCAAGGGGTTTTACGGCGCATTTGATAATCCGCCGTTTCCTGGCCTTATTCTCTGTGATGGTATCGGCGGTAATGCCTGAAACTCTTTCGGCGGTTGCCACAGGTTTCCATCGAACACCATTTGCGTTTGCCGGAATTATTAACAAAATAAGCCAGACAGGATGGATTTTCGCACTTCTTCACACGCAGCAGTGTCTCGCTTGTGATCATCTTCAGACTGTCATAGGACAGGAGGGCGAGGAGCCCTGGAACACCTCCTAGCTGAGGAATCGGCACGAGATCAAAATTCAGGGATTCAACGTGCGGCACGACGGTGAACATCAAGGGCGAGTGTGCCATAACGCTGGTCAGATACGGGGAAAATTGCTGAATGTGATCCGGAGGGTTATTCACCAGAAATTCCCGGAGGCGTCGGCGAAATTCTCCCAATAGCGGAAGGTCCCACGTACTTTCACCAAGCAATCTCTCGTATTGGACAGTTGCAATTTCCCCTACCTCTTCCATGTACCGGATCCAGGCAATCACAGCGCTGGGGGAGTCGATCAGATCTACGGTCTGTCCCCGAAAATATTGCACAGTGTTCGTGAAATTCAGCACTAGGCGATCACCAAAGTTAGTAAATGCTGGTTTTTTCATGGTATACCACCTATCGTTTTCCGTACCCCCCTTTATTATAAAACTAAATGTTCTCATGCCATTGACTTTTTCGAATATAACTTATTACATATCATATTAGGGTTATAAAAACTTGCGGGAGCCGAGAGGTACGGTGAAACATCTTGGCTCATGAGGACAGAAGACTGGGTATGGACACCATTCTGGCTTTGATTTACACGATCTTATGGTCGTCAGCCTCGATAGCCACAAAAGTAGGGTTACAAGCGGGACCGCCGTTAATTCTCGCTTCTCTACGTTTTAGCATGGCGGGGATGTTGTTATGGATTGCCTTGGTCATGTTCCGTAAACATCCGTGGCCCGGAACAGGTTTTATGAGGCCTTTGGCTATTTTAGGTTTTTTGAACACCACACTTTATCTCGGAGCATCGTTCGAGGCCCTTACCGTGGTTTCGGCAGGTCTCTTTAACCTCTTCGTCGCCATTAATCCCTTTTTAGTTTTAATCTTGGAACATGTCTGGTTGAGAAAAACTGTGCTGTCCACCCAGTGGTTAGGATTCGTGGTAGCGACCACGGGATTGGCTATCGGCTCCTGGCAAGCTGTGGGGCAATTTCGCACCCCCTGGTGGGGAATCGCCCTTATGATTGGAGGACAAACAGCGATGGCGATAGGCAGTATTTATTTTCATCACGCCCGCGTTCCATTGCCCTCCATTACCATAAATACATGGCAGCTTATATGGGGGAGCATACTCCTGTGGCCTTTTGCGTTTCTGCCCGCTGAGCCAAAAATTGTCACCTGGAACCTTGAGTGGTGGGGGGCCCTGGGCTGGCTGGTGGGGGGCGTGTCTATCGGCGCAATGTTGTTGTGGTTCCGGCTATTGCGCCGTGGTGCGGCCCAAGCCAGCATGTGGCTCTTGCTGACACCGGTGATAGGGTATGGCCTGGGCTTTATCTTTTTTCACGATCCGTTTACGACGATGGACATGATAGCCAGCATGCTGGTTATGGCAGGACTTGTTCTTTCTCGCACAAAAGGCCATTTTGCGGCTGTTACGGAAATCCTTCAAAGAGTGACGACACGCAAATAAAGGATGCGACCTCAAGATCAAGAAGTGGGGAAAAGGCGGGGATTTTTGCTAACCGTGTGCGTTCCGTGTCTTCTTTAAGAAACGATGATGATAGTAAGACCTTGGGTTGGAGGATCGTCGGGTACGAACTCAAATTTGCTTTCGGGAACCCGGTGCTCCTCATATTCGGCGTGTCGCAAAAGAACCCAGCATAAGGCCAGGTAGACACGTCGAGACCATGGATTTGGGGTCATGTCTTTGGAATTGCCCTCGTCTCCATTGGCAAATGCCCACCCATGGCAGCCGATGCGGCAAGACAGTCACTGAAAACGCACACTCGGCCCCGTGGCCAAGAATTGGGATGGACTAGGCTGGTCCGCGGTTTTCCGGAATTTCATGAAATATCCTTCCTTGCCGGAATTCAATTGAATGACGAATTGTTCCGGCGGGGTATTATGATGGGAGTGAGGAGATTTCACACGTCACAATCCGCTAAGGAGCACGATGAATACGTTCAATATTGCTGTCATTCCAGGAGACGGGATTGGTCCGGAAGTGGTCACGGAGGCCATCCGCGTTCTTGATACACTATCAGACTTATCGCATGAGTTTCGGTTCCAATATGAAACGTTTGAATGGAGCTGCACTTATTACTTAAAGCATGGCAAAATGATGCCCCAAGATGGCCTTGAATTGCTCAAACCGTTTGATGCGATTTTTCTGGGAGCCATTGGCTTTCCCACCGTTCCGGATCATGTTTCGTTGTGGGGGCTGTTGCTGCCAATTCGACGGGAATTTGACCAATATGTAAACTTACGGCCGACTCAACTGTTGCCCGGGGTTGTGGGCCCCCTTAAACGCTTTCAGAGTGGGGATATTGATTTTGTGATTGTACGGGAAAACACCGAAGGTGAATATTCCAATATGGGAGGACGTCTGAGGCAAGGGCACCTTGAAGAAGTGGTGGTGCAAAATTCCGTGTTCACGCGCTACGGGACCGAGCGAATTATGCGTTACGCGTTTGACTTGGCCAGAACCCGGCGTCATAAGCTCGTCGCGGCCACCAAATCCAACGGGATTAATTTCAGTATGCCCTTTTGGGACGAGGTATTCCATCTGGTCGGCAGAGATTATCCCGACGTCATTCAGGAATTAGTGCACATAGACGCTCTCGCTGCCCGGTGTATTACGGATCCAGACAGCTTGGATGTGGTGGTGGGCACCAATTTGTTCGGCGACATTCTCAGTGATATCGGCGGTGCCATTCAGGGCGGGATAGGGATGGCACCGGCTGCCAATCTCAATCCCACGAAACGCTATCCTTCGATGTTCGAGCCGGTGCATGGTTCGGCACCGCAATTGACGGGGAAAAAAGTAGCCAACCCCATCGGACAAATCCTGACAGCTAAAATGATGGTGGACTTTCTGGGCTTGCCCCAAGCGGGCTCCATCATCAGCCAAGCGGTGTCCCGTACCCTCTCGAGCGGTATAAAAACGGCTGATTTGGGCGGTATGGCGACAACATCCGAGGTCACCGACCATATTATTCAGTTTATCCGTCAATTATGGCCGCAGGAAATGGGAGTAAGCTCGGACTAGCTGTGGATCAGCCAAACCCGAGCTCAAGAAGCTCACGTTCCGATGATATGGCTAAAGAGACAACTATTGCGGCTTTCGGGCATGGAGATGAAATCCGGACCCGCATCGTTTCTTTTTCCACCGTCGCTATTTGTTGGTTAAGGATGTCTGACTCGTGATATGTTCGAACAATGACACACTGTGCCAATCGAAATGACTGGCGCCTAATTGCGGTCAGGAGGTCCCTCTGGACCACTTCTATGGTCCAGAGGGACTCCGCATCGAGAAGATATCTGTCCCATGCAATGGGTCCGGAGTTCCTGCCGAGCGATCCAGGACCCGAAGAAAAGGACCGTCGGTTCTCTCGGTATCGAACTGAACGGTCCTTATGATGCTTTCGGGTGTAGTCTAAGCTATTCTTGGCTGGCAAACCGACGGGTTCATGGGTTGAAAGAAGTCGCTTCCCTGACCAAGAGAGGGCTCTGGGATGGGACAGAAACCGTCTCTCATCTTCTGCTCTGCCGTGGATGTGAGCTATGTTCTCTGCGCATCAACGTCTTAGGAATATTGAAAAATATTGAAAGAGGAAGATTCAAGGAAACGGATGCTTAGCAACAAGAATCCGAATCCCAAGGAGCCAAGAGAAAGATCTTAAAGAAGGGAACAACAAAGGCAAACCAGCACATCCAGCCTTCCGGTGCCCCCGGCCGCATATGCGTCTCCGTGGGGCCGCACTGTGGGGAGTGAATTTGATTGGAATTTCCTATCGTCACAAGGTTACCGAGATCGCATGCGCGATATTCCCTGAATCCGGTTGTTGTCACCCTTTGGCCCGCTCCTTAGTCGTTGTGTCCCCCCGGGCCGGATGGATTGCAGGTTTGGAGGACCCCCGTGGGGGGCGGGGCCGTCCACTATAAAACCCGGCTTAACGTTGGAAAGGTGTAGGAACCATCATGTGGCGGAAAGGGGAGCGCGGAACATGAACGACGCCATGATTTGGACTCCGGAGGAGGTGGCGGCGGGATGTCATATGGTAGCCGCAGGATTCTTATACGGCCCCGTGCACCTGGACCCCAATGAACAAAGAGCATGGCACGGGAGATTGGCACAAAAGGCACCGGTATTAAGGGACATGTGGCGGAGTCTTATCGCAAGTCTGGATGGAAATGCTGCCGAGGAGCGTGCTATCCAGGACTTTCACCAGTGTTTGGAAATGCCAGTGCCGGGACGTTATGTTCCGCCCTATGCTTCCTGCTACCTTGACACACCGGCGGTGCTGTGGGGGCCGAGTACCCGGAAAGTGCTGGGATGGTATGACCAAGGCGGTTTGGAATGGCATCCGTTTCGCCACATTGTGGCTCCGGACCACGCAGGTGTGGAATGGGCGTTCTTGGCGGAATTGAGCACATGGCGGTTGCCGGAGGTTCCCTATATCAGGCCGCTGGTCGCGGCACATATCCAGAGCTGGTTTCCGTTATTTTTAAGCCGTCTCGAGAAATCTGCCCACAGTCCCTATTACCCTGCCCTGGGACGCTGGGGACTCGCGTGGATAACGGCGACCCGCATGATGGAGACGGAGGCGGGCAGAAAAATCATGCCATAACGGTTGAGAGAGGAGATGTGTTCAATGTTCGATGATTTACTGAGTCCAGAGCATTTAATTGTTTTAGGCATCGTGGTTTTGCTGATTTTTGGACCCAAACGGCTGCCGGACCTGGGGTCCGGTTTAGGACAGGCTTTGCGCGGATTTCGGGATGCACTCAGTGGGGCAAAAGACAATTCTGTTCAGTCCGCTTCCCGTCAAGAGGGGAATATGCCGCAAGCGACGTTGATGAGTGGCGAGATTCCGCAAGGCTTTGCAACCAAACCCGATACCAAGAATGATGCCAAGTAAGCCAAAGTGTCATAGGGGGCTAGCAAATAACCTGGAATTAATCAATGGAAAAGTGTATGCATTGATGCCGGTCAACGTCGGGGGCACGTGCAGTCCAGGAGGTTGGATTTTGACAGGAATTGGGTCGATCCCTGACGTGCCCAGAAGTCATAGACGCGAACTCATGAACATTGTGGCAGCACTTTCGCCGGGCCAAGGAATTCGGCACCAGGGATGATGGCTGGGGAGCCGTGTTCTGCGACTCGAGGCTTCATCCTCTTCCTGTCACGATTTAGACCTTGTTCGCCCCTAAAGTCGCGAATTTTTTGTCATCGCGGCTTTAGGGGCGTCAAAGGTAATGACTATGATGGACATGTTATTTTCTTGTTCCGTAATCTCGCGCGTACGGCCCTTAGTGGAAACCCAGCACGGGATGAGGAACATAGGGCTCCTCCAAAAAATCGACCTCTTCCGGAGTTAACCGGATGGAAAGGGCTTGAACGCTATCATCGAGATGATTCATCTTGGTAGCGCCAATGATTGGGGCGGTGACCTCATCTTTCTGGAGAACCCAGGCTAAGGCGATTTGGGCGTACGGAACTCCGTGGTGGGCTGCCACTTCTCCTACCCGTTGCACGATTTCTTTGTCGGTGGATTCTGTCGAAGCGTAAAGCTTCTTACCAAATTCATCCGTTTCGGACCGAATGGTCTTTTCATCCCAATTGCGGGTCAGTCTGCCGCGCGCCAAAGGGCTCCATGGAATCACGCCAATGCCTTCTTCCTTACACAATGGCAGCATTTCCCGTTCCTCTTCGCGGTACAGGAGATTAAGATAGTTCTGCATCGACACAAAGCGGGCCCAGCCGTGTTTCTCCGAAATATGTAACGCTTTGAGGAATTGCCAAGCGTACATCGAAGAGGCGCCAATATACCGGACTTTCCCCGCTTTGATCACATCGTTCAAAGCTTCCAGGGTCTCCTCTATGGGTGTATCGTAGTCCCACCGATGTATTTGGTACAGGTCGACGTAATCGGTACCGAGGCGTCTTAGGCTATTGTCAATTTCTGTCATAATGGATTTGCGTGATAACCCTGCGCCGTTCGGCCCCGGATGCATGCGCCCATGGACCTTGGTGGCAATGACAATTTCATCGCGGCGGGCATATTCTTTCAGGGCACGGCCCACAATTTCTTCACTGGTTCCGTCGGAATAGACGTTGGCTGTGTCGAAAAAGTTAATTCCCAACTCCAACGCTCTTTTAATGAAGGGACGGCTGTGTTCCTCGTCCAGAACCCACTGATGAGCTCCACGCTCCGGAACCCCGTAACTCATGCATCCCAGACAAATACGAGACACGTCAAGACCGGTATGGCCAAGCTTGACATACTGCACGAAGAATCCCCTCTTTCTGCCGTGTTGTCCAATGACACTAACCGTTTCTATTTTACACTACTTATATATTTGAGCGTCATTTCTCTGACTGGTCTAAACCTTGGCCCAGTCGGACTTTCCTTCTAAGGGTTGCATCCAAGGGAAATGACAAACCTCTTGTCTTGCCAGAAGTTAAACGATCAAAAAATATCCTATATCTACGGGTTATTGCACAGAAGGCAAGAAAGGGGCCAAGTGATTGAGGAGTTGTTGTGGGCCAGGGCGTTCGATTCTTGAGCGGGAGGTAGGAATCCCTGGAAGGTGGTGAATTCCTTGCGCACGTCCGGTAAACTCAAATCGATGCTCACTTGCAGGCCTATTGCTGACGCGAGAGATGTGCACCGTGATTCTTGTGGTAAGGATCAAGGCGTGTGAATTCATAGAGGCGAGTGGAAATAACGATTTCGGGTTATTCGATCGCTGCGAGGTTCCCGAGGGTGCGGGGACGCTATGATGGTGCGGTACATGGGAAAATAACATATGTGGATTTTGAGATGGACCGAAATGTCCATTAAGGAAATTTTTTCTGCCGTGGCAGACCGCTGGGACGCATATCGACGCCGTTTGGAATCCGCAGTCTGGAGATAGTACCGTAACGGACTGGATAGTGGGTTTGCATAGTATTATGCCAACGGACGCTTGGCTGAGGATTCCTGGAGTGAATTGACGGAACCTGCTATGCTACGATCCTTTTGAATGCCAGGCCCTACATCGTGGGAGGTACTGTAATGGATTATTTTCTGCGGCCAATGAGCTCAGCGGATGCGCATGCCATAGTTCGGTGGCGTTATCCGGAAGAATATGCATTTTACAATATGGACGCGGATGCGGAAGATCTTCACGAGTTTCTTGCCTCCGAGAAATGGGAGCCGGACACCAAATTCGCAGTGACGGACGACGGTGGAGAACTGGTAGGTTTTTTCGAATTTACGACCCGCGATGACGTGACAGAGATAGGCCTTGGATTACGGCCGGATTTGACTGGCCAGGGACAAGGTCAGAGGTTTCTTCGAGCAGGCCTGCTCTTCTCGGTAGACCGATTCAAACCACGGCATCTCAAACTCACCGTTGCGACATTCAACAAACGGGCTATCAAAGTCTATGAGCGTGTGGGGTTTGCCGTGACGACAACATTTGTGCAGAAAACCAACGGAGGCGAATACGAATTTGTAGAAATGGCCGCTGAACTGACACGCCTCCGTCCGTTCTTATATGGGGGCAAACGCGCATGAAGCTGAATGGGGACGGACGCGTGTTGGGAATACCGCTGCACCCCACAATAGATTGGGTCTCCATCAATGGTACGCTCACGATGGGTAACTGAGGAGGAATCCAATGCATTCGACGAGGAAACTGGTCCTCTTTATCGCCCAAAGCTTGGATGGCTATATCGCACGGGAGGACGAATCGCTCGACTGGCTACTGAAGTATGAGGGTTCGGGGGACAACGGCTACTCTGCATTTTATGAAACGGTTGGGACGATATTGTTGGGGCGCCGCACGTATGAGTGGATTTTAAAAAAGGTGCAATCCGAATTTCCATATCAAGGCAAAGAATGCTACGTATTTTCCCGCTCGTTGAGCGGACGGACCAACAGTGTCACATTTGTGAATCAAGATATAGCCAGTTTTACGGCCTCTCTCAAGGCGCAACCCGGTCAGGACATTTGGATTGTAGGTGGTGCCCAGGTGTTGAACCCGCTACTTCGTGACAACTTGGTCGACGAGTTTATCATTCATATCGCACCAATAATTCTCGGCGGAGGAATACCCTTGTTTAAGGCTGGCACTCGGGAAACGTCGCTCGACTTGGTGAAGGTCACTCAATACAAAGAGTTTGTTGAACTGCGCTACCAACGCAATGAAAGTGGACCCTTCGGCTAATGAGGCGCCACAAGGACCGCAGCCGACCAGTTGGTCGCATACTTATGAGGGGCCCTTGGGCGCCATAGTGTAGGTTTAAGAAAAGGCATAAAAGCTACTTGGGCGGCACGATCATTTCCGGCAGGATTTGAGTGTGTGCTGGCTGGGGATTGTTTCCTCCTTGGCTGTCACAATGTTGTGAAATCTTGTCGGGGCAGCAATCTTGGGTGTGCTATGATTTATGATATTGGAGGGTGTCCATAACGTTGGCACCGTTGACAGGAACGAGGTTAAAATTATGCATATTGTTGTTACCGATGGAGACCAAACAGGTCAAGAGTTACTGGAACAGTCTTTACGAGTGCTTTCCGCAAATGTTTTGGGTTTTCCGGTAGAAATTGTGCGGTTTGACCTGAGTCTGGAAAACCGCCGTAAGACGAAAAATCAAGTCGTACTGGAAGCGGCACAGGCCATGAAGACGTACCGTTTCGGGCTGAAGGCGGCCACGATAACGCCGGAGTCTAAAGACGACGTCGGTAGTCCCAATGCGATATTGCGAAATGAAATCGAAGGGACCGTCATTGTCCGAACCGGCCGGAGAATCCCAGGAATTGCCCCGCCGGTTGGGGTTTATTCTCCCATATCCGTGGTGAGGATGGCGGTGGATGATGCCTATGGAGCCAAAGAGTGGCGAACCGGCGAAGGCAGCGACGAACTAGCCTATCGCACCGAGATGATTTCCCGGAAGATTTGCCGGGGAGTTGCTGAATATGCCTTTTTGCATGCGGGACGGACGCACGCTAAGGTTTTTGGTGGACCCAAATTTACCGTGAGCCCTGTTTATGAAGGCATGTTCAAAGAGGAAATGGACGCGGCAGCCCAACGTCATCCTGAGGTGCCCTATGAACCGCAACTGATTGATGCGACGTATGCCCTATTGCTGGTGAAAGCCGGAGAACCGCTGGTCATTCCGGCGTTGAACCGGGACGGCGATTGTTTGTCGGACTTGGTGTTGCAGATGTTTGGATCGCTAGCGGGATCCGAGTCCTTGCTCCTGTCTCTGGACGAGGCATGGCAACCCAAGGTCGTCATGGCTGAAGCTCCTCACGGCACGGCGCCGACATTGTTTGGAAAAAATATCGCCAATCCCATGGCCATGATTCTGGCCACCGCGTCTCTTTTGGCTCATAGTAACGAAGACAGTGCACAAATCGCTTCCCGGGCCATTTATGAAGCGACCTTAGAGTCCGTGGCGAGCGGCATCAAAACCCCGGATTTAGGCGGCAGCACTGGGACGGTCGAGTTCACCGACGAGGTGATTCGGCGTGTTCGCACCAAAATTGAAGTGTGGAATACTTTAGGCCCTTTGTCCGGTCAAAAGTCGTAATCACGGACCTCCATTTCGTGAGAAATAATCGCAAAATCGCATACCTCGCCAGCGTATCGCGGCGAGGTATCATCAGTTCGAATTTCACTATTGCTCTCGCGCCTGACTGACGTATGCCACGAATGGCATATGGAACCGGAATACTCTGGTTCGGCGTTTCACGGTGCGGCGGAGGATAAAGCCGCTCCGAGCTGAGTTTTGATCCTGGGCCAATGGGGGCCGTAGCGTTCACTATGAAAGTGCACCCAAGTTTTTGATGCACATGTCATCGGCGATTTGCCAAGAGGAAATCCCCGATTGTGGGATGAACGTTTTCGCTACCCCCATCCGCGGGTCCAACGGAAAATTAATGGCATTAATTGGGGCTAGCCCACCGCGAAATCGCCTGACTCACGAGCGTGACGGAGAATACGGATCGAACCTCTTGGCAGGCGCATGTCACATGCATGCGGCAGGCCTGGTGTTGCTTAAACCGTATCCGACACAGTTGCCCCACGTTACCCTGTGAAGATGAGTATATACAAGGACAAGCCGCGCAAGAAAACCAATGATACCAAAAGGCGTCGTAAAAACTGCCCACAAGGCTAATGTCTCGGGTCAAGATCCCTTCGGTGCAGCGCTGCCCGTTTTGCGGAGAGACTGCTGTTTGAGACAGGCTCCGCCTCCTGGCTTCCACGCCTTCTGGTTGTATGCCAGTCTCGTCTAGAGTATTGTGCATTCGAAGTTTCACCCCAGATTTTTTCGAGTCCAAGAGGCTGATGTCTCAATCCGTCGGTGGGATTTGGGAGGTCCTTTGTCCTTGTGGTATGGTTACTTCAACGCTAAACCTCTTGAGAGGAGGAAAAAATGAGATGTCCCGTCATAACCGCTCTCGATCTCCCTCTTTAGCGGCCATGTCCGAAGAGAGCGCAGGTTCCGTCTCGCCTTCATCTGCTGCCGTAACCGAGGATGCAGATGCGCTGCAGCAATATTTTCGGGATATGGCACAGTTTCCGCTCCTCGATCATGCTACCATGGTAGCTTTGGCAAAGCTCTGGGAACAAGGTGACCATGGTGCCAAAAACACTTTGGTTGAAGGCAACCTGCGACTGGTCGTGTCCATTGCCAAGCGCTATGTAAACCGGGGCGTGCCGCTCTTGGATCTCATTCAGGAAGGCAACGCAGGTCTCATGCGGGCCGTCGAGAAATTTGATTATCGTTCCGGATACCGATTTAGTACCTATGCTACTTGGTGGATCCGTCAAGCTGTTGCCCGGGCTGTGGCGGATCACGGACGCACAATCCGCCTTCCGGTGCACATGCATGAAAAGGTGTCAAGGCTCCACCGTGTCGTGTATACGCTGCAGCAGCAGCATGATACGGCAACGCCGGCGATGGTGGCGGAATCACTGAACGTGTCTGTCGACGAAGTTATTCACATGATGCAGTATGATCAGCCGGCTTTGTCTTTGGATATGCCAATGCAAGAAGAACAAGACACGCTTTTGGCCGACTTTGTCGCTGACCCGCAAGCCGTGCCGCCCGAAGACTATGCCACCGACCAATGGCTTCACAGTCGTTTGGATTCGGCCTTTAAGCACTTGTCGTCGCAACAGAAACGCGTCCTTCACCTTCGATTCGGTTGGGATGATGACGGTCATGCCCGAACACTCGAGGAAACCGGCCAGATTTTGGGGTTAAGCCGGGAACGCATTCGGCAAATTGAGCAAGCCGCTTTGTGTAAGCTGCGGAACACGCCGGATATGGATGCATTGCGGGAACATTGAATGGCCCGTAGGGATGGTGGTGACGCAAGGATGAAACATCGCCGGAGGATCCAAATCGGGGCACTGGTGATTGCGACAATGATAGGTCTCTATCTCGCCAGTATGGGTGGCGACCATCAGGTGGTTGGTTGTCCCGTTTCGGGTCTTATCAACTGCGAGAGTGTCTTGAGCGGTCCGGGCAGTGTCACGATGGGGATTCCCCTGGCCCTATGGGGCGCATTGTGGGCCGCCACCGGCCTCCTTCTTCCTGGACTCCTGCGAAGGACGTGGCGCGTGAGGATCGGATGGATGTGGGCTGTTCTGGGCGTTGGGGGTTTGATTTGGGCATGGACTCACGAAATTTTGGACGGTCATGTTTGTTTGTGGTGCAGTGTCATGCAGACGCTGATTATCGCGGCCGCTGTGCCGTCCGATATTTGGTGCTTTCGGGCCCGTAGGGATCCTTTCGGGAACACACACCCTGCGGGTTCTTGACAGACGCGCAATGGCAACGCCGGCCCCGTGCCTTGATATTCTAGCGCATTGTTGCCCTGACAGCTTGGGGTCGTCGTCCAAAGGGTGAGGGGGACGGGGCACTTGACGGGCCGTATTGTCGTCATCGATCCGTAATGTTTCTCACTATTCCCATCGAGGTAAAGGTCCCGCGAATTTTGGCATGACCGATCGCGGCCGTGCAACTGTAACCTTTTTCTCGAATCGGTCGTTATTCTCTCTAAAGAGAGAGTAACGAGGAGGTTTCAGTGTAATGAAACCCATGACGTTATTGACAGCCGGTCTACTCGGCTCGGTCGCTCTCGCAGGCTGTGGAGCGCCTTATCACGCGTCTTCAACGGCCACCTCAAGAGGTGTGAGCACTGTTTCGAGCCCAGGGCATGCGAATAGGGTTCCAAAAGCTCCGTCATCGTCGTCTGCTCAAAAATCTGTGATCACGCCGACGAGGGGACCAACTTCGAGCGTCAATCCATCCTCGACGTTTAGAAAATCGCTGTCTGGGAAGACAACATCTACCTCGTCCAGGACAAGCCACACGTTGGCATTCGGAGGCGATCATGTCGTACGCTATATGGGATCGCAGGTTCCCCTGGCGCTTCCCGCCGGTTTTCACGCATCGTCCGGGCAACATCTGATCTTTTCCACCGCAGCCTATCGCCCGGTGGAGGGATTTAGGGGGACTCTCGCGGGGCATTCATTTGTTCTGGATTTTTATCAAAACTCCCAGCCGTCGTCAGCCGGATTATATGTTGGAGTCCAATACAACCATCACCCGGTATATTTTGGTTACGGCCCCGCTGCCGCTTTCGATGTATTGGCATTTAATCAAGACACCGTCGTCCTGGGAAATATGGACCAAGGCACATACATGGTGCTGAATCTGATAACCGGGCAGCAAAATGCCCTTGCCAGTGAGACTGCTGCACTAAACGGGTATAGGGCGGTGACGCCCCCTTCGCACATTCTCGGATTGCCGGGAACGCATTATGCCGTGCGTATTCCGTACGGAAACGGCAACGCTTGATAAAGTGACGCAAAGACTAAGTCGCAGCATCCTTGCTAAGACGTGGATGCCCGAAGTAACGGAGCACAACTGATGGTGCAAGATTGACGAGATAGTGGCTGGGACTCTCAACGGCACTACGGGGTCCACTGTATTGAGATCATGTGTGCGCTGGCATGTCAGTCTGGATTGTGGAACCCCGACGTCCATTACCTAAAAACGTTGACCAGTCGATAGATGAGGCCAATGTCTTGCCGTCATCGGGCCGGGCGGCCTCGGCAACCATCACGTCGCGGCCTTCCTGTCGTCGTGAACAAAGAAGCTCCCATGAGGTGTTGCGTAGAATCTCGGATCTATTGCGGAGTCCCGGGGGTAGGGAAATAGCTAGAATTAATGCCGAAGAACGCGACACGGCAACGATTGAACATCCACCGGGGGTCTCCGGAATGGATATTGTGCCCAGAAAACGCGATGAGGCCTTGGCGGTTAACAGCCAAAGATGATTCGAATAGAACAAAGGGTGATGGAAGCCAAGCTGCATGACATTTGTGACCATCCGGTATTTCTCCAACAATTGACCTATACGCTGGATCTTGCGGATTGTGATAGCGCATTAAGCCTATTAGTGACTCCACAATCGTTTGAGACGATCACCCATGATTTGACACGGCTGGTTCAAGACTGGGCCCACCGACGGTTACGTCCATCCTCTTCGACCGGGAGGTGGGACATTATGGCACATTGACAACTTTACGGCATTCCAGAGGGCGGCGCGGTTGTGCTACTGCGAGCGTTCCGTTGTGGCTTGATAGCAGCCCATTAGGCCACCCGAAACGGGTGGGTCTGGGTTTCACGTGTCTTGCGGAATTTTCTATCATGGCGCCTTGCGGCCAGATGACGCAGGGCTGTGAATTGTCTCTTCCGATGATGGAATGATTGCAGGAAGACCCTTTTCACAGCGCGGATGCCGACAATGAGATGACGCATCCAGTTGGGGCGGGATGGGCCGCCATGACCGATATATGCCGATGACGGAAAGGTAAACGTAGCGGAGGCGGGGCAACCACCGACGGTTGACGCCCCAAGCCCTCGGCCACTGAGGAAATCGTCTTCGAATCGCGTTCCACTCTCATGGATCATTGCGGGTGGTGGAATACTCTCCCTCAGTGGGGTCATTGTAAGTCTCGAGCTTCAGGAGAACCCTCGCGAGTCGGAGACGACTAGCTATGTCGTATGAATGAGGAAGCCTCATGGATGCAGTAGGGCCCGGGTTTCACAGAAATTTTATGCATCGTGCGACAACAAAGCAACGGAGAGCCTCCCGTGCTGGAATAGCCAGGAAAGGGCTCCCTGGCGGAGGGCCTTTTCCTGCAAAAGGTTAGAGCGCGTAAGTACCGAACTCAGAGACGGATTGCCCCGGTAGGTGTCGGGGAACGATACGGCCCACACCCGGGTATGGGAACCCGAATAGATCAGCCGAACACCCGGGATATTGCGCAGCAGTAGGGATGCGCTTTGTATGTCTGGCTTTATGGCCACCACGCGCTCAACTTGTTGTGCCTTGAGCATTGCGGCCAATTGCCAGTTCAAGGCCGGATTCACGACAATTCGGGGTGATGACCACAATTGTTGAACGAGAGGCCATGAGTTGTAGGCTGGTGGCGGGGGACTCCAGTAACCGTCGGCTAGTCGAAACCAAAAATGCGTTTGGGCTTGAATGGCAATGCCGTTGCCGTAGTGACCATAAGGAAACATCAAGACGTTGCTATGTCTTGGTATAAGTTTTTGATAGCGCGCTTTGACCGAAAACAAAGGAGGAATTCGCAGTGGCGTCCACCGGATATTCTTACCCAATGTCAAATTCGGCAACAAGAATAATGGGACTAAACCCGCCAGCAATAAATATTGGGAATAGATCCGGTCCCGGGGGAGTTTTTCGAGTCCGAGGATTGTCAGAACCGTTACCAGGAAGAAGACATAGAGCGTGAACCGCGTGGGAAGAGCATCCTGAAGTAAGGGGATATGGGTAAACAGCAGCCAGGGGAGAAAAGGCAGGACTATGTGGCGGCCAATATGCAGAACGGGTCCGAAGGAGAATACGACAACCATGGCCAGAGTCGCTGTTATGGTCTTGATCCAAAATTGGGAACGATTTTGGATCACGGCAAGCAACGTCAGCAGGATCAAAGGTAAACCGAGGTAAGCACCCTGTTCGGTCAGATTTCCGGTAAAGGTGCTGCTAAATCGCCAAAACTCCATGCCGCCCAACCAAGTTAAAGGAGTGGGAATAAAATAATTGAGCAAATTTGCCGAAAACATTGCGGGGCTATAGGGTGGGCCGGAGTAAGAGGGGTGAGCGAGCATCCATGCGACCAACGGGCTGATGGCTAATGCCACCAGGATGTAAGTTGTCAACACCCACCGGGAAAGGCTCAGGACACGGTGCCGCAAGAGCGGGTTCTTAATGGCGAAAAGATGGGCGATGATTAATGCCAAGGTCGAGAAAAAAACAAAAGTTGCAAAGATTTCCATGGTACTGCCAAAAAGGAAGATCAAAAGGGTTACGGCCCATATGCGATATCGCCGAGGCGGAATAACGCTGTTCGCCTGCATTCGATAGACATGGATGCCAATCAATACCAACAGTGGCAGAGGAAAGGCCCAGATGAGAATGAGGTGTCCCAAAGTTTCCCCCAGTATGTAAGATGAAAATCCGAACACGTACCCTCCCCACATTTGCAGCGCCCACTGTTTGGTTAGAACAGAGAGAAGAAAATACATCGCCCAGGCACAAAGCACTGGCCCCAGAAGCATCGCGATGTTATAGGAGGCTACCGGTCCCACGATAGCCGTCACGGGACTCATGATGAGGCTAATTAAAGGCATAGAGGTAACCCAGAGAAGATTTTGTCCCCCAGGCATCCATATCCAGCGGTCAATAAAGGGATTAGTTCCGTGGAAAAGAGCCCGGGGCCACCACAGCATCGCCATGATAAACTGCGTGGGGTCTTGAGTGGGTCCGACATATCGGGTTGTCATGTGACTAAGCACAGGAATCCCGAAAAATATCACCGACAGAATAAGAAAAAGAACGAAAGCCAAACCATGGCGCATAAGGGATGCATCCACATTGGCACGGTGTTGGGTGTCGGTGGTAATGGACGATTTCATACCATCACCTTCTACGCCTATTCTCTGGTGCCAATCATTCATAAACGAACGGGGCCAATTTCCGCGCCTTGAAAAACTTGAGGCGGAATTCGACGTCCCATCTACCCAGCTCTCATGAAGTCAATGAAAGCGGTCACCAGTTCCTGTCCAACTACTTCACTCATGAGTTCGGCACAAGCTGAGGAATTTCCTTCTCTACTAAGATATAAGGCACACCTTTTGGCGAAGGTTCTTTCCCCGTTTCGTTCCTCAGTCAATTCTCTTCTTTTGACGTGAGCTACGTTTCTTTTGGCCCAGATCACAGATGAGGCGCTATGACGATGACTGCACAAGCCAATCGGAAGAACCGTTGAGAGCGGACCGGCAAAGGGCACGAAATGGTGGCCTAACTAACTCCTTCGGTGTTATTCGCTTGGTGATCTCAAGCTTCATTGGCGGAACATAGGGCTTGTCTTAGTCGAAGACGAAATCGCTTCCGGCGGGACGGTGGGTTAGTGGTCTATAAGCAGAAAAATTTCTCCTAAGCTCCTCTTTCTTTGTTGGGCCGGCGCACACATCATGCCATGAAACTCGGGAGGGGGACGACATCACTCCAGGCTTCACAACCGACACGTGTGCCATGAGTCAATAGGGACGCAATTTGGTCAAGATTTGTTGCCTAAGGGGAACAAGTCTCAGAACGTTTCCCCGAAGAGACATTTTATCTTAGTGAACAGCACCCTTGTGTCGCACAAGACGGCCGTGCTCGGTGGCATCTCCAGCCTGCATCCATTTCTCTTCGGGGATTTGTCATCAAGAACTCCTTAACACGCTTAATGACACGACTAATGAAGGGGGTAGGCCAAAGTTCGGTATATCGGTGTATACGAAGGAAATGTCAGGGTGAACTATCAGGAGTTGGGTTTAGGAGGGTCAAATTTTTGTGAGGATAGCCACTTCAGACGAATAGCCCAAAACCCCATCACCCCTAAAAGAGAAAACAGGCAGATGGCCAACCCTAAAATCTCAGTACCCAGAACCACGTTGGTCCAGGGATTGCCGTGGCGGGGGATGACGCCGACTATAGTCGGAGACAGTATAACCCAGATACCGCCCACAAAAGTTATGATGCTCATCCAGGTTCCAAACTTCATAGTTCGACCTCCTCACGCTGACGGCTCTCTTTGTGGTTTAGTTGCTCCGAAAGATCGAGGAGAACAGCTTCGGCCAATGGTCGCAGTAACTCGTCCCATTCGGCATCACTTCTTCCACGAGACTCCTCGAATGAGGCAGAGCCCTGCCCGGGGGCGGGTTTGCGGGAGGCGGCGGGTTCCGGACGACTAATGATTCCACGGCGGATCAATTCGGCACGAAGAGCCCAGAGCCAGGCACCGGTCATGATAAGCGTTATCACAATCATCCCGATACCACTCCAAAAATCGAGGTAGGTGGCGGTGCGCCACGCACCGCCGTGATTGACATGCATTGCAAAAGGCAGAATCATGAGCATGACTTCAGCCAGAAGTGCTAGACCGCCTGTCACGATGGGCCACAGATATTTGTACATTGACTCACTCCTTCTTTCGTGATGTCTCCCGTGTTTTTGATACACCCGGCCTTAACTGACATATTTCTCTTCGACCAAGTCAACCCTGTGACCGAGTGTCAAAGCCAAAAGCATCAAGGCGCGGCGAAGACGGGCCACTTCATGCTCCGAGGCAGATTCCTCCACGCCCTTGCGGGCGGCAATGGCTGCGGATATGGCTAGCAACAGCATCTCTCTCGGCACTTGCGGACGTACCGGTTCGGGACCGGAGAAGGTGGAGACGGCGACGGATTCCGGTGCCGGCTGATTGCCCCGAAACATGGACAGGATTGTGGACAACAGAGTCATGGCCACGGAGAATAAGAACACGACGCGCAGAGCTTTGATGAACGCTACCGAGATTAACGTCGGGAAGAAGCGCAGTGATGTTAGACGTGCCGCCTGTGCCGGAGGGAGAGCGTGCAATACTGCGGGGGGCAGCAGCATTTTCAGGGGATTATATCCCAAAAGGCTTGCGAATAGAACGGCCAAGGGCGGCAGGTGCGAAAAACGGTGTATCATCACTGCCGGCAGCGCAAAGTGGCTGAGACCGGTGGAAATAGCCGGAGGCAATCCGGTGGCCAGCGAGCCGATCAAAATAGTAAAGAACAAGCCCATGCTAAACATCATCCCGGCATTCATAAACGTAGCCCGCATTCCCGACGCGACTCCTCGGTAACGGGCGGGAACCGCGCTCATCACCGAAGAAGTATTGGGAGAGGCAAAAAGGCCCATGCCTGCGCCCACGATGAAAATATACGACGCGAATGTCCAATAGTTAAAGTCCGCGTGCAGGGTATTGAGCAAATAGAAACCCACTGCGGATACGAACATGCCGGCCGTCGCAAACCAGCGCGCTCCATAACGGTCGGACAGTCTTCCGCTAATCGGTCCAAAGATCAGAAATCCCACCATCTGCGGGATCGTATCTAAGGCAGCCTGTAACGGAGTATTGGCAAATCGCACTCCGTGCATAGGCAACCAGATTCCCTGCAGCCAGATGATCAGCATAAAACTCAGTCCGCCGCGTGCCGTGGCCGCCATCAGCGACGTGAAATTGCCTACCGAAAAGGCGCGAATCTTGAAGAGCGGCAAAGAAAACATGGGATCCTCGACATAGCTTTCGACAATCACAAAGGCGACAAGCATGACGATGCCAAGAATGAGGCTGGTGATAACGAAGGGATTAGTCCACCCTGTCGCATGCCCGTTATAGGGTTTAATGCTGTATGTTAATCCGACCAGCACCCCCAAAATGCCTAAAGCAAAGGTGATGTTTCCCCACCAGTCAATGCGTTTGGCCTCCCGGCTTACGGCTGTTTCCTTCAGGGCGATATAGGCCCAAATGGTTCCCGCTATGCCGATGGGCACATTCACCAGAAAGATCGCCCGCCAATAGATGGTCGATAAAATACCGCCGACAATCAGACCGATAATACCGCCGCCAATTCCGGCGATTTGATTAAGACCCAGTGCAAAGCCTCTCTCACTGGCAGGAAAGGAATCAGTGAGAATGGCTGCGCTGTTGGCAAAAAGGAAGGCGCCGCCAATGCCTTGGATGAATCGGAAAATGATTAATTCCCATTCACCGGCCGTCCCCTTTCCCGGGGTGAGAAAGAGCAACAGAGATCCAATCGTGAAAACAGCGAATCCCAGATTATAGAGTCGCACCCGTCCATAGGTGTCGGAGATGCGACCGAATGACACCAGTAACACGGTTGTGGCGACATTGAATCCCATCAGAATCCAGAGCAGCAGACTTGTCTGTCCGCCTTTCAGAGGATCGATGCCGATGCCACGGAAAATAGCTGGCAAAGAGATAATCAAGATGGTTTGGTTGATCGCGGCCATCAGTGTGCCAAGAGTGGTATTGCTCAGCGCAATCCATTTGTATCCGGGCGGTAATGACTGACGGGTCGCCGAAATTTTCGCAGTGGCCATAAATTCGGATAGGCACCTCCTAATTTGGCGTCTTTAGCGGTGACACGGTTCGTTTGGTCGGGGAAATACGGTGAACGCGGTCGGCTAAGTCATTTAAGGCCGTCGTGAGACGTTCCAACGCGACGTCGTCCATGGACCTGATAGCGGTAAAAACAGGAGAAGACCGCCATGCATGTAGTTCCTCCAGAACCGTGCGGCCCTGGTCGGTGAGTTCTACCCAAATCCGCCGACGGTCATGGAGGTCCATTACCCGCTTCACGAGTCCGCGATCTTCGATACGTTCGAGAACACGAGTCACCGAAGTTTGAGACAAATGAAGTCGTCTGGCTAACGTTCCCGGTTGTTTGGGCGCCTCTTGGACCATTGTTAAACAATGTGCTTGCAGTAACGTCAGTTCATGGGATCGCCACAACTCAACAACAAGAGACTCTCCCAGCCCCACCGTTTCCACAAATGCCTGAAGGGCACGCCGAACATTTTCCGGGGGCGGTGACAAATCAGCTTCAGGTTCCGACATTCTTTCACCACCTTAGTCAAATTTGTATACGCTATAACAATCATTGTCAACACGACAATAATATAATGTTCAACAAGTATAATACAGCACTTGGCGAAAGGAATTCAATAACATCTGATGCCTTAGACCTAGTTCATGCCTCTGGATAGCGTGAGCGGTTTATGTGTTGCCCGCTATTGCCGGAGAGATTTTCATGGGTTCTTCATGCCAATCCCATGGCCGATCCGGGAACTGGGATGTCATGGAGGATGGGAAGATCGTCAAGGATTTTGGTTTGACGACCATGGAATATGTTAACAAAGATCTTATGCGCATCTTCCCTGTCTTCCGATAGCGGGGTAAAATGCCAGCTTACCAAGTCTTCGAGGGTGCGTGATTTCGGCAATTTGAGTGCATGAATTGAACCAGGAATGGAACCAGGAATGGAACAATTGGGAGGGCTCAATGGCACAGTGCCTCCGTTTCCTCGGCTACTGCAGAAGCTAGGGTGACGCGGACTTTATCGGGGTGGCGAAGGTCGTGCATGAGAAATATATTCTAAAATTGCAATATAATGTTATAATATTGTTGAGTCCCATCAAACTAATGCAGGGCGAGGGGCATAGCAGATGCAACGAGTTGGCTCCGAAAGGGTTCAGTGACGTAGAGAAGTCGCCAGAGACTCTGCCGATTCTGGTGGCCTCTTCTCCCACCAAATTTTTGAAATCAGAGCCGTGGAGGAACTGTAGCTTCCCGGAGAACAGCCAGAACCCTGGTGGAGCCGGAAAAAGCATTTGTTTGCGTTTAGGGGTAGAAAAATGTCCGAACTGTATGGAGTCTGTGTATGAGAGGCCGACAAGGGGACTGACGGGAGTGAGCAGAAACATGAATCAGAGCACAAAATACCGGATGAGAATTGAGGGGATGACCTGTTCCGATTGCGAACACCATGTGAGGCAAGCGTTGTCATCCGTGGGAGCCGTTGACGTCGAGGCCAGTTTCAAACGAAATGAGGCGATATTTCAGGCGGACAGGACATTTTCGGCTAAAGAGGCTCGAGAAGCTGTGATTCGGGCGGGTTACCAGCCTTTGGATCTGCATATTTTGGCGGAATCTGCCTCCGAACCGGCGATCTATACACTGGAAATTCAGGGCATGACTTGCACAAGCTGCGAGCATCACGTGATCGAGGCGTTGAAAACGGCCGGCGCTCTTGATGTGCAAGCAGACTTTCAGCGAGGCCTGGCAACGATTGTGGTACCGGAAAATTTTTCGTGGGATACAGCGCGGGATCTGATCATTCAAGCTGGATACCAGCCGTCCAAGGCGGTTCGGAAAGCACCGGCGGCATCGGGCTCCCTCACCCATTTCAGTTCCCGGAAAGAATACGATCTCCTGATTATTGGCTCCGGGAGCGCCGCCTTCGCAGCAGCCATTGAAGCTGCGCGCGCCAAAGCCCGCGTGGCAATGGCAGAGCGGGGAGTGATAGGGGGAACGTGTGTCAATGTGGGATGCGTGCCGTCCAAGGCCCTGCTGCGAGCTAGCGATTTGCATCATTGGGCCCAGTCCAATCCTGTTCGCGGGCTGCACACGAAGGCAGAGGCGCCTGATTTGGAAACCCTGGTAGAAGAAAAGGATGGGCTGGTAGCTCGTCTGCGCAAAGTGAAATATGAGGATTTAATGGCGGAATATGATATCGACCTTCTTACCGGAGAAGCCCGGTTTGTGGACAACAAGCGGGTGCAAGTAGGCGAACGTATTTGGGAGGCTGGGCATTATGTGATTGCCACGGGTTCCGCACCTCGTATTCCACATATTTCTGGACTAGAAAGCGTCGATTATTTAACCAGCACCTCTGCCTTGAGCTTGACGAAGAGACCTGATCATCTGGTAGTTATCGGTTCCGGGTACATTGGTCTCGAACTTGGGCAGCTATTCAGGCACTGGGGCTCAGAAGTCACGCTCATCCAGCGCGGAACCGAGATCATGCCCTTTTTTGACTCCGAGGTGCGAAAAGTAATCCGACGGATGCTGGAAGAAGCAGGGATTGAGGTCATCACCGGCGCCAGCTATCAACACGTGGAGGCTGTGGGCGGGGAAAAGGCCGTGTATCTTCAAAATCAAGGAACACAACGGGTTGTGACCGGTGATGCACTGCTTGTGGCCGCAGGCCGAATTCCCAACACCAGTTCTTTGAATCTTCAAGCGGCTGGTGTCGCATGGGGTTCCCAAGGCGAGATTGCGGTGAATGAAAATCTTGGTACCGCCAATCCTT
The DNA here is from genome assembly GCA_003023725.1 of Sulfobacillus benefaciens. Lineage (GTDB taxonomy): Bacteria > Bacillota > Sulfobacillia > Sulfobacillales > Sulfobacillaceae > Sulfobacillus > Sulfobacillus benefaciens. Next base: position 9,640 of record PXYT01000042.1, on the reverse strand, counting down.
ACGTTTATGCGGCCGGTGATGTCACCATGGGGCCGCAGTTCGTGTATGTGGCGGCCTACGAAGGAAAACTAGCCGCGAGAAATGCTCTGGGATTGACAACTGCCCCTCAGCCTCTTGATTTAAGTGTGGTGCCCATGGTGATCTTTACTCAACCGGCAATTGCGTCGGTAGGTCTCACGGAACAAGCGGCCAGAGAGCGGGGCTTGAAGGTCATCTCCACTGTTTTGCCTTTGGATGCCGTGACGCGAGCCGTGGTGAACCGGGAGACCCAGGGTCTCTTTAAAATGGTTGCCGATGAAGGCAGTGGTCGTGTGCTAGGGGTACAGATTGTCTCGGAGAACGCGGGGGAGGTTATTTATGCAGCCCAACTGGCGGTGAAATTCGGCTTAACCATTCATGACTTGACGGACACGCTGGCACCGTATCTCACCATGGCTGAGGGTCTGAAACTGGCCGCGCTGACATTTAATCAGGATGTCAGTAAGTTATCGTGTTGTGCCGGGTAACGCCTTGTGACGCCAGTGTCGACACAGCCAAGCTCATGGGTCGGGGAAAAGAAGCCCCTAGTGCCAGAACCTTATCCACCAGGGAACGAAGGGCCGTCTTTAAAGCGCTTGAGAAGAGTATGATGGCTAGATTGTGTGGAAAAAGAATACGACCGGCACACACCGTCGTCAATTGATTGTGAGGGGGGAAGAATATGGGTCTTGTAGGTCAGAACCGTGACGAACTGCTGGCCGCATTTTGGCAGGCTTTAAGCCATCCCATTCGATTACGAGTCCTGGAATGCCTTCGCGCCGAAGGCAGACTCAATGTTGGCGAACTGGTTGAGCGTCTGGGTATTGGCCAGGGTCACCTTTCGAATCATTTAGCTTGTTTAAAGAATTGCGGTTTGGTCCAAAGTCAGCCGGAGGGACGGTATGTCTATTACCAGATAGGGGATGAGCGAGTGTCGACTTTGCTTGAACTGGGATCGGCTGTACTTCAGGACCATCTTGACGGAGTCGCGTCGTGTTCGATAATCCAGACCCGCTCCAATGCGGACCAGAAACAGTTTTTTTCGGAGCCGAAGATCTAGCGAAATACCGCCTAAGTTGACATGGTTGCAGGCAGACTAGGACTTTTCATGTCATCGGTGGCCACGCGCATTTTTTGCTCTTTGCCGTCGGCACCGCGATTCATAAGGTATCCGGGCTATTGCTATGACCCCTGGGGTCACTTGAGGAGAAGGGTTGAGGTAACGAACCTAGCCGCTTTGAGACCTTTGTCATAAATGGAGCCAATAGATGCGAGTGGTCGCTTTTTGTTGCCTGGAATTCCCGGTTGTCTGTTGGGATCCGAAGTGTCAAAAAAATCGCAGTTGTTCGGTACGATTTGGCGGAAGGTGCTCCGGCGCCAGATCTTCGTAGGATAGAAGTGCTTCTTCCCATGCGCGGACCAGGGATGTTGGATACCAGGGGGAAGAACACTGGCTGGCATCGTCCGGGGCGGGTTCGCTGACCCATCCGCGCCAAGCCTGAGCCCATCCTCCGTTGCCGGAAGGCGGGTTGCACGCACGCAGGGCGGTGTCGATGGCCTTGAGGGGTGTCATGGTTCCGAAAGACGGCACCTGGGGATGCTCCTTCCAGATAGCATAGGCCCAGGCAGTGAGCCCGGGATGAACCTCAGGATGGTGGAGAATTTCATCGAAATCCTGCATCCAAGCCTTGGGTGAACGGTGAGCGCAGGCAATGATCCAGTCATATGGGTCCCACACGGGTCCATCATGTTCTGTCCACCAATCTTGGCAGGCCGCCCACTGCCAGCGTTGTAATCGGTCTGTAAGACGCTGATGCCACCTGAGTGCTTGGCGTACGAGTTCCCATGTGGCATCGGCGTGCCAAGATTTTGGCTGCCGGGGATATTTCCGAGCTGGCTCAAGATATTGGGTGATGGCAGCGGGTTGACCAGCCCAGGGGACGTTCCATTTCCGAGTCTGATGAGCGAGTTGTTCAGCATACCATTCATCGGAATCGATCATCGCGGGGCTCTCCTCCTTTGCCAACGAGTATAAGAGGGACGCCATAAACGCACAAGAGCTTTAGGGCCGATTAACCTAAAGAAGGTGATCAAACTCACAGCGAACGAACCAGGGCGCGAATACACTGAGACTCAACACATCTTGCCCTAACTCATGCCGAACGTCCGGCTGGGGGTAATTGTGACCTTAATGATGGGGATGTTATGGCTTGCAGAAATTGCCTTGGGTTCATGATCGTCCCAAGCCATTCGTTGTTTTGGGCAGTGACAAGTGTTATAGGTGAATGCATGAAAGGAAAAATCGATGGTTGAGGTTAAATCCGTAGACTGGAACCACGAAGGATGGGAGATTCGTCTCGCCATCAGCGAAGGAGTTTATCATTTAGACAGTTACCCCGTGCGAATTTCGCACCTGGCGTTTGACGACGATGATTCGATTCACAGGGATTTGGCCACAGTTGTTACCTTGCTGATTCGCCAGCACTTGCGGCAGGGGTCGGTACCACCGCACGGTATGGTTTTGGACTGGTCGCGGGCTGTGGGCGTTTGCCATGCGGACTCGAATGAGACAGCGACTGCCTGTGAGCGTCTTGCGGGAAGTCGGCTGCCTTGGATTGGCGGCGGTGTTTCGAATCATTTCTAAACTCCCCCAGCCAGGGACCCAAGAGATTAGACAACCGGGTGCAATGGCAGAAAACGCTGGCGCGCGGGGTATCCTGACATATTTTTCACAGGGTTTGTGTGTCTGCCCATAAAACGGCATGGGCTTGCATGTTGTGTTGGGCTATCCTTTGCCGCCGCGCTGGAACGGTTTGCGCTTAGCTCGTCCTGTCTCTCGAGTTTTCTCGATACTCGCATCGTCCTAGTGTGTTTGTTCCATTCGCGAGAGGAACGGCAGGGAAGATAACGGCATCGCGCCAGTGCCTGTCCGTAGAGAAAACCTATGCACTTGCTCGCTACGGGGTGTGAAAAATGCCGGGAACACCACAGAGTGTCTTGATGCCCCGGCGTTTTCGTTTCAGTCCCGCGTAACGAGGATGGCAAAACGTTCGGGACCTTGCTCCTGATAGGTAATGGAAAATACACCTGGTTGCTCGGCTTCTAATTGATAGAGTAGGGGTTTGGGGTCATGGTCATTAACCAGAAGAGCCGTGAATCCCTGGGGGAATGCATCGAAGACAGACAAAATGGTTTGGTGTTTAACGGGTGGAGGTAAAATGGGTGCATTAATAATGACTGCCGGATCCGAAATAGCCATAAATGTGTCAACTCCCTTGTAGGTGTGTGAACTGTGGATTACGTGTTAGACTGCGGGGCTGACGGCCAGCAAAGACGGCCCTTGGGATAACCGAATTCAGGTTCAAGCCCAAGAAAGACAATACGAGATGCGATGAAATGGGTTTGTGATATTGATCACCTCTGAAAAGTTGAACGTAAATCCCGCGTTTTCCTCTTCCGTGGGCGCGCAGCCCCACGAGGATCAGGCAGGTGCTCATTCAGGATGGTCAATGTTTTCTGCGACTAAAGCATCCTCCTCCACAAGGGAACAGCTATGGGATGCTGGAATGGGAACACATATTCGGTGAGGGTTTCGCGTTGCTCAACGGTTATAAAATTCGTCTCTCTCGTTCAAAGGCGGAATGCAGAGCGGGGGAGATCAGGGCATGGCCAAGCAGTTGATGATCTCGCCGGGGGAAACTTGCGAGCTGAAACCCATTCAAAAGCAGCGGATTCGGGCAGGCCGCCGACGGGAAAGGGTGGCAACACCGGACTGCCCGTCACAAAAGGAAATCCAGGAACCAGTATAAAGCCTACCACGAGCGGCGCACTTTCAGCGGCCGAATGATGCTTGTCAAGGATATGCTTTGGAGAATTTGCGGATTACTAATTGCCGGCGTATTGTCCAAGAACAACGCCAGGGATTTTTCCGTTCAGACCATAGCATCCCAAAAACTCCTATGCTATACTGTATCCGAATACTCGGATGGGAGGATGTTTATATGTTCTTTCGCCAATTCCTCCACGACTCGCCTGTCGTAGCTGCCAGTTACCTGTTAGGATGCGGCAGCCATGGGTTGGCTGCCGTTGTGGATCCTCTTCCCGACTCGACACCTTACTTGGAGACTCTGCAAAAGCACGGATTATCATTGCGCTATGTGATCGACACGCATCTTCATGCGGATCACCTTTCGGGGGCGCGCCGTCTGGCGGAAGCAACAGGAGTGGCGGTAGTTATGCATGATTCGAGTCCCCTGGCAACACCGTTTTTGCCCGTTGAGGATGGAAGCCAGCTGACTTTAGGCAATGTGGTCATGGAATTCTGGCACACTCCTGGGCATACTCCGGAACACGTGAGTGTGCTGATAACGGACAAAAGACGGGGAGGGGAGCCGTGGTGTGTTCTGACCGGCCATACACTGCTCATAGGAGATGCGGGCCGCCCCGACCTTGTTGCCGAAGAGGGTGCTTCGATGCTTTATACGAGCCTCTTTAAACGCCTCTTGACCCTACCGGATTACGTTGAGATTTATCCGGGCGCCTTTGCCGGATCCACATGAGGCCGAGATTTGAGTGGAAAGGTCGTTTCCACCATTGGGTTTGAGCGCCGGTATAATATGGCCTGCCGTGCGCAGTCTCAAGAGACATTTCGGTCATTTATCTTGACGACTCTCCCGCCCCATCCCCCGGATTTTGCGGCCATTCGTCAGCAAAATGTTGCGGGAGGGTCGTGGTAGCGAGATGGCTCCCAGGGGGCATCACGCTCTGAAGCCATTCAAGGGCCCCGGAGAGGGCCTCTGTATTAATGTAGTAATAGTGCCAGGTACGATGGCGGGACTGGGAGATTAATCCGGCCTGAGCCAAAATCGCCAAATGTCGGGAAACTGTGGATTGCGGTAATTTCAAATAACGTGAGATATCCTGAACGCAAATGCCGTGTATAGGGTCCTCCCTATTCCCGCAAAAATACTGAGGATCACTGAGCACTTCGAGAATCCGCCGCCTCAAGGGGTCGGCCAAAGCCTTGAAAATTGCGTCGATATTAATCGCGACCCCTCCTCCCGTCATGTTCTCACAACTCTGAAGTTATGGTACCAGACTTTCCCCGGACTGACCATTGTATCCGCATATGCGGAATCACGAATAGTAGAGAACATTGATGTGGTGAACAGAGGAGATGTAACAGAGATGCCGGAATTATTGGGGAGTAACAGGACGAACTTGGCATCGCCAAAGACCGGAATTCATCGGAAAAAAGCCACTAAGGTCTTCTGTGGGGGCAAAATGGCTGGGAAATGGGGAGTAACTTCCGTTCATGGTCAGGGTATGTTGCCGACATCCCGATCGGAGACGGGGGAGGCATGGTGTCGGATGAGATCAGCAGTCACGGTGATGCCTTATGCCTAAACAACATGGGATTGGGCCGAACCGGGGACAATTTTTGTGGCTGGTGGCCAATACAATTTTGGTAGGACTCACCGTGGGGACGGAACGGACGATTGTTCCTTTGTTAGGGCATCAGGTGTACCATGTCGGAGCATTGAGTACGCTGGCGTTTATTGCTTCGTTTGGATTGGCCAAGGCTCCATTGAATTTGGTGGCGGGCCGCTGGTCGGATCGGGTGGGCCGTCGGCGGGTGCTCATTTGGGGATGGATTTTTGGCATTCCCATGATTGCTCTTTTGTTGGCAGTCCATGCCTGGTGGGCGGTTGTTGTTGCCAACGTTTTCCTGGGAGCTAACCAGGCCTTTGCCTGGACCATGACCATTAGTGCCCAATTGGATTTGGTGGGGCCGCACCAACGCGGACTGGCCATGGGTATCAATGAGGCCACCGGCTATTTGGGTGTCACCATGGCCACCTGGTTGAGCGGATACCTTACAGGTTTTGTGGGTTCAACGGGAGCCTTCACATTTGCGGCAGTCGTGGTGGGGGTGGGATTTATCACGAGCCTTTTATTCATTCGGGATACTCGCGCCTGGGTTGCCACGGAAACCCAGCTCTCTACTGACCGGGTCCACGACGCCGAGGTTCGCAGACATTCGGCGTGGCGGTCATTTGTTTACACCAGTTTTCAGGAACCGACCTTGTCGGCCGCCTCTTGGGCCGGTCTGGTGAACAAATTGGCCGACACCGTGGCTTGGGGTGTCCTTCCCCTGTATTTGGCGGCCCGCCACGTGCCAGTGATGGACATCGCGTGGGTCAGCGGCAGCTATACCGGAGCCTGGGGCTTCGGGCAGTTCGGAACGGGCTCTCTCTCGGACCGAATTGGGCGCAAGATTCCCATTGTTACGGGGTTCGTCTTATTAGGGGCGGGTTTCATGGGGCTGCTTTGGGTACGAGGGTTATGGCCGTGGATTGTTATGGCTGTGGTTGCAGGAGGCGGTATGGCCCTTTTGTATCCCAACTTGAATTCCACTGTCAGTGATGTCGCGCCCCCCGACCGCCGCGGGAGTATATTGGGTGTTTATCGTCTGTGGAGGGACGGAGGCTATTTCGTTGGCGGCGTCGTCGTAGGTGTCTTGCTGTCCCTTATGGGATCATTTAGCACGATTCTCGTGGTGGTGGGCGTCGTTTGGGTCATGGCCGGGATTCTTGTCGTTCGCATGCGGGAAACCCATGGACCACAGAAACTTTCACGAGTTTCTGAAATGTGATGCCGGCCACATGTGCGTCCCGGTAAACGTTTCACACTAAGCGTGCCGGCCGGGTACGTCGTTATGATCATTGATTGGCATCACAGCACCGTACTCTAAACCAGCGAAGAGCGGGGCAAGACAAGTTGATCTGGTGACAGGTGCGTGGCGGGAATTTCCAGACATTGAGTGTAACAGCACCGTGAAAATCTTGTGGAGAGCTCCCTCAGCGAATCTTCCCTCCTTTCTTTAGGATAGAGAGGATAGAGTCTTCGAATCTCTTGAGCCGTACTATGTCAAGATTTCACCTTGATGACCATGATTATGGCAAGTGCCGGCGCCAAGCCATTAAATCAACCCCGTGAATAATTCCGTGATGCATTAAGAATTATTTTGATTTGAGAGGGACGAGACAGAATGACGAAATCTTGGAAGATAGTGCACTGGCACCATCTGGCGGGAATGAATCCCCTACTTCGTCGTATGAGAACGTCAGGACATTTGCTAAACAAGGATTACCTGATGAGGTAATGGCACCGGTAAGGGGGAATCCCGTACAAACTCATGATTTTCTCCCAGGCGTTGAAGATCTGGCGATAGATGTGATGGAATCCTCGGACCAGTTGATAGCGATTGTTCACTCGCATACTTTCCAAAAGACGGTCATAAAACAACAAGACCAATTCGGTCACCTTATGGATACGAGGGGTGATAACGTTGACTATGGGCAGTGAGACATTGTCGTAGTCATTCTTAAATGACCTGTGTTGAGGCAATTTACGACTCTTGCGTGGCAGGTGGAGGCACGTGCCGGAATATGTTGATATACCCCTAATTCCAGATCACAGAACTTAACGTAACGGTTCAGAGAAACGCATTCTGGGGCAAGCGTGTGCAGATCTGTGTTAACCGGTATCAAACCACTGGTGAAAGGCCGAATCTTGCCAAAAGAATAAAGAGACATTCCGAACCGATGGCAGATTACATAAATAATGCATTTGAAGCCGCTTTTGGCAGGGAGATTGAACTGGAGCTGTTAAACATCCGGTTATCGTAACTCTGGATGATGCTGGGTGGGATGTGCCGTTTTATGCCGCCATGGCCATGCTGGGGAAGGCGCTAGGGCGCCGTACATGTTGAGCAAAGAGAGCTAAGACAAGAAATTTTGGTGAACATGAGTGCACTCAATTCTTTGAGATTTTGACAAGACGGGTGAAAGAGTGAAATGTCTGAATTATGGTCATGTGATCACACGCACTTTAACTGAGCATACACCGGATTAGACTTCTTAGGGAAGAACAGAGCAATCCTCGTCGGGGAAGTGTAACCGGGTCTTTTTTGTGAACCCAAAAACCGTCTGGACTCCGATAATCATCAAGTGGATACGACATACCCGATCATCGCAGGGTATGAAGGTTGTCTGTTCTTTCCTGAAATTTCTCTGCTGTGCTTTGCTGAGCTCAATTTCTGGTGAAAGGAATACGAGAACCGTGTCGTGTCCGTCACTCTCCACTCGGCTTTTTGAACCAGCGGAAAGTGAGGACAGAAACCGGCAGCGAAGAAGAAATTGAGGGGGTTTAACAATGGCTCACGTGATCACGCAACGTTGTGTCGGGGTAAAAGATCAGAGTTGTGTCGAGGTGTGTCCTGTCGATTGCATTCACCCTGCGTCGGATTTGGATGGACAGGATGCGTTCAATGACGCTCCGCAGCTATTTATTGATCCGGATGTTTGTATAGACTGTGGGGCTTGTGTGCCGGCTTGTCCTGTTGAAGCCATTTTTTATCTCGATGATGTGCCGCACGAGTACCGTGACGACATTGACACCAATCGCCAATTTTATCGTTCTTGGTCACCTGCTTGACGAGAAAGCCGCCTGAAGGCATGTTTCTTCGGGCGGCTTTTCTGGTGCTGTGATGATGTTGCTCGGACCTACGAACGCATTGCGAACTTGGAAAAGAAAATCGACCAATTAGAGGCGCGCAAACAAGGACTCGAAGCGCGGGCCAACGAACAAGCGCGAAAAAAACGGACCCGAGAACTCATCCAGATCGGCGGAATCATGGTCAACTTAGGTGCTGATTCAGTGGCCAAAGCGCAACGATTGTTAGAAATCATTAAACACAGTCCCCGCATGCAAGCCTGGATCCAAAGAATCGTGGACGTCCCGGAAGAACAGCCAACAGAGACACCACAAGAAACCGCCCCAAAAAGCGAATAAAACGAAAACAATTAAGATTGTACGGAGCCTCGCTGAAACCGCTTCGCTATTTATGTGCCCCGAGCTCACCGCACAATCCGATCACGGCCACCGTTTCCCTTGACGGGGCGTGTCCTAGGTTTTATGCCCGAGGCCGAGAAAGCACAAACCCGCAGTGTCCCGCCTCGCCCCTCACCCGTCTGACACGCCCGTCAAGGTTCACGACTTTTGTGTCCTTCAGCCTCAACAGCACACGCATGAGCTCACACACGCACCCCGATATCTAGGCAAGGCCTCCGCTGACCCACCACGATATCATTGTGCTACAACACCTTCCTCGCTTTGGGCGGGATTTCGGAGCTCGCGAAGCGGTTAAGCGCGGCCAAGAGATCCCAGTTTTTCAGTTTTTTTGAGACATTTCTTCTCCGAGGTCGGAGGGACGAAAGAGGACAGATAGAGAATTGATGGGGATAAGGGATAGTCGGATACCGGACGGGATGGAGGACAGACCGATGGACGAAGCAGACGGACGGATGCTACTGCGGAAAAGGGATTTAGTGGACAAATTAGGGGTGGCGAAGAGTACGGTGGCGGACTGGGTAATGGAATTCCGGGTCTTCATCCCCACCAGGGGTACGGCAACGATTCTTTCTTGGACCGCCATAAGCCAAATCTTGCCTTTTGTGGATCATAGTGGTGCAGGTTTTGTCAGGAAGATTTCTATGATCCGACGGCGCGCGTGTCCGTCAATGCCGGATCGGACTCTAATCTGACGGGGTCAGATGCC
>PXYT01000041.1 GCA_003023725.1 Sulfobacillus benefaciens | reverse complement strand
CCGGTACTTGGGGCACCACACCCCATGATATTGGCACGAATAGACGACATGGTGATTCGATGTGTAGTTCATATAATTATTATACCACGATGCGGAGTCTAACCCTCATCGGGAGCGCAAATATTGGCCCTGTCGGGCCATGGGCTTCTATCTCCACGGCTGAAGCCGGGGGCTTTACGCCCTGTTTTGGTAATTCTTCTACTCACACTCTTATCATGAAACAAACACAGACCGGAATGTCAGATCTTTAAGAAAGAGCCTTTTCCACTGTTCTCAAAACCTGAAGGGACAAAGCCTTAAAGACAGCGGAAAAAGAATTTTCCCCCAATAATCCACGCCCCCCTCGACCGCGACAGCGATAAATGGGAACGGGAGTCTGATCACCGGATGGCCGTGGAACGCGTGAACAGCCGATGGGATGTGTCGTTCGGATTTGAGGTACACACCATTCGCGGGCTCAAAAAAATGCGCATGCGGAGCGGACTGGCCCTGATCGTGATGTTGGCGATGGCCTTGGGCCGAATTCGCCAGCAACATCCGGAGCATTTGCGGAGTGTGGTCTGGAGCGCCTGAGGCCTGCGGTCCCACACGGTTCCCTCACACCAATTTTCACGGTCTGACAAACAAACCGGCGCCGGGCACCGGAATTTGGACCTGGGTGGTCAGTGATCGCCGTGGCCTACGCGTCCCGGGCAAACCCTGTTGGCATGGACAGCACGACTCGTATTTGGCATATAATGCTATACAAAAGTTATCCACAGCCCGAATTTTCCGCACAGCGGAAAACGCTCAAGAAAAGAAAGCCGTTGACAACTTTAATCAGCCAAGAGCTCCCAAGGTATGACAGAGATGTGGGCAACCTACGTCGACAAAGGAGGAGGTTGTTCACTACCGCGACGGATCCGCATTGCAAAACGAGTCTAGCAAATCAATCACATTCAAAAAGTTCTTGAACGAGCAATATCAAGCTGAGAAGTGTCTTCTCCGATGTCGTGGAGGTCTCAGACCGGACGGTGCTCCTGACCCCTCGCTTAGGGTGGGGCGGATCCTCCCCGATTATCGCCCTGGTGAAATCCCTGGATACGGACGTCGGCGGAATACAAGTCCAGACCCTAAGCGGGGTGTTGGGGGATCATCAGGGTCAGCGGGGAAATGCCACTGATGCGCGTCCTTTTGACTGAGCCTGGACCTTAGTGGAAAGCTTCCGGGAATTAAAGGAGCGAGGTCTAAGAAACCACGTGAACCGTATTATACCGACGTTCGAAGTCTTCCACAGTCCCAGCACCCTTGGCCATGCAGGCTTTCATGGACTGACACCATGATATTAACACGCTTTCCTGCAGCCCTATCGGTTACTTCGGAGTCTTAGGGGTCCAACTGTCCATCGCTACTGTGCAGCGGACACGGGTGGGCAGTCCAATGGAAGATCTAAATTTCCGGCATGTTGCTGTTTTTACTCTAACTTCCCAAGAATATACCGAACGCCTCCTTGAGACATTTCCGGTGTCCTCGTGCATAAGAGCACGTCAGCTTCCCTACGCGACAACGGCGATACTTCGTCAGAGCGCATGTGGGAATAAAACGTCCATCAGGCTCCCATCTTCGCAGCCCAACAATGCTGTTCCCGAGCATCTTCGCCGCTTGCCAGTACTGATAAACTGTTCATCCATGGTTCTATCACTGGGGTCTAGTAGCCATCATATATTTCGGAATAAGCAATTTAAGCGTCTTTTCACTACAACAAAAACCCCACTCTAACGATTTTTCAATATAATTTTGCTATACAATAAGGATGACACAATAAGGATGACGGCAATCCTTCCAGCCAAGGTTCCAGAGCCTGCACCGCCCGCTCCCTCAACACCCCAACTCTGCTGGAAGAGGATAGCGAAAATTTTTTCGTAGCCAAGAACTCGAAGCGTAAAACAGGAGGGCTATCAAAGTGAAATTTTGGAACGTATTTGGCCATCATCTGAATCATCAAGACCCCAGCGATGAACTGCGGGGCTACCGTCTGGTAGGCGGACAGGTTCTTGAAGTGCTCGACCAACTCAAAAATTCCACACAGCCCAAAGCCCACGCCTATATTCAGATTGCCCGGTGCCTGGAACTTTTTTCCGACACCCTGGTTGACCCCTATCTGACGGAGGGTCAAACCCCCAAATTGCCCCAATGGGTGCAAAATCAGAGCGTTCATCTGTACCGTCCCATTCCCCCCTTAGTTACCGCGGCCAAACAGGAGGCCATCGATCCCGGCGGAGTCCGGGACATTGAGCTGCCGTGGGTCCTCAAGGGCCGCGTTCCTGGTGCCGACCGCGAAAGTACCGATGTTTTCCGCCACTACGTGGATGCTATTAAAGCCGTTATGGATCATTGTGAGGTATTTTTGGCCGAGTTAGGTGAGGCAAAACAGGCCCGTCTCTACTTGGCGGAAGCTACCACGAATTATGATTCGGGCCGATATTTGCTCAGCAGCAACCAGGAAATGTCCATGGCCAATAAGAAATCCCTCGACGATTATCTGTGGACGGCACTGGGCTACGCCATTGGTGCAGTACAGGAAGCATGCGTGCCTGGACTCTTAAACGAAATGGACATCGATACCATGCTCGAAAGCACAGATACCGGTTCTGGATCCCGCAGTTCTCCCAGACGCGTTGCTGAACCCATTCCGTTTTTAGACGCGGTGCAGGAAATCGCTAATAGCTGGAATAACTCGAATTACTCATACCGGGACTGGGAACATCATGAGCACGAACACCATCATGAGCACGAACATCATCATGAACATGAACACCATCACGAACATCACCGTTCCCGGTGGGATGACGATTAACAAAGAAGGGGGACATCCTCACAGACAGAGGCCGAGTCTCTGCCTCCCCCCTCCTTCTTCTTGGGCTCCGAGTCCTACGATCTGAGGAGCAGCCGCTGCACATCAGAGGAAAAGGATGTGGCAGCCGCACGACGGAGCAGCGCGTCTGCTCGCCTTGTACCAAAGGTCCCAGGGGATAAGCGGGGCCTTTGGTTGTGTTGTCTTGTGGCATGATTCGGCCGGGAATTTCTGGCATTCATACTGGGGGTTCGAGACCTCAGTTCTGTCATGATCAATCCTCAGACATCAAATAAAACTTGTCTCCATTGCTCATCAATGTCTTCCCTCAACCCGGAGGGGTTAACAGACATGGCGACAACACGGGCTCCGGCACTTAAGTGAATCCAAGACCTCTCGGGCCATAGCGATTTTCGGGTCTGGTTTAGTAATCCCCACAACATTTTGACGTTGTGAATGGCGTCAAAAGGCTCTGATGTGGTGAGAGATATTTCCATCAATACCCCGGCCAACTGCTCGGGATCACCGCCGGATAAGAGAAATTGTTGAGCCCGGGCAGCACCTTCTTGACCGCTGGGATCATGCATCACACAGTCAATGACGTGGTCCAGTCCAATTTGCGCACGAGGCCCGAGTTTCGCCTCACGGGAGGTCCAACGGGCGCGATCTTGTTTTTGTCGCCTGGTTCTGGAACTGGACAGGCCGATGACCCATGCAAGATGACGGATATTTGAGGGACAGCGCGAGTCATCAACCAAGTCAAGGACGCTATGTACCCCCGTCACCGCGTGTGCGTCAAATGCCGATGAATATAATAGAGCCGACGAGGCCAGAGCGATAGCCTCTCTCACCGTCTCAGCGTTAGCGTGCCGGCGGATGGATGCCATGAGGATGTCGGCCTCCTGTCCGAAGTCCGCCGCCACCAGATTCGAGCACAGTTCTTCGCAGCGCTTAATATCGATCGTCCCGGTGAATTCCGGACAATCATCCCCAGGCCATTGCGTCAGCACCTGATTCGCCAGGATAGTCTGAGGCCTATTGCCCAAATATTGGATAGCAGCGCGGTAAAAAGCTTCCGCATAACGCCACCCGTGAGTATCATCTAGAAGATCAAACGCCCGTTGGACAATTAACAGCCGATGTTCGTTTTCAGGATACTGCCTGAGTGCCGCCCAGAGCATGAGCCACCGGCTGTCCTGGGTTGAGCGCTGGACTAGCCGCGCAGCTCGATGCTCGGACAACAAGGCTTTTTCACCAGATTCCAAATCCGAAATAAATGAGGAGACAGTTTCACTCGCATCTTCGGCAAGTTCGAAGCTCTCTAACATAACATAGGGCCCATAGTTAGGGTGCCTCAACAAAGCAAAGACATATCCCGCCATCTGCAGCACAGCCAATATCTTGTACCGCGGGGACAAAATTGAGCTGGCGCGCAAGACAGCTCCCCCATTGAAGGTTCCATGACCAATAAATGGCCCCCGATGATCGACCCATCTAGCCGATGCCAAAGCCAGCAACAAATATACGTCCTGCCATGACATCCTGGCGTTCCTCCAATGCCGCACTAATCCGGCTACCTCCTCATACGGTGTGTCTTCTATTTGCCGCAACCTTTTCTCAGTAACGTCATCCCATGACAATAATGTGTGCAAAGAAACCAACTCCTTCTTCACCTATCATGTCATTTGCTACCCAGTATCGGCTATTGGCCAAAAGTCGTACGTGGCACCACTATTTCAAAATCGGAATAAAGAAACTTTCGTCATGAAAAATCTTGGGCCGTTACAAATCGCCAGTGATGAGAGAACTCAAATTCGTTTAGGCCACTTTGCTCACTGCTGAACCACTCCCTGCAAAAACAGTTATCTATGGTCAGATTCCAAAAGCTCTTAAGGTATAAGGTTTTTACGTCCTCGATGTGTCTACTAGGTACAACACGAAAGGCTAAGGACGTCGTCAAAGGCTCAAACATCCGGGTCTCGGTGCGGCACGATGGGGGTCCATCTCCAAGACCCCCTTGAACGACAACTTTATTTAGTCGGGGGTCTATCCCAGAATTCCTCCAACCTCTTCTTGGCCTTCACAATCTCTGGCGAGATGGCTACAACGTCCCAGTTCATAGTGGCGGAACCATGGCCAGGCTTGTGATGCCTGTTGCCAAACGTCGGATCGCTTCCGCATGGAGGCTCTCGTCTTGGCCATCAGTTCGACATCCGCAAGGCGGGTCAGACTCACACTGAAGAAGTCCGTTGTGTATTCAGGTGTGAACATGCTCAGAAAGCCGATGCTTAATGTTATGTGCCGCATTAAAAGACTTTGGATAAGGCCATGGTTCGAGAGCCGGACTCGGTCATTGGGATTCCGAACGTTATTGGATCAGCCAAATGGTTTTTGAAGCCTCTTGTAGCGTAAGTCTTGAGTCTTAATAAGGACACTCGGAATTTGGCAACCCTTGGTATTACGGCAAAGCCCAAATGGCGCATAAGGGACCTAGCACACTCTCTTATGCGAACACAAAGAAGACGCAATCGCCCAAGGATGCCAAGCGTTTGCGTCGCAAAGTGACTACGGCGCGCACCACAGGTGAGGCCGGCCGCGGTGCTCTGGCGCAATCCACATATTTCAGACCATGTTCATCTTTGTTCAATCCGCATTCACGCGAATTGCTGGAGGAGCTAGTCCCTGGAAGAGATTGGTTATCTTCGCCAAGACGCGGAACCGCTTCCAATCCGGAAAACCCTTTGTCGAACAATAAAGTTTGGCCGCGTTCATCGTGCTTCGGCGAAATTCCCATAATCGCAAACCATAGTAATACATGACCGTGTTTGGTAATCAACCGGTCTTAACACTCTCCAATCACCCCACGACAGACACTCCCCGGTTTGATCCGCTGTCCTCCCCGAGCGAATTCATCTCGCCTCACGGTCGTGCTTGCGAAACAAGCGGTATACACCCGTGCATTTGGCACAAGCCGTTCCGGATTCATCGAGTATCTCGCCTTCGGCGAAAACGGTCGTGGACCCTTGACGGACAACTTGAGCATGGCCAACAATCCGCGATGTGGCTTTAATCATCCGTAAATATTGAATGTTTAAGGTTATCGTCACTTGGGTCGAAATAGCTTCAGTCCATATTGAGCGGACAGCGCTGCCAAGAAGGCCATCAAACATGTAGGCCACGATTCCGCCGTTCACGGCCTCAGTTCCGCCTCCGCCGCGATGGTGAAACTGAACATCCAGCTCTATCGTAGAATGCCCATCAACCGCCTCCACAATGCGAAGACCGGCCCATGAGTAAAAGGGGTATCCGTTAGCCTCACTGGGCGGTATGGAAACCACCCGGCTCTTTTCATCTTGCGACACGCATCGTCCTGCCTTTCTTCATCCACTTCACATTTTTTCATGATATCGATGAGATGTTTGCCAAACTCCTGCGAATGATCAGTTCCTCAAGAGCATACACCAATAGGAAAATGCGGACAACTTCCTGGGCCGCCTGGTTACCGTGTAGTCACAACACGAGTAACGCCACATGACAGATAGAAGGCCTGCACTAGCTAATTTAATTTTTTAATTTTCACAAGAGAAAACGGCGTGGGAATATGAAGTGTTTTCTCGCCACCTGATTAGGAACTATTCTACGTAGACCCTGGGGCACATCTTTACGGTCCCCCTCGTGAGGGCCTTAAAGCTTAAAGGTCATTGCTGCCGGGCCCAAAGCTCAGCGTCCTTCGCCATGGGGATGAGCCGGCCATCTGGGGAATTCGTTCAAGGGCAGTGTGCGGGTAGATTCAGCTTGCGTACCATCACGAACACAAAAATATTTTGCGAAACCCTGGTGTGCGCCCCGTTCACGCTTGCTCGGGGAACACTCACAAGCTACGGTACAATAAGTTCTAGTATGCCCGTCGCAGTCCCTCGAGAATTGCACGACTCTTTGCAATTGCTGACGACTCTCGTACGGGGCAAGGGCCCGGTAGATGCACTCTTGACGGCAATTCGACAGGGTTTTTCGGCTGGATTTTACACCCTTGATGCGGTATTGAAAGCGAACAGAGCATGGCTGGAAATAGGGAAACCCCGCCGCTGGAACATCCAAAAGTTCTCTTTCGTTCTCTTCCAAAATCGCCAGGCTTTGTCACCGTTCAATCCCCTCCTGGTTTATCGCTTGTTCTGCCAATTGACTCTATTGCATACCATGCACGGCCCCCTGGGACCTACCCTTATTTACCTCCATAGCACATTCATCAGGCCGATTCATTGCAGCACATGGTCCCGCATCCCCCGTCGGAGGGTTAACGTACTCGAATTCGCCTTAGCACATCCCTTCGACGGGTTACTGGCAATCGTAGCTATTAAACCCTCCTCTCTCGTTGTCTCTCCGAATTTAAGAATTTTGCAAGAGAAAAGTCGCAATAATCCGTAGCCGGATAGATTTTGTTACAATGAACCCCGAAGCATACTGCTATGAACTTCAAGGATCGGAGGCTTTTGTCGTGGAATCCATTCCCGTCATTTTGGATATGGACACGGGCATCGATGATGCCCTGGCTATTCTGTACGCCTTATCGTCGAAAAAATTGCGCGCCTTGGGCATCACCACGTGTTTTGGCAATGGAGATATCGAAAATACCACCCGCAACACTCTGGCGATCGTCGAACTTGGATTGTCATCCGTCCCGGTTTACCAAGGCGCCAGCCATCCTTTGGTAAGCCCTTGGGAGTCCACTGCGGAAGCCTTCCATGGCCCCAACGGATTAGGCGGCACGCGGATATTTCATCCAACCCAGAAAGCGGAACCCTTGTCCGCCCTCGACTTTCTACGGAAAAGCATTGAGGATCATGCCCACGACATCGTCCTGGTCGCCACCGCACGATTAACAAATATCGCCAGCCTTTTACTCGCACACACGGAACTAACTTCATTGATTAAACGCATTGTCGTGATGGGGGGAGCCGCCTTTGTTCCGGGGAATGTCACACCAGTTGCGGAAGCCAATATCTGGGGAGACCCCGAGGCGGCCTGGGTCGTCTTTCATTCCGGAGTCCCCATTACCATGGTCGGTCTGGATGTCACCATGCAAGTCCCCATTTCCGATGGTATGTTGAGCAGTTTAGTCCCTCAGGTTCCGTACTTTGACGTCATTCGAGAGGCTGTGGACTTTTATCTCTCCGCTTACAACCCGGGAGAGCCCCGGGGAAACCGAACAGCCCCTTTGCACGATCCGCTGGCCGTCGCCGTTGCTGAAGATGACAGCTTGTGTAAAACACAGGCATTGCCGGTGGACATTGAACTGAGTGGGCGATTCACCCGCGGTATGACAGTTGTCGACCGCCGGGAGCGAACAACGGCGGCACCAAATGTTGATGTGGCTGTGACCGTAGACCGAGAGCGATTTCTCAAGCAATTTGCCCAACGACTGCAATTTCAGCAAAGTGGGTGATGATCACGATAATCGCGCGGGGCACCATGAGGGTGCCCTATTCTCCGCTTTGACCAGGTATTTCCATACGGATGTCCAAAGGATGACGATTACTCAGTTGGCTCACCTCCTGTTGCAAGGATAATAGAATCGCCGCGGCTGCGGAGTCATTATCCGCATGGGTCTCGAGCCATTTCCTCAAATCGCCGAGTGTGCGAAGGCGGCGCACGGTGTCGTATTCTTCGTCTGCTACCGGCATAATCACGCTGAAATGGTCCTCATTTTCCCGCGGTATCGTAATTAAGGCTCCTAACATGCCAATCCCTCCCTCAACACGCATTAATGCAATAAGTGACAGTCGTTCGCGATACTAGGCCGCACGAGAAATTTCCCAATAAGGCACCGCATCAACCTTCCGCAGCACCCCTCTTGATCATCATAAATCCCACCAGTTCACATTTTTTAAGGTGCCTTTCCTGAATCTTGGCACACGAAGGCCCAGTGATGTCAAGCCCCCGTTTTCTGCGTTTTTTATCCGGGCTC
This sequence comes from Sulfobacillus benefaciens, assembly GCA_003023725.1. GTDB lineage: Bacteria > Bacillota > Sulfobacillia > Sulfobacillales > Sulfobacillaceae > Sulfobacillus > Sulfobacillus benefaciens. The sequence goes on along the minus strand of PXYT01000041.1, from coordinate 24,352 downwards.
AACCAGAACAGCATGATACAATGAAATACAATGAGGCGTGCGGTGTTGGGCCCATGGGGCCAAAGGAGGAGAAATTTTGGATGGCATCCGCCTACGGGGACATCATTTATTGTGTTTGTTGGGATATCGCGGCATGGGCTACTCGCCCGAATATGTCGAAAATATGACCGCAATCCACAACCGATTGCGCGTTACACCCCAAACTCCGGTAATGTTGGTCGGAGGAGTGGACGACTTGTGTGACAAATTCCCGCTGTCCCAGGAGTATCACTGTGAAGACGACAATGTTAACGAACGGGATCACATGATATTAGAGTATTTAGGGATCCAACGAGGAGACATGCTGCCGTGGCGAAACATTCAATCGCAGCTGGCTACTGTTTTCCATCCGTCCGACATTAATGTTCTTTGTCCTACTTGTTCCTGGCGCAAATACGGAGTGTGCGCTGAGGGCATTCAGGCGATCAGAGATGGGCAGGGGTTGCCGAAGATTCCATGAAGCCGGAGCACCAAGGGCCTTTAGTCAAGCCACCCTTCTAAGCAGCTACGCCGGTCATCATGGCCAGGACGCAATACATTTTCCTCCGGCTGCCAGTCTTAGTGGCTCAGTCGCCAGGACTAGACACCTCAAAAAGACACGGGAGAGGAACATCCTGACACCCTCTCCCGCGAAAAGCGGCTACAAGATCAGCCTCATACTGTCTTAGAGAGACGAAGTAACCCGGGACTCTTCAATAGCATCGAGAATTTCGCCGACATCCCGCGTCTTATACCCGCTACGCACACCCCAATAGTAGAAGAATAACGACCCCAAAGCCACCACCACCAAGTCCCAGGGATAGTGAAACAAAGTGTGAGGCCCGCCAAAGATCTTCGAACCGATGTAAGACATCAAGAGCATGAACAGAAGATAAACAACCAGCCACACCCCCGCCTTGACGGATTGCACCGTGGGCCGCGCAATGTGTTCCGGGAACAAAGCGCTGGCCACAGAATAGAGGATGACGCCAATTAACACAGTGAAGAGCAAAATCTTGTTGGTATGCCACCCAGCCCAGTAAATGATTAACGACCCGCCGATAAACGCCAGAGGGGCCAGTAGGCCCATGTTTTTGAGTCTAACGCTGCGTCTTGCATCCGGGGCAACCCTCCTAAACACGGCGGCGGAAACAGGGCCAATGATATAGGTCAGCACAGTAGCCGAGGAGACAATCCCCACCAAAGACTGCCACGAAGGAAAAGGAGCCAAAAAGACCAAACCTAACCCCACCGCGGTAACTAAGCTCCATACCGGGATGCCGGTCTTGGGATCCACCTTCGCCAAGCCGCGAGGGAAATACCCGTTGCTACCTAAAGCATAAATGACTCGTGTTGTCGAAGCCATGTAAACGTTGCCTGTCCCAAATGGAGAGATGATGGCGGATCCGTAGACCAAAATAGCAAACCAGCCCAAATTAATGCTAATCGCCAGCTGCGCAAAAGGGGCGCTGTAGGAAACGTGTGCCCAGCCTTTGCTTAAAATGTCCGACGGAACAGCGCCTAAAAACACCAGCTGCAACAACACATACAACAAAATGCCGATGATCAGCGAAATGACAATGGCCCGGGGCACATCACGCTGGGCATTTCGCGCTTCGCCGCTCAAATCAACCGCCTGTCGAAATCCAAGATACGAAAAAACGATACCGGCCGTTGCCACCACCCTCATCATTCCCTGACTGTGGTAAGGCGCAAATCCATGACTGGAAAAATTGCCCCAGTGCATGCCAAAAATAAAAAAGAGAATCACTGTCATGGCCGGAACGATGAATTTGATGATGGTCAGGGGTGTGTTTATCCGCGCAAATGAGCGAACTCCCAGATAATTGATGATAAAGAAAACCACCAGCAGGCTGGCAGCTATCAAGAGCCCCAGAGCGGATATATTTCCGTTGGCCGCCTTCAGGGCAGGAATGTACGACTGAGCATATGTTACAACCGCCTCGGCTTCTACAGCCGGAACCGAGGCATAAGCAATCCAAGCCGCCCATCCCATGATAAATCCAGTCAAATGCCCGTGGGAGTAATGGGGGTAACGGGCGACCGCTCCCGATTCCGGTATAAACCCGGTCAATTCCGCGTACACCAAACCAATGAGCATAACGACGACGCCGCCGATTAACCAGCTGAACACCGATGACGGCCCGGCGCCGTTGGCCGCCAGCAACGCGGAAAGCAGCCATCCGGAACCAATGATTCCTCCCAATGATGTCATCAATAAATCTAGAAATGATAAGTCCTTGCGAAGTTTTGCACTCTCAGTTGCCATTAGGACTTAATCCTCCCCTTAGGTATGCCAATCAACATAAAGCGACAAGGCTCAACAAATTAAAGACAAAAAACAGCACCAGTGCTCAGTGTACAATATTATTGCCGCATAACCACCAAGATTATCGTCTTTGGCAATAGGCGTAATAGTCTCAACTGACATGCCAAGATTTCCCGACTCAATAAGTATACTGAATGGGATCTTCATCCACGTTAGACAATAAACCGCCAACTCGTCACGCCCTTGGATCTATTGTGGCCTTTGCTGCAGCCGTGTCAGCCAAGGTCAGTGGGTAGGCGTCGTTGTTTTCCTGTCGGACTTAACCTTCATGGTCAGCTACGGTTCACGGCAACGAGCGTGGTGATCTATAATGGACGCGTTCTGTGCGTCGTGTTCTAATCCAATAATTCCTGTCAGATCGGAGTTGCGGCATGGACCCTCACTCTCATTCCAATAAATGGGCAGTCCTCGCTGTTACCACCTTTGGCGCTTTTGTCGCCAATGCCGATGCCACCATCGTGATTGTGGCTCTTCCTGTCATTCTGGCGGGCCTGCATTCAACTATCGTAACGGTTCTTTGGACCTTGACAGGCTATATCCTCACTAGTACGGTTCTCCTCTTGCCTTTGGGCCGCCTGTCGGATTTGGTAGGACGCAAGGTGCTGTTTTTGTGGGGGTTTGTGCTCTTTGCGCTCGGTTCTGCTCTGGCGGGGGCCACGCCGTCCGGCCCTTGGCTAATTGCCTTTCGCTGTCTGCAAGGCGTCGGCGGGGCTGCTCTGGCAGGATTAGGCACGCCCATCATCACCGAGGCCTTTCCTCCGGCAGAACTGGGTTTGGCATTGGGCATTAATTCTATCGCATGGGTTTTGGGATCCCTTGTCGGCCCCGTAGCCGGGGGACTTTTAGTGTCCGTCTGGGGATGGCGCTCCGTGTTTTATGTCACAGTTCCCTTCAGCCTGGTAGCCGCCGCGTTCGGCTGGCGCGTGTTGCCCCGTTCTTTGCCAAGAGCCCCGCATATAACGATTGACTGGGCCGGCTTAGGCTTCTTCTCCGTCTCTTTGACACTACTTCTCATCATCTTTTCCGAAGGCATGGCCTGGGGATGGCTCTCGGTCCGTGTTCTCCTCTTCTCTGTGATCGTAATAGCGGCAACCGTCGCTTTTATCTGGCGAGAACTGAGCATCCCCGATCCCCTCTTCGACCTTCGGTTGTTCCGCAGCATTGCCTTTGCAGCCGCGCAGACGGTTGTGACTTTTGCCAGCATCGGATTCTTTGCCACGACATTTCTCTTAACCTTCTATTTGCAGGGGGCCTTGGGTCAGTCCCCGTTAACTACCGGTTTGCTGATGATCCCCCTCTCGGCTCCGCAGCTCATCTCCAGCCCGTTGGGCGGAAGACTCGCAGACCGAATTGGATCGGGCTGGCCTATGTTCACGGCAATGATCATTTTGGGATTGTGTGCGCTATGGCTGAGCCGTCTCCCCGACACCTTATCGTTATGGGCCATAGCGGGCCCCTTGACGTTTATGGCCATAGCCAACGGTTTCTACTGGCCCCCTTTGGCCAGCATGGTCATGAAAATATCACCCAGAAACAAACTTGGTGCCGCTTCGGGGCTGTTTTTTACCTTTCGTAACATTGGATTTTCTCTTTCATTGACCCTGGCCCTGGTTTTCGCTGAAACCAGTCTCCCAGGACCCGTTGCCGTTCAAGTCTTTTTAGGCATTCACACCACAGCTGCCATAGGGATGGCTCACGCCCTCATTCACGCCGTGCGCTCCGCATTCCGTTGGTTTATGATATCTTTTGGAGTCGCCTTGCTTGCAATCGTCCCTATTATCCTCACCCGTGCCAAACCCGCAGCGCCCTCTCGCAGTTCTCCAATGTGAAATGCTCCCGGAGCGCTCTTCATCTTGAGGTCCCTGATTGAAACTCCGTCACGGAATACCAGCCCTGTTGTGAAAATCCGTGTCAGGACACCGTACCGGATCCCCCGGGGTCACTGCTCTCGAATCATACTCGCTATCGTAGAGCCGGCTATTATTCGTATCGTTCAATGAGCTCTTCAACGGCCGAATAATATTCGTAGAGGCCATCCCACATACATACGACTTCCTCCTTCGCAAAGAGCCGTCCGTGCCTTGGAAATTCTCTCACCCATGCATTGAAGGTTCGTGGCATCCATGGTATCGACGCGCCCCCCGCTACCAAAGACGGAACGGTGATGTGAAAATGGCAGCCCGGCTGTTCCGGGCCTTAAATGTTCCGGTCACGCGTTCCAGCTCCAAATGGAATAACTGAAACGAATCGCAACCAGCCGGGTCTGCCCTTCCGTTCAAAAGCCTCTCGTTCTGGCAAATCTCTCAAATCCAAATATCCCAGGTTTCCCTACCCGCCTACCAATATTCCGATCACCTTTTGTCACAAAATCGTGATCGCTCTGTTATGACGGGCCGCACACATGAATCCGGTTGCAGGACCATCATTGTCCTGCAACCCGGTCCTCTCCGATAGCCTAGAATCCGTCTTATTTCGATACCGTCCAGTAATTAGCGTAAAGAAAATCGGTAACCGGATTAAAAGTGGTGACGGTTCCCCGCACATTGTTCGAGTGAACCGAAAATCCAGTCATGCGCGCATATCCTTGCGGAAACCATGGCATCCATAAAACCGGCAAATGCCGGGCCAAGAATTCCTGATAAGCATCCATCCGAGATCGAATTTGGGCAGACGTACCGGGCTGATATGTGCTCTGAATGAGCCGGTCCAGGGTAGAATTGGAATACCCTCCCGCATTTTCTCCGGCGTTGGTGGCAAAGAGATTGCCTCCGGTGGGATAATAATCCAGCTGATACGTCCACCCCGCTCCCCAAAATCCCATGTTCCACTTTTTCGGCGTCGCCTGGGTGTCCTCTGAGAAAACCTGGTTGATGGGCATCGGCTGCAGTTTCACTTCAATACCTTCTTGGGCCCAGTCACTTTGCAAAAGCTGGGCCACGTGAGACAACGTTGGGCTTCCTGATGCATAGTTAAAGATAAACGAAAGCTTTTGGCCCTTTCGAGTCATTACCCCGTTCACCTCATGCCACCCATGGCTAGTGAGCAGTGCTTTGCCTGCTTTGAGATTGTACGGGTAAGGATTGTGGTTAAGTGCGGTGTCATACAACGATGTTCTTGGTTGCGGCGGAATCGGTCCATCTTCCTCCACTCCGGCTCCATGAAACATGGACGCAATCATACCAGGCTGATTAATCCCCATTTGCAACGCCTGGCGAACGTAGAGCTTGGAAAAGACCGGACCCATATTGCCTGGGGCTTTTGCGTTCATGTTGATGATAAGGTAGTTAAACCCAAAAAGATAAGAGCGGCTAAGAGTATCGCCGGAAAGCTGATTCCTGGTATTCCAGAGCGAGGGCGGCAAATATCCCACGTTCACAAGTCCTTTTTTCAGTCCGGCAAATTCATTGGACGACGAGGATTCATATTGAAATACCAGTTTGGAAATCGAGGCTTTATGGCCCCCAAATTTCGAATTGGGAACGAGAGCCCAGTAACGATTCGGCGCCCATGACGAAAATTTGAAAGGTCCGTCCACCACGTCATAATGGGGGTTCGTCGGAGCATTCGAAATCGAGTGAATGAAATTCAGTTCCTGAGTGATATTGTTGGGATATTTATCCCAGATGGATTTCGGTACCGGTGAAATCTGACCGAGACCATTATGAATAAACCACTGGGGGTTCACCGGCTTCGTTAGCGTCACCACCACGGTATTGTTTCCCTGTGCTGTGACGCTCTTCCAGTCTTGAGGTACACCGCCGCTTCCCGTGGGCCCATAAACCCAAGGCGCATGAGGCTGGCTGGCCGCATGGATAAGATTCCAGGTAAATACAACGTCCTGGGCTGTAATAGGCCTCCCGTTGGACCATTTATACTTATGGTTTAAGGTTAACGTGTATACGTCATCCTGGGGGTTCACGCGAATGCGGCTTATTAGGGATTTCGCATAATCCACCTGGTTTCGCTTAGTTAAATAGATTAAAGGACGATACATCAGAAACTGAATCTGGGCATTAATTTCCGTGTAAGCCGAGGCGCTGAATACGGGAAAAAACCAGTTGGGGGGAGCCTGAGGCGCTTCCGCCACCACGACCGTTCCTCCGGAGGCCGCAGCTGCATTGGAGGCGGCGCCTTGAGATCCGCAACCCGCTAAAATCAAAACTCCGATTAAACTCATTCCCGACAGGAGAACAAAGCGACGGGGCATATAGACAATTCCTCCCGGTGTGAAATTGGTGGGTAACGAACCGCTATGATAATTCATCGGTTCCGTCAAATTATTCGCTAAACCTGGCAACCCTTCCTGCTTTCTTTCCGCCTTTTTGTCATGCCGACCAATTTGGCTTGCCATGAGAAAGTACGGGCTCTGCCACCAACCCCCAAACATTTCCAAACGGGTCTTGCATTTGGCAAACCATGGGACCGTCAATTCCGACTATAGGATCACGGTAAATGCTGCCACCTAGCGCCATGAAGCGATCAATAGCACTGTGTAAGTCCTCCACACGCCAGTAGGGAACTTGGCGGGCCGCCGGTCCTTGCGACTTCTTGTCGCGCGTGTGAAGCCCCAATTTGATTGCGCCGACTGCGAAGGAGCAATAGGATTCGGATTCAAAGGTTATTGGGCATCCCAGCAGCTTCCCGACCCACTCTTTCACGGCGGATACATCATCAACAAACAACGTCACTTCATCCAAAGCCTTGATCATTCGGCAACCAAACCCCTTTCAGCCAAAGCCACTATGACGGTCTGATACAGTTTTCTTCCTTGGGAGAAAACCGCCATTTTATATTACACGGTGTCACGACAAACATTGTAGCGGAAGACCCCCTCCTATATCTTTGGGAAATCTGGGGATCATGCATATAATAAAGATGCCTGTCCTCTCTCACTGGAGGGACTTGGGTAAAATCTGGGAGGAGGTTATGTATGGACGATGTTCGTGTATGTATGCCAGGAATAGGCGACCCTGCCCCGGAATTTGAGGCCAATTCCACTCACGGTACCATTAAACTCAGTCAATTTCGGGGAAAATGGGTCGTGCTGTTCTCTCATCCTGCCGACTTCACGCCGGTCTGAACCTCTGAATTCGTCGCTTTTGCGCGACGGGCTCCCCAGTTTGAGGAGCGAAACGTACAACTCATTGGCCTGTCAGTCGACTCAGTATATTCCCATCTCGCCTGGCAAGCGAACATTGAACAAAACTTTGGGGTACAAATTCCATTCCCGGTCATTGCCGATCTGGATCAAAAAGTCGCGCGCCTTTATGGCATGATAGCACCTGGCGCGTCGGCCACCACAACGGTCCGGACAGTCTTTTTCATCGACGATCAGGGCATTGTTCGAGCTTTGATCTACTATCCTCTCACTCTAGGCCGTAACATTGATGAAATCTTGCGAGTTGTCGACGGGTTGCAAACCAGTGCCAAACAAGGCGTCGCTATTCCGGCAAACTGGACTCCGGGACAGTCCGTTATCGTTCCTCCGCCCACGACAACCCGTGATATGCGTCAGCGCCTAACAGAGAAGAGCGACGAACAAAAAGACTGGTACTACACCACAAAAAAGCTCAACTAACATAGCGGAAGGCCCGATCCGGCCTTCCGCTTTTGTTCTTGTCTCCGCATTGTCAATGGGGGGCAGAACGGCATTCCTCTGAAATGTTCATACGCCCTATCGTTCTGTACGAGGATTGTTCCAGAGCTTCCTTGAGAATGTCCCGACCATCCTTACCACAAGTGGATATCTTCCGCCCACAGTCACGGTGAAAAAGGGGGCTGAAAAGGAAGGGGTGTGATCGGCAGATGTGAGTGGTCCAAAGACCCGAAATCTTATTGACCTACCGTGAATGGGCTCCAAACCTTGATCAAATTCCCGGCAGTGCGACAAACCCAGCTCCATAACTTAAAGAAAGAAGGATAACAACGTCCATAGACAGCAGAACTTCATGATTCCTCCAATACTTTCGTCACATTGACTCAGAGATTCGTCTCGCGGCCATAATCGGCGGTTGGTTTCGGCCCAAGGCTTCTCTTGTTCCCTAAATTCCTACAAAGACAAAGGAGACCAGGTCTTGCTCAATCTTGTACTTGCACGCCGAACCCGGTTCATAGCCGAATCTCCCCGCCGCCTATGAATCAATCCGGTGCCTTGTCACCCTAAAGTCTGACATAAGAATACCCTCCCTGGTCCGATTCCAAAAACCCTTGTCATAAAAAGAAGCGTGCTCTTCTCTTAAATCGGCCTCGGTCAAATTCCCGGGATACCGGATATCCTCCATTAGCGCCTCTTCACCCAGGTTCTTTCATCCCACATGATGCGTTTTCGCCGTGGTCAAGAGCGGCTGGTTATATCCAGAAGCTTCCAGCAGCCATGCATCGCAGCCCGGCTCGACCATTTCTCCCGCCGGTGGTGCCGGTTCCATTTTCGGATGGCAGTTCATTCCCGAAATCAACAATCATCATTGTTTTACCGACATCTCCTTCCCATCTCACAACCACCATTTTCTCTATATCACGCAACAATTCCTCGCCCTCGCCGCAAAAACCGGAAACAGACATTTTCATCTCGACATTTAGGGTGTAAATAGATTTCAAGAAGAGTCCTACCCAAATCTCTGGGTTATCTGTACAAATCATGGTAGGATGAACCCAATAGTCCGATACGTTTAAATACATTTAGAATGTTGTTGCATCGTACAAAGGAGGTCTCCCATGTCGCCAGAACCAGTATCTCTCGAACACGAAACCCACATTTCCGTTGGCACCGTAGAACAACTAGAGAGTTTTATTACCCGTCCCGATACCCGTCAAGGTGATATCTTTATCGAACAGAATTTCCCGGTAGGCCCCGAGCTTACTCTGAATTGGATCGTCAAACACGACATTTTTGAAGGAGTTGTTATGCACGTCAGTCTCATTGATACCGATTCGTACCGCCATCTCGGGGGAGTGGACAAAACAATTAGTGATGCCCATGATATTTTCGGAGAATATACCGTTCGTCATCAATCCAAGACCTATCGGTTGCTGATCAAACCGGAGCAAAACGCCTGACAACAAAAACCCCGCGGCATTCTCTCAAACCTGCAAATCACCAGAAGCGAGACGCAATGGAATTGTTAAGCATATTTGAACGATATTGTCCGACGGTTTACCAAAGAGCGCCAGAACGGCCGAAAACAGACAAAACGAGGCCTGTATAGTAAAAGACCGGGGTTTTCATCAATTCATGGAAACGGTATGATAATGTTCGTGGCAGATATTGGAGGCGAGATGGTGAAATTGCGCCGACTGGCGACAGTAGCTTTGGCAGTAGTGTTTTCGGGTCTGGTCAGCCTTACTCCGGCTGTTCATGCCGCCAACCAGCCGATCAGCATTGCTTCATCCCTGGCTATACCCACACTGCCGGCCCATTACGTGTTTACGCAAAAGATTAACCTCACCAACACCACAAACGTTCCGGCGTACAATGTCAAGGCAGATGTCGTACTCCTGCCAGCGGAAACCAGCTACTCCCGGGTCTCCTTGGCGGGGGAAAGCCAGCCCCCGGTGGCTGTATCGCATGATGCGTTCGGCAATCTGATTGGCACATTCTTGTGGAGTACCCTGGCCCCCCACCAAACGGTCCAGCTGACGCTGCACTATACGGACACGTCTTATGATGTCAGCTACCGGTTACCCAGGAACTATCCATCTTACAATACTGACAGCCCAACCTACCGGACCTTTACCAATCCTCAACTGGAGGAGAAACAAGTCAATACCGACTCTCCTGTACTAGAACAAATTGTTCACCAGGTAGTCCAACCCGGGCAAAATCCCGAGCAACAGGCCCATGCTTTGTTTTCGTGGATAGTCCATAATATTCAATACAACTATACCTTAAAACCTTCGGGCAGCGCCGTGGCTACAGCGCAGAGCCATCTCGGTATCTGCAGCGATATTGCCGATTTGTATGTCGGACTGTTACGGACGGATCATATTCCCGCACGGTTTGTCGGTGGGTACGTAACAAACAACGGGAGCGGACAGGGCGGATTTCATCAATGGACAGAATTTTATTTACCCAGCGTGGGCTGGGTGGTGGCAGATCCCACATGGGGGGCCTACGGTTATTTTGCCGCCTTGCAGGATGACTGGCACATTGCCTTATATGACGGAATCCGAAAAGACATCGTCGTGCACTGGTCCTATTCCCCTCAGGCACTCTCGGGATCCGCGGCCAAACACCAGATTGCCATCCACTACCAGTATCATTTTACCCAATCCGCTTCCTCCTCCATCGTCTCTTCGGCTCAGGCGCGTCCCGTGGCCCATCCCTCCGGGCACTCACGGCATGCCGACCCGCCTGCGGCCAAACCCGACCCAACTTCTCTTTGGCATAGGCTAGGAACCTGGATCAGCCACACCGCAGGGTCCTTAGTACACTGGCTGACCCATCTCTAGTCGGCGAGCGCGGTGGACGGATCCCTGAGCTCTGTGGCCTAGCCTTCCCAGTGAAACACATGGCCAAAGAAATCCAAAGATCTATGGTGTCGGCTATGGGTTGATCCAGAAGGGAAACATCATTTCTCTAAGTTCACGCGGCATATCGCAAGCGACAGCACCTCAAAGCGTAAATTCCAAGGGGTACAGTTATCGGCGCATCCTGGGCCGAGGTATCGTCCCCTTTATTACCAAATTCCGAAACTATGTTATATTTGAAGTAATAACCATCCAGATGAATTACGGATACAGAGAAAGAAAGGAGACAATCACATTGCGCCTTAGCCAGGACAAAGTGGTGACGGAACTGCAACACATGCCGGGATGGGAATGGGTATCCCCCGGCGCCATCCGTAAAGAATTTGTGTTTGCAGATTTCACCGGAAGCGTGCAGTTTGTCGGCAGAACGGTCCATCCCGCTAACGCGATGGGTCATCATCCCGACATTGACATTCGCTATAATCGGGTCCTAATCACCCTGACGACGCATGATGAAGGTGGCGTCACTGCGAAAGATTTGGAATTAGCTCAAAAACTTGATTTATTGGAATAAGCAACAGAAGCTCGGCACCGCTCGGGAGGGGTGTTTACGACTTTTTTTTCTTAAGCGGAAAACTTCCCAGAATTCTACACCCCGGAACGCCTCGCTGCACATTGATCCATTCCACTTCCGAAATATCCCACCGCAGTCCGTCGCGATTGCGGCTTACGGCATCTTCCAGTTGTTTCACCCTCTCTTCGGGAATGGGCCTCGGATAACGGGCCAGAGTAATGTGGGGGATAATGGTATCGTGTTTTCCTTCGTAGGGCGGATATGCGGGAAATTTGTTCCAAATTGTATGAAACAGCGATACAAGCTCCGGTATGATTAACACCTTTAAGTAATAAATCACTTCGTCTGGCATATCGAAGTGGCCTAGGGAATCGAATTGAATACTAAAGCTTTCAATTCGTCCGACCAGCTTCTTCAATTCGGCGTTTACAACCTTTGATTTAGGTTCATCCGCAAACGGAAAATGCACGGTTATGTGAGCCGGCAGCTGCCGCGCAGCCGGATCCCCCTGAAGGCGCAGGGTTTCGAGTTCCTCGGGCAATGCCACCGGAATGATAAGGGCGTTGCCATCGCTGTTCAAATCTCCCTTGTCATTGTTCGGCTGCAGCCAATAAGATAACCGAATTTTTGGTCAGCTCCTTTATCCTGGCATTTCCACGCCGAGTCGTAACCATGCCCAAATTCTAACGCAGTATATTGGGATTATTCTACAAGGCATTAAAGAATTAGCCAAATCATTTCCAGTGTCAGTATTCGGCATTATCGCCGGCACCAACCATTGGGTCTGGGCATTCTACTCAAAAATCGTCCACAGTCATCGGCCGACTAGTCCAAAAGAAAGTTCATGCCCGCTTGTGGTTAAGCTATGCTTTATATCAGCGATCCGTGTCGTCCCGATGGTTACCGGGACAAGTTTTACCGCCCCGGAAACCACCCGGAGGTTAAGAGTAAGAGCAGTCCTATTGAGGAGAGCAGAGCGAATGGAAACATGGCAGCGCAATCTTTATATTTTGTGGATCACCACCTTCATTATGGGAGCCAGCATGAGTCTTGTCATTCCTTTTTTACCGATATACATTCAAGAACTCGGCATTCACCGGCTAAGCAACCTTGAACGCTGGTCCGGTATCGTTTTTTCCGCGACATTTATGGTTTCGGCTTTCGTTCAGCCCTTGTGGGGACGCCTCGCGGACCGTGTGGGACGAAAGTTTATCCTTATCCGCAGCGGAGCAGGTATGGCGGTCGTTATGGCTGCCATGGGATTGGCGCAAAACGTTTGGCAACTCTTCCTACTGCGGGGACTTTTGGGTGCGGTTGCCGGATTCATTGTCTCAGCCACAGCCTTGCAGGCAACCCAAACCCCGCCGGAACATGCCGGGCGAGCCTTGGGCACTCTCCAAACCGGAGCCGTCGCCGGAAATTTAATCGGCCCGTTTTTAGGAGGCGTGTTGGCCGACACCATTGGTATTCGCCACGTCTTCTTTTTAACAGGGATTTTGCAGATTCTTGCCACAATCGTCGTCATTTTCTTTGTCAAGGAACAGTTTCGTCCCAGCCCATCGGCAAGCCGGATGTCGGACCGAGAATTCCTTCGCAAAGTTCGTGATACCGGTATTATTTTACCGCTGTTCGTAGTGACCATGGTAATTCAGATGGGATACCTCAGCATCGAACCCATCGTCACTATCTATGTTCGTCAATTGCAACCCCATTCGGCTCATATCTCCACGCTCGCCGGAGCAACTTTTGCGGCCATTGGGCTTGGCAATATTATCAGTGCGCCCCGTCTGGGACGGCTAGCTGACCGAATCGGCGCCCAAAAAGTTTTGCTGGCTTCCCTCGTGATTGCCGCCTTTCTTTATCTTCCTCAGGCTTATGTCCAAAATGCCTATCAGCTTATGGGTCTGCGGCTGATTTTAGGGTTGGCGGTGGGAGGATTACTGCCCTCGGTTCAGGTGCTGATCCAGCGCTATACGCCGACATTTCTTCAGGGCCGTGCCTTTGGTTTTAACAGCAGCTTCATGTTCGCCGGCAATTTGGCCGGTCCCTTGCTGGGAGGATTCGTTAGTAGCCTCTGGCGCATCGAAACCGTCTTTTACGTCACATCCATCTTATTTGCTTTCGACGCCTTGTGGCTTTATTACTCTCTTTACCGATTTCGCTCCCGCACTTGGCCTGCGGTTTAAACCCTCACGAGTGTGGTGAAACACATCAGGTGCGTAGAACTTTCGGGTAACCTTCCCACACCTGGCGACGTTATGTTTTAATGAGAAGAGAATGTGGAAAAGGGGATGCCGTTTACGAACGCCCTAGACGAACGACATTTTACGGAGTTTATGGAAGATTATGGAGACAAGGCATTACGCTACGCGTTCGTTACCCTTCACGTCCGGGGAGATGCGGAAGACGTGACTCAGGAGGCATTTGTCCGATTGTGGCGGCATGCCATGCGCCGAGGCATGGATAATGTCACTCCCGCCCTGTTGTTCCATACTCTGACCAATCTGTGCCGAGACAAAATGCGCTATTACAAACGCCATCCCGAAGATCCCACGGATATTTTGGAATCGACGCATCCGTCTGCAGTTGATGAAATTCCCTTGTTAATAGATGACATGAATGTGCTGCAAGCGGTTATGCAATTAGGTGTCGCCGAACGTCAGTGTATTTTGCTGTTCTATTATATGGACCGCTCCTTAAAGGAGACAGCCACAGCACTGGGTGTCAGCGAACAAGTGGTTAAAACCCGCCTCTACCGTGCACGCCAACATCTGCGTCCCCTTCTTGAACCGACTTGGAAGGAGGGACTGCAATGAAAGAGCATTCGCCGAACAAAATCGGGGAACAACTGGATCACGCCTTGGGGCAGGGATTAGGTCTCTATTTTGATTCCACCAACTGGCATCCTAAAAAGGTTGTGCGCCGTCAAAACTATGTTCGCCGGGCTGCCATTGGTGCCGTTGCCGCTTCAGTGGCGGGGTTCTTAATTTTACCTAATATTCATCCGATTAGTCACACTCAGTTGTCCAGCGGAGCACGGCCTCTTGCCGCACCGGCTCTTTCCGCGTCCATAAAACAGGTATTGCAGCAATTTTCCGATGAACGGGTGCAAGTTATCAACATGTCTCCGGTATACAACCAGTATCCCATGGCAATACCTACGGGTCATGCCCTCACGCTCTCCGGTAAATTTGCTTTGGGCCAGATCACTGGAACGTCACTCGTCCTAAAGCTCGATAACCGGCGGCGGGTACTGGGGGGAACGCTCTTTGCGCAGGGAACGCCCGTCTATGACTTTGTCGGCAAGAATGCAACCAATGGACAGGTGATCAGCCCACACCCGACTTCGGTCGCGTTAAAAGGAACATGGCATCCCGGACTGCCTACCCCCATTACTTCGTTTGCCGACGCCGGCTCCTATATTTATCTGACGCACAATAACACCTGGACCGTGCTTCACGGCCAAAAGAAAGCCTATTGGGCAGCGTCACCCGGACCCGCTTCGGCGACACACAGGGTGATTGACACAATTTCCGCGCTGCCTTCCAATCCCCAGGACGTCTTGTTGGTTGAGGAAAACGCGTCGGGCGAATCCACCGGTTATGTCAGCACCAACCGAGGGCGAAGCTGGAAACCGTGGGGCATGGGAGCGGTCGCGTTTAACAATGTCGTGGCCATGAATCATCAGTATTGGGCCATTATAAACGGAACCTTGCAAGAGAGCCCAAATGGGGTGAATTGGCATAGCCTGTTGTCGATCCACACGCAACGCTGGCAGGTAGAAGACTTTGCCGTAAACCCCACCAATCCCAGACAAATCACCGTGGCTTTGGTCCCGATTTCCGGCAACGGAATAGGGCCGATATTAGAAACCGTAAACGGAGGCCAAAGCTGGCAGCAACTTCCGCACTTCCCCGCGTTGGGAGCAGCTCCTTCGAGTATGGTGATGTCACCGTCCGGCGGCATTTCTGCCCTGGTCAACTTGTCCAATCCCGTACTCGTGCGATATTCGCCAACGGCACGCCGCTGGACAGCCATTGCCGCTCCCAGTAACGGTCAGCAGGTCGGCGTCGGACAACTGGCCTCTTCTCCCAATGGCGACTTGCTTTATGGTTCGCCCACAGGGACCATATACCGCTGGGTTAAAGCCGATTCCAGTTGGCAAGCTATTAACACACCGGCCAACATGGGAGCCGGCACCTCCGCTCCGTATCCTCTCCAGGCCATTGGCAATCACCAGATTCTGGCGGGATACAGCAACGGGTGGTCGATTTTTGTGATTCCACCGAATCAGGGATCTAAGTCGCCGTCGCAGGCCCAGGCCCAGCCTAACTGAGAGAGCGAGACGAGAAAAGCCCGAACCAGTGGTTCGGGCTTTTCTCTGCCGGCCAGGGAAAACAATCATTCTAGGTCAAAGCCGTTCGATGATGGTGGCCACTCCCATTCCCCAGCCGATACACATCGTGATAAGTCCATAACGACCATGCGTTTCCTCCAGATGATTTAAGGCCGTCATCACCAACCGTCCCCCGGAGGCCCCCAGGGGATGACCAATGGCAATAGCACCTCCATGCGGATTCACTTTCGCCCAATCAGGATTGTACTCTTTGCCCCACGCCAAAACTACGGACGCAAAAGCTTCGTTCACCTCAAAAACATCAATGTCATCCACCCGCAACCCCGCCTTGTCAAGAACCTTGCGGGTCGCGGGAATCGGACCGGTTAACATCATGACGGGGTCCACCCCGACGACACTCATAGCCACCACGCGAGCCCTCGGAGAATACCCGTAACGTTTAACCGCCTCTTCCGATGCCAACAAAAGGGCACTGGCTCCATCCGTGATCTGGCTGGAATTCCCAGCGGTTACTACCCCGTCGGGTTTGAACGCAGGACGCAGAGTCCCCATTTTTTCTATGCTCGTTTCCGGGCGAGGCCCCTCATCGACCCGCACAGTACGCACCTTATTGTCAGCGTCCGGTACGGGTACATCAAACGTCTCCTTCTCGAAATACCCCTCATGTTGTGAACTGATAGCCCGCATATGACTTTGGTAGGAATAAGCATCCAACTCATCCCGGTTCAATTGCCACTTTTGAGCAATCAACTCGGCCGAAATGCCCTGGGGCACAATTTGATATTGGGCCAAGAGATTGTCGCTGAAAGTCGATCCATCCGAGCCCATCGGAACCCGACTCATTGACTCTACCCCTGCAGCAATCACCACATCATGCATTTCCGCTTTAATCGCCTGCGCGGCCTGGTTTACCGTTTCCAAGCTGGATGCGCACATACGGTTTACGGCCGCTCCGGGAACCTCAACCGGAAACCCTGCAATCAAAGGCGCCAAGCGTCCAATATTCAAACCTTGTTCTCCCACCTGAGTGACGCATCCCATCCGGACATCCTCAATGACTGCCGGATCCGTGTGAGTTCGCGACACCAGTTGTTTCAGCGTCTGTGCAGCCAAATCGTCCGGCCGCACATCCTTAAGAATGCCGTTACGACGCCCGAAGGGCGTTCTCACCGCGTCGACAATGTAGGCTTCCCCCATATCTTTCACCCTCTCTTTGCCGCATGTGTCCGCCCTCGTCTAGCCAATGAGTGTTTGCAGTTTTAAGGCCATACTCATATCGCCGGTCACCGATAGTTTTCCGCCCATAAAAGCGCTCATTGGATTGAGCTTGCCACCCGCAAGATCTTTGAAGTCGTCAGCCGTCATCGTCACGGTGACCGCGGCATCCTCCGCCGTTCCGGCTTCAACCCGCACGCCATCGCTGCCTACTCTCACGAAATACTCAGCCGCATCCTCTCCGGTCAGCATAAACTGGTAGACTCCTTGTGAACCGGCGAGCTGAGCACTATCCTTCTGGCTTAGCCGCTGTTGCATTTCCTCAAAAACTTCTTTCGTTGTCATTGTTGCACCCTCCTTGAAAGTCTGTTAGTGCCCTTTTCCCCGCCTTTAAGATTGCAGTGTGGCAGTTTATACCGACTTCACATCAGTCCGGCCATGACCCGCTTTTGGATCTGTGTGGTTCCCTCATAAATCGACATGATTTTCGCGTCCCGCATCCATTTCTCAACGGGATAATCACGCATGTAACCGTATCCTCCCAAAATTTGGACCGCATTGGTCGCCACTTCCATGGCCAAATCCCCGCAATAGGCTTTAGCCATAGATCCTTCCATATTGCAGGATTTCCCCCTATCGGCCAACCATGCCGCTCGGTAAGCCAACAGACGGCCGGCTTCGATTTTCGTCAGCATATCCGCCAAAGTAAATGATATACCCTGATTATAGTAAATCGGTTTGCCGAATTGGACACGCTGTTTGGAATACTCCAGCGCGTACTCATATGCAGCGCGAGCCACTCCAATTGCGGCAATAGCCACAGTGGGTCTCGAATGCTCGAGCATTTTCATGGCACCGATGAAAGCCATGTTTTCCTCTCCCAGTCGATTTTCCACGGGAACACGCACGTCGTCAAACCGCACTTCGGCGGTGTGACTCGCCCGCAAACCCAGTTTTTTGAACTTCTTGCCGGAAGAAATCCCCGGCGATTTTCCGTCGACCACGAAGGCCGACACTCCCGCGTAACCGCCTTCGGGGTTGGTTTTGGCAAAAACAACATAGACATCTGCAATACCGCCGTTGGTAATGAACGTTTTCATGCCGTTGATAACGTATTCATCTCCCTCACGTACGGCTCGGGTTGTCATACTCACCACGTCCGAACCCGCTCCCGGCTCGGTGAGACACATAGCCCCCAAACGAACCTGGTCCGGATCGCAGAACAAAGGCAGCCATTTCTTCTTTTGTTCTTCGTTTCCCATTTCTAAAATCGGGATAGATGCCAGTCCGATTCCTCCAATGGCGGTGGCAATACCCGCACAGCCCCAAAACAACTCTTCTCCCACTACAAGATTCGATATTAAGTCCGGCACTCCATTCCCGCCGTACTCTTCAGGGATAGTGTAGGACAAGAGACCGACTTTGGCTGCCTTTTTGAGAACGTCCCAGGGCATCTCCTCTTGTTCATCATAATAAGCGGCTTGAGGCCGAATTTCCTTTTCCGCGAAGGTATGAGCCCATTCTTTGAGTTCTCTTTGCTCTGGCGTCAATTCAAAATCCATGGCCTTCCCTCCTCCATATTCAAAAGATTGCAACCAGACTTATTTTAACATATCAAATTTCCCCGGTCACAAGTATTTGACTTCACGCGAACAGGAGTTTGTCCAAAAACCGGAACCATCGGCATGCCATAACTCAATAGCGCCTCATGAAAGCGGTTAAATGAGACCTGCTGCTTCCGCTCCTGCTTTGCCTTACAGCGTAAATCGAAAATTTGACGCTTGCCCCAGTTATAAATAACCCTCGCTCCGAAAAATCGCTGTGTTTCCTCTAAAGACCATGCGCCCTGATTCACGTAAATTCCCCCCACTATACCGCCCGAACCTTGCCAAAGCCCCGAGAACCTGGGCGATCACCATGTGGCGTAAAAACCTCCTCCACCGCAAATTTCTGGTGTAGCGCAACCCTTAACGCAACACCGACAGCGCCATGATCACCGAGAGGAGATTAAAGGTGGCATGGGCAATCGTAGACGGGATCAACGAACGCGTTTTATAGTAAATCAGATTGAGGATCATGCCGGCACACGCAAGAGGAATCAATAGTGTCAGATTCATATGCGCCAACCCAAAGATCGTCCCAGCGACAATGACAGCCCACGTGAGCCCCCAAATCGGCCACAAACTGCCAAACAAAATACCGCGAAATAAAATTTCCTCGGCGACAGGAGCCATCACCACTATGGCCACAATCATTAACAACATGATAAGTCCGGCATGGTGAATTAACCCGTGAGCATAAACAAAAGGATTGTTGGATTGAATGGCAACATGACCCACACGGGATTCAAGGCCCACCAGCAAAGTGATGACAAAGGACATTACCAGTCCCATCGCCAGGCCCAGGCCGACCAACGACCATCCTCTGCGTGTCCACTGGTAATTACGCTGAATGAAGGGACGGATTATCCCGTGACGGCCCAAAATCATCAAGACGATAAGAATCTCCGTGGGCGGAGTCAGAAGATAAGCGGCCAGCAACAAAGGAAGATTTGAGGATAAGGCCACGGGTTGGCCGATCATCAGCGCCAGGGACAAAATCACCGATACCAAGACCAGCATGATGAAACCAAAAAAGCCGTCTTGGGGCGCAATTCGGCCTTCTTTGGCATGGCGACTCCACCAGGCCACCATCATGCCCATAATCATTTCGACAAGCGGCAACAGCCAACGGTCTATCGGACGGACAGGAGATAACCACAGTCCCGCCAAAGCCAGAAGAATGGCCAAAGCCGCCCATAAAGGGCGGCCCAGGATCAGTGCCAGAGCGCCCGTGGCAACACTCATGCCCAGAGCCACGAACATAATAGCCCCGGGATCAGTCGTGTGAGCCAGTAAATCCGCTAAAATCCCGCTTACAATCCACAAAGCAAGCGCAACAGCCCGTTTCTTCACTCCCTCCGCCTCCTTTGTCCAACTAGTATGGTACAATATTCCTGATATTATGAGGAGGATGATAAAATGTGATCGGAGAACGGCAGCAAAAAATATTAAATTATATCCAGGACTTTCTGGCGCAAAACGGATATCCCCCTTCTGTCCGCGAAATCGGCAAAGCCGTCGGCTTGAGTTCCACTGCCAGTGTAGCACGGCATTTAAAGGTCTTGGAACGAGAAGGGTATATTTCTCATCCTCCTGCGAAACGCCGCGCCTGGACTATGGGATCAGGGCGCCAGAGCTCCTCAATGATGTCTTTGCCGTTGGTGGGCAACATCACTGCCGGTGTTCCAATCCTGGCAGCTGAGGTTATCGAGGACAAATTGAATGTCTCGACATCCCTTTTTCGCACTCCCCCGGATTTCCTCCTGCGGGTTGTTGGGGATTCCATGATAGGGGCCGGCATTTTTGACGGGGATATTGTCGCCGTTCAAAGTGCATCGACAGCGCAAGACGGCGACATTGTTATTGCTTTGATTGGTGACGAAGCCACCGTCAAATACTTTTTCAAAGATCCCTCTGGCATTCGCCTCATGCCGGCCAATGAACGTTACGAGCCTATTATCGCACCGGATATTCAGGTTCTAGGTAAGGTCGTAGGGCTCGTCCGCAGTTTGTAAAGCCAAAACACCAGCGTCGACCGCCATAACAGTGTGCCAGCGGGACAACCCTCCTTGCAAATAGGCGATGTAGGGTGGACGCATGGGGGCGTCGCATGATAATTCCAAGGAACCGCCGGCAACAAAGCCTCCAGCGGCCATAATAATCGGATCGCTGTATCCGGGCATAGCCCAAGACTCGGGAGTCACATGGCCGTCCACGGGAGACACGTGTTGTACGGCCCGGCATAACATTTCGATTTTTTGCTCGTTCCCCAAACGAATGGCCGTCACAATGTCACTGCGTGGCCATTGCCCAGGAGGAGGATCCACTTGATAGCCTGCTAAGGAAAATGCCTGCGAGGCATAAATCCCGCCCATGATAGCCTCTCCGACAATCATGGGGGCAAGAAACCATCCCTGGGCAATCAGCCGCAAAAGCGATCCGGTCGGAGCCACTTCCTGCCCGATTCCTGGAGAAAGCAGCATCTCACCCACGGCCTCTACTAATTCTTTTTTGCCGGCCACATAGGCTCCTGTGGGCGCCAGCCCCCCTCCCGGATTTTTCAACAAACTGCCGACAATCAAATCCGCTCCCCAGTCCGTCGGTTCCTCCTCCACCGTAAATTCCCCATAGCAGTTATCAACCACCAGCCAGGCTCCCAGGCGTCGGGCCTGCTCGGCTATGAGGCGAGTCTGAATTTCACCAAAGGAAGGACGGGACTGGTATCCCCGTGAACGCTGCATATACACCACCTTTGGTCTCTCTTCCGTGTCCGGCCAAATGGGCATACCCTGCTCGTCTGTAGGCAATACCCGAACTTTCACCCCGCGCCGGGGCAAACTCGTCATGCTCGTTCCGAAAATCAGCGGCTGCAGGGTGTCGTAGATAGGGCCATTGGCTAACCACAAGCTGTCGCCCGGCCCCAGCAAAGCACGCAAGGCCGTGCTCAGAGCGTGCGTACCGGAAGCCCATTGCGGGCGAACCATGGCTTGTTCGGCATGCATAATATCTTCAACAACGGCATCCAGACGCTCCCGTCCCCGATCCCCATATCCATAGCCGGTGCTCCCCCCCAAATCGGGCGTAGACAGTCCGCTGCGGCTAAAAGCGCGGGCCACTCGCATGGTGTTCGCCGCCACTACGGCTTCCATTTCATCCCATGACGTTCGCACCAATTTTAAGATCTCTCGATTGAGCAAGACTTTTAACCTCCCACATCACGCGCGTCGTCGGTATCATACACTATTTCGGTCCGCACAGAAAATAAAGAGGTATGAAGTCCGTACCATGATCCCTAGGCATCGAGGTAACGGAGGGTGAGTGCCTTAATTTCGCGAAACCCTTGGTGCGTCAGTGCGGACACGGCAATGACAGGAATGTTCGAAAAATGCTCGCGAACATGTCGCAAATTGTCCATCACATCAGGTTTATCAGTCTTATTAGCGACTAACAGATAAGGGCCACGTCCTCCGGCATACAGACAGATCTCATCATCCACAGGTCCCGGGGCTTCTGGCCTTTTTGATCCCACAGCAGCCACATCGATCAGATGAATCACCAAATGGGCTTTCATCAGCCAAGTCAGCGTCGTCGCCATAGCGGCACGAATTTCCGCCTGATGATGCACACCTTCGCTAATTCCGGTGCTGTCAATGAGGCAAAAGGTTTTTCGTTGCCTTCCCTGCCCCATGTCAATTTCCACCCGGTACGGAGATAATGTTCGATACGACTTGGGGGATACCAGTTTATGCCGCGCTTCTTCCATAGTCAAAACATTCTTCTTGCGGCCAGGTCCTGGAGATTCTGCCCAGGGACCAATCTCTTTCGTGCCTAAATACGCGGCAAAATTTATCACAAACAGCGATTTGCCCACGTTGGGTTTCCCGATGACGAGGGCTTCCATTACCACTCTCCTTCCCAATCAGCCCAGGTCAACGTCATCAGATCGTCACGGGTGGCCGAGTCGAGGTGCGCCATGAGCCGGGCCGCTTGGCGGCGAATGGCCCGTTCCATCATGTTTCGAACCAGCCGTGCATTACCGGCATTGACATGCCACTGCCCGTGACGGCGTATAAAAGAGTCCGTTAATTGGCGATCGGCCTCCATGGTTAATTGATATTGCCGTTCCAGCAACATGTCCCGACAAATAGCCATCAGTTCGGAAGGAGCATAATCGGGGAAATACATCTGGATGGGGCAACGGGACCGCAGTCCCGGATTGGTCGAGAGAAACCCGCTCATTTCCTCAGGATAGCCTGCCAAAATCAGCAGGAACTGGTCGCGCTCGTCTTCCATGGCCTTGACCAGCGTGTCTATCGCCTCTTTGCCAAAATCCTTGTCTCCTCCCCGTGCCAGCGAATAGGCTTCGTCAACAAAGAGCACACCGCCCAAAGCTCTTTTAATCACGTCACGGGTTTTCTGCGCGGTATGTCCAATGTATTCCCCAACCAGATCCGCCCGCTCAACCTCGAGCATCTGCCCCTTGGGCAGAACCTCGAGGGTTTGAAACAATCGTCCCATAATTCGCGCCACCGTGGTTTTTCCGGTCCCAGGTGCCCCCGAAAAGATCATGTGGAGGGCTTGCGAAGAACTCGCTAGCCCCAGTTGCTGGCGTTTTTGCTGCACCTCAATGTATGCCCGGATTTCATGAATCATGTGTTTGACGTCTTTAAGCCCCACTAAGTGATCCAGATCATGCAACACGGCCTCCACCCTATTCCTGCGACTTTCCTGACCATGAATGGATGGTCCGGAAGGCCGGACAACACCAGGGCCAAGACTTGTGTCCAGCTGTCTAAGGTGGCGAACAGTTTTGTCTGCGGACAAGTTTCCGGACTGGAATAAGGCCATCACCTCCTGGCGCGTCAGCGGACTATCGGAATCCGGAGTATTCAGCAGTTCAATCATATCTTCCCTCCCCCGCCAATGGACACTTCTATCTATACGCATCCACAGCGGGATTGCTGCCTGTCCATTAACAAAGAAACGAGGAAGAACATACCGTAATGCTCCCCCTTGCTTTAACTCCTGGACCTTTAATGCCCTGGGGCTCAACCTGACAATTTGGGGTTTGAGATTTCCAAGGCTCCTTCTTGACATGGACCAGGTTTTTCTATAAGTCACTACGGCGCGGTGGCCACCAGGCCGTTAACCCGGCTCATATTGCCTTTATCCACCCCCTGGCCTCCCTCTCCCTCTGGACCGCATCATTCATCGGGGGAAGTGCAATCACACATCCCCCCAAAAACATAACAAACCGCGCAGATTGAAAGTGGCCTGCATTATATTTGCCTTGACGGACAGCATGGAAGTCCGTCAGATTCTCCGTAGTCCAAGAGATCAGAAACTATATGAGGAAGACTAAAAATGGCTGAAGAGCCATGGAGGAGACGGTTCATCGAAAACAACAGGTGAGCATTAGAAGGTAGAAGGCGGGAGCAATAAGCGACACCCTTAACCGCAAGGTGAACTTCTCTTCACGGCTCAATTATCCGGTGCTTGAGGTGCTCCCCGACTCGTTAGCTGAGAGCACTGGGGCCTTGGCGGGCCATGAGATCTCCTCTGGGCACCGCATGTAAACACTCATCCAATAAGGGAGTGCTCCCTATCGGAACACCCCCTCTTCCCCGGCCTTCTGACGCGAGAGGGAATCCCCGGAAGTGGTTCACCGGAACGGTTACCACTCCATGGGCATTTTCTCCATTTTTGATGTGCTTTCCTGCGAAGCGATCCGAAAAGCGGACAGAATCGCTGCCACCACGGAGAGACCGACG
>PXYT01000040.1 GCA_003023725.1 Sulfobacillus benefaciens | reverse complement strand
TCGTCGCATAAGACGGTTCGCGCAAAGCAAGCCGCACCACGTGACCCGGAGCCGTTTTCCGGGGCCGCGTTACATTAATCTGATTACCTTGTGAGGAGTGAAACTGCTTTAAGCGGAGCATCCGAGTGCTCGATGGCGGGTTACATTAATCTGATTACCTTGTGAGGAGTGAAACCTCTGCGAAGGTCTTCACGCCGTAGCGGATCTCAAGTTACATTAATCTGATTACCTTGTGAGGAGTGAAACTGGGCTTCGGAAACGGGTACCCGGACCCAAATGCGGTTACATTAATCTGATTATCTTGTGAGGAGTGAAACTGCATCGTGACGCATGGTGTCGGCCAGACTTTGCGTTACATTAATCTGATTATCTTGTGAGGAGTGAAACATCAGATGCTCGGGCTGCTGCCGCCCGATCCACGTTACATTAATCTGATTATCTTGTGAGGAGTGAAACATCATCGCACGCTCCTTTAAGTACTGGATTACCCGGTTACATTAATCTGATTACCTTGTGAGGAGTGAAACCCAACTGGTCTGCAAGGTCTCTCGTTGGCGCTGCCGTTACATTAATCTGATTACCTTGTGAGGAGTGAAACCCATACCGTGGCGGCATCCGCCACATAATCCTCGAGTTACATTAATCTGATTACCTTGTGAGTAGTGAAACCGCCCAAATCCAAAGATAGATTTTACCGCTTTTAGTCCCATTAATCTGATTACCTTCATGAGGAGTGAAACTTCTCGACCGAGACTGCGACCTAAACGCAATACAGGTTACATTAATCTGATTACCTTCATGAGGAGTGAAACCCCGACCAGCCAAAGGACACATGCTGGCCGTTTTTCGTTACATTAATCTGATTCCCTTATGAGGAGTGAAACGGGTAAACGGAAAAATTGATGCGGTTCGGTCACATTAATCCGATTGTCCTGATGAGGAGTGAAACAGCAATGGCGGCCAACTGATCCACTTGCACTCCGCGTCCCATTAATCTGATTACCTTATGAGGAGTGAAACTACCACCGGCACATTCCCCTGGGCGTCGAGTTCAAGTTACATTAATCTGATTACCTTGTGAGGAGTGAAACCGGCATTTGCGTCGACTCGGAATGGGTCGTATACGTTACATTAATCTGATTACCTTGTGAGGAGTGAAACCAGCTCTCGTGTCACTCCCCAGGCCCCCCACAACCGTTACATTAATCTGATTACCTTGTGAGGAGTGAAACGGCGTGAGACACATAGGATACATGCATGCCCAAGGTTACATTAATCTGATTATCTTATGAGGAGTGAAACGTTTGCGGACTCCCTCGGTTCCGGATCCGGCACGTTACATTAATCTGATTACCTTCATGAGGAGTGAAACCGGATCGGCCGCCGCGAGGAATTTACGGATTTTAGTTACATTAATCTGATTACCTTCATGAGGAGTGAAACGACCAGGCCGTGCTGCAAGGCCTCCACCACTAACCGTTACATTAATCCGATTACCCTGATGAGGAGTGAAACAGGAGTGAAACATAATCGTCGAATCCATGCACCCATTCCCGGCGGTCACCTTAATCCGATTCTCCTCATAAGGAGTAAAACGTACTGATACTTCAAGGAGGGAACTGTCGTGCCCACAACCGAACGACGGCCACCGATTCAGCACTCAATCGAAATTCTGGCAGGCCGTCTGCATCAGATTCGCTATCGCCATCCGGACACCGAGTGGTGTGTGGGAGTAGCGGAGTTGCAAACCGCAGGATCGGACGCGACGGAGATTGTCACGGTGGTCGGCGCGCTGGGCGATCTGTCCTTTCACCAGCCACTGTTGTTCTACGGCTACTGGGATACGCATCCTCGTTATGGGCGGCAATTTCATGTCCAAGCCGCTCAGGCTGCCGATCCGGTGACGGCATCGGGACTGGTCCGGTATTTGTCGACCGCCCATTGTCCGCATTTGGGTGAGAAAACGGCGGCGAAATTAGTGGCCGCATTCGGCCCGGACACATTGTCGATGCTACGAGAGCATCCGGAGCGGCTGACGGCGCTAAAAGGCGTATCCGAGCATAAAGCCCGCCTGTGGCAGCAATTCTTCCGCGACCACCAGGGTGCCGATGACGTGATTATCTGGTTGTTGCAGTGGGATATCGATCCTTCCGTGGCCCGCCGGTTGACGGCTCAGTACGGCCCCCGCGCCATGGCTCGGGTCCGGGCGAACCCTTATGCCTTGACCCAGGACACCTGGGGCGTGGGCTTTCATACCGCGGACCGGATGGCGTTGTCGCTGGGCTGGGCGCCTTTAAGCCCCGAACGGCTGGAAGCGGTCTGGCGCTTTGGGTTGGAGACGGCATTGACCCAAGGCGACTGTTTTCAAACCTCCGATCAATTGCAAGATCGGGCGGTGGATCTTTTGCACGACCAAGACCCCGAAACCGTGCGGACGGCGTTGGGGGCTCTGCAATCCCGGCTGGCCGCCTTGCCCGATGTCGTCCAAGACGCGGAAGGCCGGTGGCTCTTGGCCTGGGTGGATCGGATGGAGCGGCGCCTGGCCCGAGATATCCGCCGCCATCCAGACGGACCAGGCGGGGTGTCCGGCGTCGACTGGGCCTGGCTGGAAAGCCAGACGCACATGACGTATGCGTCCGCACAACGCGCCGCGTTGGCCGGGGCTGTGCAGTCCGCTTTCAGCATTATTACCGGCGGTCCCGGGACCGGCAAGACCACGATTTTGCACGGGCTTCTGACCTGGTTAACGCAGCATGAAGGCGTGCCCTCCGACCAGATTGTCTTGGCCGCACCGACAGCCCGGGCCGCTCAGCGGATGACGGCGGTGACCGGCCATCCCGCCTTGACCTTACACCGCCTGTTAGGCTGGTCACCGACCGATATGGCGTTTCTCAAAAACGCGGAGGATCCGCTGGATGTCGCCTGGCTGATTGTCGATGAAGTGTCGATGATGGATTTGCCATTGGCCAGTGCCTTGTGGCAAGCGCTCGCAGCTCACACGCGGGTGGTGTGGATTGGCGATGCCCACCAGTTGCCGTCAGTCGGGCCGGGCAGTGTGCTGAAAGATCTGATTGACAGCCAGTTAGTGCCGGTCTACGCGTTGACCCACAATTTCCGGTCCAATTCGGGAATCACCGTCGCGGCCCATGACTTGTTGGCTCACCGGGTACCGCCGGCCAATGCCGACGTGATGATCGCCCGCTATGAGAAGGGTGCCGATAAGACCGGGGTTCAACGGGATTTGCTGGCACGCATTCAGGCGTTGCATCAAGCTGGACGCCCTTGGCACGATATCCAAGTGCTGACCCCGATTCGCCGCGGCCCCTTAGGCACGGATGCTCTGAATCCCTTGTTGCGGGATATGATGAATCCGGCCGGTCCGCACGACCCGATTTGGACGGCGCAAGGCGGCCTGTCTTTTCGAGTGGGAGACCGGGTGATGCAAATTAAGAATGCCTATGCGCACAACGTCTTCAACGGCGATATGGGCCAGGTGGTTGCTATTCGGGGTGACGGGCCCGATGACGACAACGGCGCACGGCTTTGGGTGCAGTTTGCCGATCACGTGGTGGCTTTCTCCCCGACGGAGGGCCGGGATTTGCGGCTGGCTTACGCCACCACCGTCCACAAATCCCAAGGCTCGGAATATCCTGTGGTGGTCTGTTCCCTCTTTTACGACGCCTATGTGATGCTGTACCGCAACTTGGTCTACACCGCCATGACCCGGGCTCGCGAAGAGCTCTGGCTGTTTACGGAAGCCTCCGTGCTCTGGCTAGCGCTGAAGCGCGGCGATGGCGGCAATCGGCAAACTCGGTTGCCGGAAGCTTTGCGCGCCCCACCGTGTTAACAAAAATCCTCAAGCCTGAGCCCTCCGGCTCAGGCAGGGTGCGAAGGGTGTGACTCCAAAAAAATTTGAGGAGGAATTATTCATGAATTGTCTCGAATGCGGTGCTCCGGTTCATGAAGGCCAGGCCTTTTGCGGCAAATGCGGCACGGCGGTGCCGGCACAGGCCGCGCCTCTCGCTTCGCCCCAGACCTCTTCGTCATCCCAGCCGGTTCTACCGTCCATCGGGTCGGTCACTTTGACGACACAAGTCGGCGATTTCTGGAAGCTGGGTTCGCTGGCGGTCATTTTGCTCAGTCTCTTCCTGCCGGCCGTGTCTTTGCCTGCGGGATTGGCCGTCAGTCCCTTGCGCTTGGGATTTTTCGCCTGGATTGCGGTGTTGGTGGTGCTGGGCTTAGGAGCCTTGACGGCGGTGCCGGCCTGGCGCATCAAGGGATGGTCTGACGTGGAGCGCTTTTTGTCCGCGGCCTTTTTGGGCAGCGTGCTGACGGTATTTGTCTTGGTGTTGGGCGTGGCCCACATTGTGGGCAGCATCACCCAGTCTTTGAATAGTGGCAGCGGCGGACTCTTGGGCAACGTCATGGGCGGATCGCTGTCCTTGTCCGTGCATGTGGGAATGGGGTTGGTTTTGGCTATTCTGGGAACGGTATCCTGGGCTGTGGCCACGCGGAGGGCCGCATAATGCAGCGGCGCATTCTTTGGGGTGTCAGCGGCGGCTTGTTGGCCCTGACTCTGGCGGGGTGTGGCGCGACCGTGTCGGTCACCACCCAGGTTCAGCCCAACGGGTCTGGAACGATTACCTGGACTGCGGCGGATACCCCACACAATTTAACGACTGTGGGCCATCTTACCCCAGCCCAAGTGACCACGTTGCTGAAAAAAGCTAAACCGCCCGGCGCGGTGGTGTCCGGGCCGACGAAGAACCACTCTGGTCAGGATGTGTGGATCATTACTGATTCGTTTCGCACGCTGGCCCAACTGAACCACATTCTTCAGGCGGCCACCGGGGCCCAGGCTTTTCACCCGGTGACCCTAGCATCTTCGGGCGTGCCCTGGGCGCGAACCTATGTGGTACATGATCCGAACAACAATTCGGGCAATCAGTGGAATTGGGTCACCCGGGCCCTGCAGGCTGCCCATAATAGTTATGCGGGGAATTGGGAAAGCAGCGCCAGCCAGGACACGGTTCGCCCGCCTTGGATCGTGCCGTCGGGCCAACCGTCGTGGGGTCATGCGCTGCAGCAGGGATCACAGCCGGCGAATTGGGGTGTACAGTGGTATCGTCCGCATTGGACGCTGCAATTGCCCGTGACCTTAAGCCCTACACCGCACGTATCCAGTACATGGACCATGACGTTTGGGGCGAAAACCTGGCATGCCATGAGTCCGGCGACCCAATCCGCCATTGTGTCTTGGTGGCACCGCGCCGATTCCCATGCTCATGAGACGTCTCACCAGGGCGTTCCCTCGTGGACGGCCCAGGTGTCGTTAAAGCCGGGATCCGATAGCCTTTGGGGCACCCTGCATGCCACGACGACGACAAAACCTCCAACCTTTTGGCGAAAGACGTACACCACGGCGTTAACGTTTACCCCGTCTTCGTTGTGGCTGTTGCCATCGACGTGGGCGGGGTGGAATTTGCACACACCTAACGGCTGGAACGGGCTGGTTGGCTGGCGAACCGCCTATCACGTACCGTTGGGCGGCACCGTCCAAGCCCATTCCGCCACGCTGGCTTCTGACGGCCTGTGGACGACGGACGTCACATGGACGACCTTGCGGTGGGATCATGTGGCCGCCGTGGGTTTGGGGGCGGTGATTGCTGTCGGTCTGGCCCTTTGGGGCGGACGGTCCTACCGGCGCCGCCAGGCCTTGCGGGTGCGTTGTCCGCATTGTGGGGCCACGTTTATCACGCACGAAAAATTTTGTACTCGTTGCGGGACCGCGTTATCGTAACGGGTCGCACACTCACCGGTCAGACAGGCCGCCAGTCTCTGTCGTCGACCTTCGGTAGCGCAAAAACCCCGGGGGATCGACGACAGGGGGTGAATTCGGCAAACGCCCACGCTGTGGGCGTTGGAGGGATAGGCGAGAATAATCTGGCATTCTATGCCAGCGCCAGAGCTCCCTAGCACCCTTGATGAGGAGCGGGGTTACCGGGTTTATAGCCTACCTATGAGGAATTGAAACGACGATGATGGCCCGCCACTCCGGCGAGACCAGAGCAGTTTATAGCCTACCTATGAGGAATTGAAACAAAGACTTCGCCGCCTACGGCGTCGCGGCGCCTCCGGTTTATAGCCTACCTATGAGGAATTGAAACCCCGCTGGGCGACAGAAGCTCAAGCCCATCAAATCAAGTTTATAGCCTACCTATGAGGAATTGAAACTTTCGCCGCCCGGAATGCCGGCCTGAGTCCCCAGGAGTTTATAGCCTACCTACTTAGCACTCACAACGTCAGCCCAAAACGAAAAGAGGTCACACTGATGTGGCAAAACTCACTGCATGACGATCCGTTCCCTCTCGTCCGGCCGCCCGCGCCGTCGTCTCATGACAGTCCCGACGCGCACAGACGGCTGAATGCAGTGGGAATTTCTCACCCGTCGTCCGGTCTCGCCGCAGCCCGGGCCGCCATGCAAGCCGTTCACGCCGAGCGGCGCTAAGAAATACAAACTGTATCCCGCCGATCTCGTTGTGGGAATTAATCAAGGAGGGCTGTCGATGCCGAGTACTTGGCCTCAAGCCGAACAAGCCACGCTCGCTGCTGCGGCCTACGATCCCGGATTTTGCGCCACCGTTCTGGATGCCGGGGCGGAAGTGTTTACCCATCCGGACAGTCAGCGCGCCTGGCATGTGTTGCAACAATTGGTGTCCGCAGGACATGTGATCGACCAGGCGGCTCTGGAAGCGGCGTTGGGACATTCGCTGAATGCCGCGCCGTCCACTGATTATTGGCCAATCTTGTTGGAACAGCGATTGCAACGGCAATTGCAGCTCTTGGGACGCTGGCTGACGAAACCACGGGACCACGTGTCGCCGACCGCCATTGCTGCCCGGGCCATGCAAAGTTTAAATCAAGCGCTCAATGCCACTCAGCGGGGCGCCGTGCTCTCCGGCGCGGAAGCGGCCCAAGCCGGATTAGAGGCATTGGCTGCGGGACCGTCGTGCTGGCTGGCTTCGGGCATTCCGTTGTGGGATGCCGTCGCGGCCCGGTGGGGTCCCGATGATTTGGTGCTGCTGGCCGCCCGGCCCTCCCAAGGCAAAACCGCCTTGGGATTGCAGATGGCCTGGCACACCGCCCGCAGTGGGCGCGGCGTGGCCTTCTGCAGTGTGGAAATGGCGCCGGCGGCCATTGGCACCCGCGCCTTGTGCCAACGCACGGGGTGGTCGGAGGAAGAACTGTCCGCTCGGTTATTGGACCCGCAATTGGAACAGGCTTTGCAGGATTTGAGCCGGTGGCCCTGGCGAGTCATGGATGCCAACGGATCGAGTGTGGCCGATTTGCAAGCCGCGGTAGCCCGCGCTGATTTGACCGGACCGCGTTGTGACGTGGTGGTGGTGGACTATTTGCAAATTGTGCATCCCACCGGACGGCCGGTATCCCGAGAACAAGAAGTCACCCACATCGCCGAAGAACTGAAGCGGTGGGCGCGGCGGGATCACCGGCTGATTGTGGCTCTGGCGCAACTCAGCCGCAAGGTGGAGGAGCGGGTGGATCACCGGCCGGTTTTGAGCGATTTGCGGGAATCCGGCGCGCTGGAGCAAATCGCGGATGCCGTGGCGTTTATTTACCGGGAGCCCGAAGGGGAGATGGCCGAATTGTTGCTGGCCAAAAACCGCAATGGGCCGACCGGATCGATCCCGGTGATGTGGCAAGGCGCGACGGTGCGTTTTGCGTCGCGATGATCTCTCACGTACAAAACGAAAGGAGTATTTCTATGTCCTACTCTCCGACCTTTCCCTTCCATCCCTATTGCGATGCCTCTCCGCGATTACCCCTGGCGGACGCGGATCATGCGCTTGCTCCGTCTGTTGCATCCTCTCCTCCCAAGGCCCCACGTTTTCTGAACCTGATAGATTTACTGGCCGACGGCATGATGACATGGGACATGACGCAATTATTGTGACCGGAGCCGTCGATACCGGGAAAACCACGTTGTTACGCGCCTTGGCGCAAACCGGCATTCTGCCTCACGAACGGGTGGTCGTCGTCGACGCGGGGGATGAATTGCATTTAACGAGACTTCGTGTCATCACCCAGGCCGGTTGGGAGGATACCGAGGAGCCCGACGGATTGCGCCAGGCTCTGCGGCGGCGGCCAGATCGTCTGATTGTGGGGGAATTACGCGGGACGCGCTTGCTGGATTATCTGGAGATCGGGTTAACCACGTCCCTCGGCCTGCTGGCCACCCTGCCTTTGCGGCAGCCGGAAGATTTCGTGGACCATATCCGCGCCTTGCTGCCTCGGCGGCAGTGGGCGTTGCCCGAAGACATGGTAGCCGCTCAAATCAGCCAGGGGGTCGATCTCCTTATCGCCATGCAGCGGGACAAACGGGGGCGCCGCCGCGTCGCCCGGGTGGTTCAACCGTTACCGGATGGCACGGTCCGGACGGCGTTTGCCGACTAAGACTCTTGGTGGATGAGGCCGCGATTTTGTTGTGAAGGAGCATGTTTCGATGGTAGATCCTCGTTTGCTGGTCACGACCGGAGCCCGGACGGCGCCAGCGGATTTTAATCCTGTTTGGCTTACGGCGGTCGTGGTGCCGGGTTTGGTGATTTTGGGTTTTGTGATCGGCCTTATGCGGACCCGCTGGTGGAAAATTTACGCGGTTGTCGATCATTTAGTGCATGCGGCAAATCCGGACTCCCGGCACTTCCCCCGCATCGCCCGACAGTGGATTCGGAGCAGTGGAGTCCCCCGGCCACATCACCGCTGGCTGACGGTGCTGGTGATTTACCATATGCGGCGGGTGCCGCGCCATCATCGACGGACGTGGCGTGTGATGCGGCGGATTTGGCGGCATCGCCATGTCCGGGAAGTGCCTCAGCCGCCGCGTCCCGTTTAATTTCCCGTCACCCCCGCACAGACTGTCCCCGCCTTCCCGGCGGGGAGGGACGAGGAGTGGAATGTCCGGCCTATCTCGCATGGAAAGCCGGTTGAGAAAATCGCAAGAAAACAGACGAAAGAAGGGACGTCCGTGATGCGATCACGGTTTCGCACTGAGACTGTACGGCCGAATTGGTACCGGATGACTCAGGCGCAAAAGGCTTTGTATCAGGCCCGGCCGTGGTGGATTGCCTGGGGCCGGGCAGATAGCGCGGGCTATTATTTGGGCTCGGCCTTTCACCCCTGGCGATCGCCGCAAGAATCCCAAGATTGGTGGACCTGGCGCCCCGGCGGTAACCGGCAGCGCACTCTGCAGTCCCTTCTGGCCCGTTGGGGGGAACGGCCGGAATGGCTGCTGTGTATCACCCAGCCGTTCTACGAATTCGCCCGGCGCGACATCGGCTGGATGCATTGGGACGATGTGGGTTGGAATCCCGGCGGCGCGCTGTTGCGGTGGGTCCAGCAATGGCCCGTGGATCACGGCCAGTTCGTGGTGCCCCAAAGTGCGCTGCGGATTCCGGGGATTGCCGACGCCGCACCGTGGATGCCGTTGGTTCCGGTGGGCGAGCCTGTCGCTTTGAGCACGTGGTATGCCCAAGGGCTGGATCGGGGGCTGACGGTGCCGCCATCGACGTCGTGGGCTCTGTTGGTGTTGAGCCAATGTCTTATGCTCCAGGCGTTAGGCGGCGGGTATTTTGATCGGGCTGAGACGGCCGCGCCCCGTTGGGCTGATGCGTACGACGGGTTTCAGCCGGTGGTCGGCCGGGAACCCATGTCGTGAACCGGCATCCGCATCCGTCGTTGGCCTCCCGGGCCAACACGATAATGGAACTGGCCATCGGTACCGGCGCCGGCTGGTTGGCTCAAGGTTGGATTGTGCCGGATCCGGTGGGCGCCGGCGCCACGCTGAACGCGCTGGCTGTCATTGCGCTGTCCACCACGTTGACCGTCAAGGTCTGGGACCGTTATTGCGCACCGCGATTTGTCAATCTTAACCATCAACCGGAACGGTTGTATATTGTGCCTTGGGAAGACGGGTATGTGGTGGCCCAGCCTCGGCATCATTGGACCGTCAAGGGGTCTCACCAATGGGGCTGGCGGGATACGGAAACCTCGGCTCTGTACGGGTTGGCCGGGTATGTGGCCACGGCCCAAATGGCTCAGGAACTGTGCCGGAACATGAGCGGCGAGTGGGGCACGCTGTTGGCGCCCGCGGCGGATTTGTCGGCAGCCCACCGGGCTTTGGTGGATCAAGTCCACTTAGCGGCCCGCCAAGAATACGGCCGGCAGCCGCCGCAACAGGTGGTGGAGCTGCAACACTGGGATATCGCGCAAATCCCGCAGACCTCCTCCCCGGCCTATTCCGCGCTGCGCCGGGTCATGACGCGGGCGGGCCCGGTGTGGGAGTTCTTTCCGCCTCCGCCGTTGGCCGACTCGGATATCGGACATCTCAAACAACGGCTCAAGGCGATCGCCGGGGCCGGCCCCGATTTGGATGATCGGGTGGTGGATCAAGCCTTGATTGCCCATCTGACACCCGAGCAACATCAAGCCTGGCAACGGCAGCAAGGCACCTGGGTGATGGTGCCACTAGACGCCGCCCATCCTGCCCACGCGGAACGGTGGGTGGCGGCGCAACTGACGGAGAACGGCCGCGTCATGGCTTGGGAACCGGCGGTGCCGCACACCTGGCCGTCTTGGGAGGCGGGGCACCAGGCGTTGCAGCCCTCTCTGGGCCCTTTGGCTGCGGCACCGGCTTGTGCATCATCTGATCAGGCTCCCGGTCTGCGAATGCGGTGGCGCCATCAGGTCGTGCAACGCGAGGGTCTGGCGGTGGGCCCGGCTCATACGGTGCCGGACGACCGACCCTGGACTCGCGCTTTGGCGTTGACGGATTCTCTTGCTCCGCAGTGGCGCGTCATGGCGCAAGATACTCCCCATGGCTCACGGTGGCTGGCGGTGGAATGTACTCGGCTATCCGCCCATCAGGTGGCCGTCCGGCCGCTCATGCGCCCGGAGAATCCCCACAAAATTTGGTTGAGTGCGCAGCCCGATGCCTTTGAGGCCATTTTGGGCGCACAAGGTCTGGCGGCGCCGGTGACGGCCGCCCGGATCACGGTGACCTTGACCCGTCCCCCAGCCACCGTGTCCCAGGTCGAGTCTGTGTCCCACCGTACCAATCCGCTCGGATTTTAACCCCCCTCGTGATGCGTAAGAAAGGAGTCGAGTGTGATGCTGTCCTTTGCGCCCGCCGCCGCGCCCAGCAAACTCAACGTGGTCTTGTGGGGACCCAGCGGCGCCGGCAAAACGTATACCGGTCTCGCCATTGCCCACCAACTGGGTCAGCGCGTAGCGGTGGTGGATACTGAGCACGGGGCCTCCAGTCTGTATGCGGCGCGCTTTCCGGCGGATATGGCGGAAATGGCCCCGCCGTTTAGTCCGGAACAGTTTATCGAGGCTATTCGCATGGTGGAAGCGGCTCACTATGATGTCATCCTGTTTGATTCACTGTCGCCCGAATGGGACGGGCCGGGCGGGTGTTTGGACATCCTGGCCGGCATTCAGAAACGGGGCGTGAAGGGCGCCAGAGCCTGGCGTGATGTGACCCCGCGCCATGAAGCGTTGCTCGGCGCCATTAACCGGACGCCGTTGTCGGTGATTGTCACCTTGCGGGAAAAACCCCGGGTGCTGCTGGATACGGCGGAACAGACCGGGAAAACCCAGGTGACGGCGGGAGGTCCCCGGGCGGTTATGCGCGAGCGTTTTGAATACGAATATGACTTGGTGTTGCATATCGACATGCAGCACCGGGTGACCGCCGATAAATCCCGGTTGTTTGCTTTGCGGGAAGGCACCACCGGGCCCGCGGATGGATCGCTGCTCAATGCCATTGCCGCGGCTATGCATCCGGAACGCGCCCTGGCGTCCGACCCGGTCAGTTAAGGCCCCGGGATTGCGGGGTGAAGAAAGGAGCGATGCGGATGCAGACGTGGCAGGAAGCCCATCAGCGAGGCGTGTCTTTTTATGTCACGCCCCAAGGCGCTTTACGGATGAAAAACGCGGGGTTGACTGCCAGCGAATTGGCTGCCTTGCGGAGTCACCGGGCCGCCATCGTGGCCGGGTGGCTGTGGACCGTTCCGGAACCGCCCGATCTATTGGATTGGGATACCGCCATCGCAGAAGCCATGATGGCGCAGGCGGTGTCTTGGGTCGCCGGTCCCGCTTTTCCGCCGGAAGCGGACTGGACGGACGTAGACCGGGCGGAAGAGGCGCTGGACCAGGCCTGGAGCCAGCGGAGTTTGCCCCAATGGGTCCGCGCTGTGCGGGCCTGGGTGGTGGCTGTGAGTCAATTATGGCCGACTCCGGGAGCGGACGAGACGGCCCCGGACGACACGGCTCGGGCTGCGGTATAAGGACGGTGACTCGGGGAATGCCAAGGCCTCATCCCCATGAGCAAGCCGTTGGCGATTGTCATCGATAGGTCGACAGAGACAGGAGGGAGCGGCGGAGCCTGGCCATCAGCCGG
Organism: Sulfobacillus benefaciens; assembly: GCA_003023725.1. GTDB lineage: Bacteria > Bacillota > Sulfobacillia > Sulfobacillales > Sulfobacillaceae > Sulfobacillus > Sulfobacillus benefaciens. Next base: position 22,703 of record PXYT01000040.1, on the reverse strand, counting down.
ACGCGTCGCGAGACACTATGAGCAGATCCTATGGGTATGAAGAGACGGCTGAATCCTGGGCGCATCAAGTCTGGCGCCTGGCTATTCAGCAATTATCGCAACAGTTCAGGGCCTGGCAGGGACAGGCCATTACCGTGACCGGCCCGCAATTCTGGGTGAGCGGCCGCGCTAAGACCAGCACGCAAACGGGGTGGATCGACTACGTTACGCCGTTGGGTTTTGGTTTGGGCTGGACAGTCCAGGGCGCCTGGGGCCAGGACGCGCCGTCGGTGTTGCGGGTGTTTATTCCCTGGACGGATTTGTGGGCTAGCACGAACCGGACGCAATTACGCGGGACCATGATGACCGCGACGGCCTCCGGATCCGACCCGGTCGATATCAGCACCTGGCTGAGCGAGTGGGTAGGCGCGACTACCCGGCAGATGCCGCTGAAACCGGTGTCGCCCAAGAAGAAGACACGGCAGACCGAGCCGGAGGCGTCTGCCCAGGCTGAAGACGCCCGGTCTCTGGTGGCAGCAGGGCGGGCGGCGGCCCGGTAAAGCGGGAGAAGAGGGTGAGGTGAGAGATTTACCAGCCGGAAGTTGTCCCCGCCTGGGGAACTCGCCGGCGGCTCGAGCAGAAGAGGTGAGACGATGTCAATGTCCTGGGATTTTCACCAATTACGAACCGATGTGGATTTGGTCGGGTTGATTACGCAACGGGTGCCGTTGACGCGCCGGGGATCCCGGTGGTGGGGGCAGTGTCCTTTTCACGACGACCGGCATCCCAGTTTTGAAGTCTCACCCGGCCATCATGTGTGGCGCTGCTGGGTGTGCAATGTCGGCGGCGATGCCATTGATTGGGTGCGGCTGACCGAAAACTGTTCCACCATTGAGGCTATTCACCGGTTGGAAGGCACCGTCGTCACGGCTCCGGCTCCCCCGCCCTTGCCTGCTCCGGATCCGTTGGCGTCCCGCATTCGGCGTCATGCCGCCTTTCAGGCCTTGCTGCAAGCCGCCGGCTTGCGGACCGATCATCACCAGGCCCTGCGGCAACGCGGATTGTCGGACGGCGCGATTGCCCAGGCGGGGTATGCGTCCTTGCCCAGTGGATCTCGGCACCATCTGATCGCGGCCATGTTGCAGGCGGTGCCGGATTTGCGGGGGATTCCGGGGGTGTCTCGCCGTGTGCAAGGCCGGGGCTGGAAATTACAGGGCGCTCCCGGTTTGTTGATTCCGGTACGCGATCACGCGGGACGGATTCAAGGCTGCCAAATTCGCCGCGATTCGCCCGGTGCCCGGTATCAATGGCTGACGTCCACGCCGCATGATGGGCAGTGGACGGGCGCGTCTCCGGGGTCGCCCTTTCACGTGGCCGGTCAGGCCTATGTGACGCCACGCAGTGTATGGTGGGTGACGGAAGGCCCGCTGAAGGCGGATGTGGCCGCCTTCTTCTTGCATCAGCCGGTCTTGGGCCTGCCGGGGATTACGGTCTGGCCGAAATTGGCCCGGGCCTTATCCGCTTGGCATCCCGTGGCGGTGGTCTTGGCTTTTGATCAAGACGGCACGCCGGATGTGCGCCAGATCGTGCAGAGTGCTCAAAATCAGTTGGCGGCGCTGGTCGCCCAAGCCGGCATTGCCGTGCGGCTGGCGCATTGGGCAGAAGGACCTAAAGGTGTGGACGATGCCTTGCAAGCGGGGTTAATGATTCGCACGACACGGTGGCCCCCTTTTCATCCGGTGGGCGTCCAAGCCACCGCGTCGTCGGAATCCCGAGCTGTGTTGTAACCCCCCGGGTTTACGGGGAAAAGCTCGACAAAAAATCCGAGAAGACGTCTATGCGAGAAGACAGGTGAAGGAGGTATAGCTATGGAAGCTCAGAATGCGGTGGCCACCTCGGCCCACCGCGTGACATTTTTGACCAACGGCCAGGACATTTTGACGGCCTGGGACGGGCCAGAGGGTCCGGCTTCGGCCCCCCGTCTGGATCAGGCGCTGGCCACCTTGCCCGACCGGCCAGGCTGGCAAATACCTGGGGCTGCGGAGGGGACGGCGGTGGATTGGGCCCCTTTGGTGCGCCGGGCCGTGCAAGGAGCGCAACAGGAATTGGCGGCTAATCCGGCGCCGGAAGCCCTGCAGTGGCTGGTGGTGACGGCGCAAGACAGCTGGTTGGTGTCGCATCCGACGGCGGATCAGCCTGTGCCGCCGCCCAACGCACCGCATCTGGTGATTGGCATTGGCCACCGGCGTTTTGTGGAACTGGATGAGACTCAGTTGACTCCCGTGCAGGACCGGCTGCAGGCGTTGGTGCAAAAAGGCTTGCGGGATCCGCTGGCGGGATCGCGCCGGACCTCCGATGGGTTGTGCAATCCGGATCCGGAGGATGGGGCTCCGACCCGGCTGTTGACGTTGCCCCGGTATCATCTGTTTGGCCTGCAAACCACCGGGCAGCAAGGCGCGTTTACGATTGTGGATCGGTGGAACGATACGCCCTTAACTCAACAGGCCCACGCCTTTGTCGCGGAAGGGCAGCGGATGCAGCCGGGCAATCCGGTGGTCGGTCATCTGGTGCAACAGGCCGAGACGGCTCTGGTGCCACAGCGGATTGAGGGCCGGAACTGGACCGTATTTGCCCGCCCGCTGACCAGCGTGGAACCGGGACCGTTACCCCCGGAATCCGAGTGGTTTCGGCATCCCGGGGTGCAACCGGTGCTGGATCGGGAAGACCGGCGGTTTCGCCAACGGCTGGAGCCGGCTCCGCCTCCGCCTACGGTGGTCAAAGCGCCGACTTCCGCGGCGGCTCCGGTGCGGCGGGCTCCCCCGCAACCGGCTCCGTCCAAACTCGGCTGGTAAGCTGAGTCTCTTGTTGGGAGAGAAAGGAGCGCTGCCATTAATGACCTATTCTGTTGTCACACTATCCCGGCCCGGGCATTCGGGCCTTGTCGTTCCGCGTGCCTGCCCAATCCGGCGCTCCGTTTGCCTATGCGACTGACCCCGGAACAGGAACAGGTTGCGCGTGCCCAGGGACATATTGTGCGGGTTACCGCCTATGCCGGCACCGGCAAAACGGCGTCGCTCGTCGCCTGGGCCCAGGCGCATCCTGGCCAGCGCGCTTTGTATCTGGCTTTCAATAAATCGGTGCAATTGCAGGCTCAAGAGCGTTTCCCCCGCTCTGTGACGGCGCGCACGGGCCATGCCTTGGCGTTCCGGGCGGTAGGCCGCAATTACCGGGACAAACTGGTGGCGACGCTCAAGCCGTGGGCTTTGGCGCAAACCGGCCTGTTGGGTCCGACCCCGACCGGTGCCGAAGCTGTCTGGGCCGATGTGGTGTTGCGCACGCTGCAGCAGTACCTGGCGTCGCCCGATCCGGACATTGGTCAGCACCATGTGCCCCTGGAGGCCGGAGATTGGATGGGCCCCTTCGCCTGGGCGGAACCGGCCCGGGCGGTGCGTGATGCCCGCCTGGTGTGGCGCTGCATGCAGGATCCTCAGGACCGCCGCGTTGGCATGTTGCATGACGGCTATCTGAAGTTGTTCGTGTTGAGCCGACCGCTCTTGCCCTTTGACGTCATTTTGTTCGACGAAGCTCAGGACGCCAATCCGGTGTTACTGCAATTAGTCCGGCAGCAGACCCGGGCTCAACAAATCTTTGTGGGTGACCCGTTTCAGGCGATTTACGGATGGCGGGGCGCGATTGACGCAATGCAACAGATTCGTCCCGATCAAGACTTGCGGTTAACGGCGTCGTTTCGCTTTGGCGCCGGTATTGCCGGATGGGCTACGCGTATCTTGCGTTGGTTTCAGCCCCAACTGCCGCCTTTGCGCGGACTGGCACCCGAATCCGGCCAGGTTTACGCCGGCAAAGGCAGTCCGCCGGTAGCGTATGTGGGGCGATCCAACAGCGGGCTTTTTGCCGAAGCGGTGAGCGGGCTGGACCGCAATCCGGGATTGCAACTAGGCTGGGTCGGCGGTATCGAGGGCTATCGCCTGGACTGGCTGGAGGACACGGCGCGGCTGTGGCAGAACGAGCCCGTACAATTGCCGTTTCTGCGGCTGTTTGCCGATTTCGACATGCTGCAAGAGTATGCCGAAACGGTGGAGGATGTGGAGTGGCAAGGCCGGTGCCGGGCTGTGGAGCGCTGGGGATCGCGGTTACCGGGCTTGATACGCCGGGTGCGGGCCGCCTCCCGGACCCCGGAGCAGGCGACGGCGCAATTCGCCACCATCCACAAGGCCAAAGGATTGGAATGGCCGCATGTGGTGGTGTTAGACGATTTGGCCCCGTTGAACGGACAATTGACGCCGGAGGATCAGCACTTATGGTATGTGGCCATGACCCGGGCGACGCGGCAACTGGGATTGCCCGAAGAGGCATGGGATCTCTTGCGGGCTCCTCAGGGGTCCCGCCCCCAAGGAGCGCGACAAATGCCATGAAAACGGCTATGCTGGCGAGTTTGGGAGCGGCGTTGACCATCGTAGCCGTGTGGGCGTGGATCCGCGTGCTCACACGATAACGTCCGTCCGTCGTGGCATTCTCGGCACAGTTCCCGCCCCGTCACGCACAATCACAAGGAGGACCAACATCATGGAAGAACGCTGGTGGGATCTGTGGGCCGCGGAATGCCGCCGCCAACTGGCCACCTTTGATTTGGGCTGGGCGCCGATTGTCGATGGTCGGACGGCCGTCGTGTGTTGGACGGAAGGGGGGGTGCCCCGCATTGTGCTGGATCGCCCTCTGGCCGAAATTTTGATGGCCCAAGACGCCGGCTTTCTGATGGTGCCTTGGATTCATGACGCACTGCAGCGCTATCAGGCGACTGGGCGGGTGACGACAGTAAGATTACCTCGTCCCTGGCGTCGCCGCCGCCGCGGGTGGTTGCGGCGTTCGGCTTAAGGGACAAGGACCAACAAGCTAACTGTTAAAGGTTAACGAAGGAGGCAGTCCATCATGATGGTAATGACCTATCCCGATGGGACCCAGGAATTGCATGACGGCGGATTGGAATTGCAGGTGCAAAACGGAAACATCGTGTCCGCGACCTTGCGTTTGGTCCCCGATCAGACGCCGGTGCCGGTGGCGGTGGAATTAGGAGACCGGCAACATATCGGCTATGTGTGGCAAAAACGGGTCCGGCAGAAGTGGGCCGAGCAAATGGCCGGTCTGAAACCGCTCTTAACCGAGAATTCCGGCGCTTTTTGGGTGACGTGGTCGCCGGAGTGCGAGGCCGGACGATGAGTGCGCTGTGGATTGTGGCCACGATCGCGATTTGTGTGGGCGCCATTGTCCATCAAGAGCAGACGCGTCCCACCAGACGGGGGCATTCGGGATCCGGCCTGGCGGAACAGAGTGGACGATCGGCGGACCGGTAACGCCGTCCGGCATCGGAAAAGGAGGGGGGATAGGCCATGAATGTCAAATCCCTGGCCAAACGGCGGCTGATGTGGTGGCTGCTGGGTCTGGGCCTGGGCGTGGGATTGCCGATTTTAGGTTGGCTGGCCTTATTTTTTGTGGTGATTATGGCGTTCTTCATGGTCTTCGGCGGATTGGCCTATCATGCCCAGAAAGTCCCGCCGCCTTTGCCCGACCACGCCGCCTACAGCACGCAATGGCTCAATTTGATTCAGCATGTGGATGCCGCCAACAGTTTTATGACGCAATACCCGGCCGTGTGGTGGGTGGGCGATATTCAGGCTGCGTCCGGCGGCATGCCCTTGGATCGGACCCGGCCGGGTGGCTACGGATTGTATGATTTGCCGCATTCCCAGGAGATGGGCCGGCCCTTATTGGCGACCAATGCGTTCGCGCTCGATTTGCGTGAGCATTCCGTTGCCCAGAATTTGCAAGCGACCTTAGACGGCGTGGGTACCACCTTAGTGCCATCCCGCTCCAATTGGGCCCAAACGGTGCGGACCAATGTCAACACGCTGGAACAAGGACCGCAAATCGTGGCGCTGCCGGTCCTGACCGATTGGGCTGCTGTGACCACCAACCCGGTGGCAAAGCGTTTTGGGACGACGCCGGCCACCAGCACGGTCGAATGGGTCTATCCGAAAACCCATCCAATTCTTGTCATGGCTACCGGGTCCGCTCCGATTGGCAATAAGTACAAATTAAACTGGACGCCGCCGTACAAAGTCTGTCCCCCGCCGCCTCCGCATGCCAAGAAGCCGCCGCCCTGTTATTGGGTGTACGACCAGGTTACGGGCCGAGATATTCTGGGTCCAATGTCCATGCAACTCAAGAGTTCATCCGGCCAGATTGTGCCCATGGTGCCGGTGGAAGGCGACAGCAAACAAAGCGCGCATGTTCACGACGGCTTCATCTTCAATCATGCCGTGTTTTATGTGACGACGTCCAAAGTTCTTGTCAACAAAACCCATCCGGCGACGATTACCGCCAAATGGTTCGGCGGACTCACGGCGTCGACGACGCTGCCGGGTTCGGGCTTTGGATCCGGCCATGGCGGCCCGGTGGGACCGGCTCCGCCGCCCGGCAGTCCCGGCACTTTGCTGCAAATCTACAAACGGTACAAGGCGGCCATTGACGCGGCCTCGGCCGCGACCGGCGTTCCGATTCCCTGGTTGGTGGCGGAAGCGTACGTGGAATCCAAGGGCGTGGATTATACCTATCAAGGACCGTCGGTGGCCTGTGGGGTCTGGCAAATGTTCTCGCCGGGATCCTTTACCCAATATTCGCCCCCGGGTACTCCCGTCAGTGCGTGTGACATCGTGGCGGATGAGGCCCCGGCCGCGGCCGGATTTTTGGCGGCCTTACACGGGGAATTTGGCACCTGGCGCAGTGCGTCCGCCGCGTATTACGGCGGCCCGGGCAATGTGCAAAATTCTGGGGTGACATACGGGATGCCGTGGTCCCAAGCGTCTGGCCGGCTTAATTGGGTGCCATCTCCCGGTGCCGGCAACAATTTGACCATGACCGAATATGCCGATGAAGTCTATGCCAACGCAGTGGCGTTTGCCAAAGAAGAGCATATGCCCATCAATTTTTAACCACGCGGCGACCCTCTGGCGTTCGTCCGCCGTGGAGGATGGATGACCTCGTCAGAAAGGGGGGAACACACGATGCTGCATCACTATTACACGCCGTATTCTCCGCGGATCTGGCGGGTGATGACAATCGGACTCGGATGGATGACGCTGGGGTTAGGACTGCTGTGGGGCGCTCACCTGGGGCGTTATTGGGGGTGGTGGGCGCATACTCCGGCGTGGGTCAGCCCGGCGGGGGTTGTATGTGCCATCCTAGCCATCGGATGCTGGGTGACCGGGCAGTGGATGCATGACCATCCCCGGCTGGATCCGTAAAGCGTTTGGTTCTGAAGAAAAAATTCTCGGTCGGCAAGACAGGATTGTCGCCCTCTTATCGCGAAGTCTTCTGGAAACGGAGAAGATGAGAATCGAGGAGATGGGATGATTGCGCTGGCGAGTCTTTTGGCGGTGGGGGCGGCGGAATTCTGGGGAGGCAGTCTGGTGGGGTACCGATGGCAAATTCGACGAGATCCGCCGCCGCCGCGGCTCACGGCATCCTTGCCGACGATGCCCGACTTGTTGGACACGGGGCCGGAACATGCCGTCAAGTGGACGGGGGAACCGCGGATTGCGCACTACGATCCGTGGGCCGGGCACATCGTTCTGAGCCGGCAGTGGACGAGTACGTGGGATGTGGTGTCAGCCCATGTGGTGGCGCATGAACGGTGTCATGCCGATCAGCCGCGCTGGCCAGTCAGGCTTGCGGGGCTGCATATGGTATGGGCCGTATTGTGGGGCGTCGGAGCGGGATGGGGACAGATGGTGTTTCCAGGTGCATTCGCCAGCGGGGTGGTGGCCCAATGGATCCTAGATGGGGTGTTCCGCCGGCGGCTCGAATACGATGCGGATCAGGGAGCCGTGATGCGTGTGACACAGGGGATGGCGGATCCCGATCGCGCCGCCGTGATCCGGTGGGGTCGGCAGCTGGCTCGCCATCACCAGCGGGCTTTAATGATAGACGGAGTGGGGTGGAGCGGATTAACATTGATTGTCGCAGTGGTAACGTATCAGATCGGGTTATGGGTGCGCTAACCACGACGTGAAGAAGAGAACGAAGAAAAGAAGAAGAGAACGAAGAAAAGAAGGAAGTGAGCGGGATGGCTTCGCGTAAAAAGCTGATAGCGGGCTTTGCGGGCGTGCTCGTAGTCGGTGGCCTGGTGATGTGGTACGGATTGCACACGGCCCACGCCCCGGCGCCGGGACACCATCCGGTTGCCGCCGGGCATGCGCATCCGGCACGGGGGACAAAGCATCCGGTTCGGAAGACGCCGGTCTCGCAGACCCGATCACCCGGGGTGCCGGGCACGCGGTATGCGCAGGGGCTCACACCCCAGCCGCTCGGATCGGTGGCCTGGGCCCGGCAAATGCGGACGGTGTTAAGCCGGCAATGGGGCACCGCCGCGCCGCGGCTGTGGATCGCCCCGGATCCGGTCAAGGCCCACATGTGGTTTATCCTGGCTCCCTTGGCTCATGGCGGCCGCCTCTGGTGGACTTATGCGCAACCGAGTCGCCCCCTGCCGGATTTTCTGTCGGTTCCCGATTCCCTGAATATGACCAACGCGCAGATTAATGTGTTGCCTACCGTCATGGCGGGCGCCCTGCAGCAAGCCTATGACTTACACCATGATTTGCCGTGGAAGTTGACCGTGCATGAGCCGGCCATTTTTGGCAATGGCGTGATGACAGCCACCCAAGCCGAAGCGAACGGATCCACGCAAAACCCCATTGCGTGGCAAGTGGTGTGGAATGCGGCCGTTCCGTCGACCAATCAGCCTGCCCGTCTTACCGTTATGGTGACGATGCCCTGGCAAACGGCCTCTCCTCCCCACTCGGCTCCGGTGCTGATTACGGAGAACATGTCCTGGAGTGTGACCAATCATCTGATATCGGGAGGAATTGTGAATGTGCTGATGAATGGACAAACCATGCAAGCGATTCCGGTGACGGATGTGGCCGCGTTGGAGCCTTCCTCGACGGCAGCGGGGATTTCTCAGCCCGGAGCGAGTGCGTATTAACACGAATGCTTGTAGGCGTGTGGCCGCCATGCATTGCGCCAACCAGTCTATCGGTAGAGTTATCTTGTTCGCGCCAGGGCCCTTGGGGCTCTGGCGGTTTGTGTTTCAACCCTTGTGAATTTCTTATGTCGCTGGTTAGAACTTTAGTCTGACGACGTGGGTGGCAACAAGAATTTCAACATATTTCGTGTACCAAGTCGGTAGGCAGGTTGCTCAGTAATACAGAACCCGTTGGGAAACGGTCTTCCAGAAAGTCATAGCGTGTCAACGGTGGTCAGTGTCAACAACGCAAAGGTGGTTTTAAAAATGGATCCATTAGAACAATTACTCCGGGATGATGGCGATGCAGCCACGCAGCCTCTCGTCTCATTGCTGCAGTGGGCGATCCAGCATCCTCAAGCAGTGCCCAATGAATATCACGACGGGTTATTGCAAGCCAGATCCCCCGAAGATTCGTTATGGATGTCTTTAATCATCGGCATGTTGGTGAAGCGTTACGACCCCGGCCAAATGCCGCCGTGGGCTCAATGGCAAGGACTATGGACCTGGATTGCGCGTAACGGCGGCTGGGACACGGGGTTGTTGTGGACCAGTGTGCTTAACGCGTCGACTTCTCGTGAATCATAGCCCAGCGGTATTGTTCTCTCGCATTGACGATAGCTGCAAACGTGGGACATTGGGGAAACCGGGTGTGGCACACTGTCACATAGCCCTCTGGTAGCGGAATCGGCTGTTGAGTCCCGGCGTCGACATGACATTGTGTGGTTACGGGATTATGGGCTATCCCTTTGGCCGGCTGATTATCCGAAAAGAAAGGACAGAAATTATCCCTATGAGTACACCGCCTTTACAAGATGTTTCGCCGGCGTTTTGGAAAATCCTGCAACCACTCGCGACCCCTTTCCTGCCGGTGATTCGCACGCTAGTGGATCAATGGCCGGAGCCGGAACCTTTGTGGCAAATTTTGCGAGACGATTTGCATCACCAACCCGAACATTGGCTGGTACGCATCAATTGGTGGGCAGCATGCCATCATCAACCCGTGTTTACTCGAAGAGATTGGGATCGGTTGGCACAGTGCATCGCACAAGAAGGTTGGTCCTGGTCCTCCGTGGTGCCGGGGCTTATTTGGATGGCCTTGGCGTATTCGGAGTCAGCCGACCCTCTCAAGGACTAATTGGCCTTGGAGACCTGTTAAGGTTGTGCAGCATCATATCTCAACGCATGAAAATTGGTTTACGGTTCGCCAACGCTGGACCATGCCAATCATCATCCAGCACGTTTGGGATCTCGTGCCTCTCGTGTTGGTGATTCCTCAAGGACCGGCTATCTACTGACCAATATGGTGGGAATCATCGGGGGAACTCGCGAGGTCCACTAAAATTGTTTGGCCCGGGATGGTCGATTGTGTTGCATTTGGCGAACCCGGCATGTCCACACCGTATACGGTTTTTAGAATAGGAGGGAAAATGCTATGACCTGGGCCGATTTAAGCCAAGCCTATCGAGATGCTCTCAATGCATTCAATTACGCCGACGCCGATCATATCGACGACGCGATTGCCCGACTGACGGCAGCCGAACAGGAGTTATCGGCTCAGTTGGAGGGATTGCGTCATGAGATTATTCTGCACGCGACTCCTTCGCACGATTGGGCAGCCGGCGAGTAAGTCGCTTTGACACCTGATTCAGGGATGACGACAGCATCTCGGCCTGTGGCCCATCCTAGTCGGGATGCTGTTTCTTGGTAGTTTGGCGTCATCACGGAGATTGATCGCGCTGTAGTCCCCATCCTTCTCATCTGACTTTTACGGAGGCGAATGTTTGATGACGACTTTGACTCAGGCATTGGACACGGCACGTCAAGGTTTGCAAAACACGATTCAAGAAATTCTCGTTTTATCTCCCGAATCCCTGCATGAATGGCAACGCCTAACACATTTAACCTGGTCGGACGCCGATCCGATTCCCGCGGGATTGACTGCCCTGGGTCCTTTAGTCGAGGCGTTATCCTGGGTGGCCACCGTTCAGAAAAGCTGGAGCGTCACCATGGAGAAAAATTCCGATCATCTCGACGATTAGCGAGAATGGTGCCGCCCAAGTCGTCCGATAAAACTGTCGCAGTGAATATTGTCGAACGATTTCAATACGAGTGGTGTTCAAAATGATCGAGTTCTTCGGAGGTTCACGGAATCACGGCATAATGTCCGTTGTTTAAAACCGTTTTCGCTACGCTATTACTTTGCTTCTGTGTTTCGCAAAATTCTCTTCAGGTGATGTTGTTCCATACGTTACTGAATGGCACCATCCCGGTCTTTGGCCCACGCCAGCCGGGATGTTTCCCTGGGCGGTCGGGGGTCCCGGATACGGGATGGGGCGGGGACGAAGAACTCGTCTATGCGGTCATGGTTCGTGTTGTGTTTTGAAGGAGGTTGGAAGACACATGGAAGGACACGACGCGCAAGAGGTGCAAGCGGTTTCGAAGACACCCGGCTGGTCTTGGCTGATGCCCCTGGCGCTGATGATTGGCACCCTGTTGTCGGTGTTGGTACCGACTTCGGTGTTTGCGGCGGGCATTCCCGCGGTGAACTACGGCAATGGGAACACCGCCCTAAGCACCCCGGTCGTCACCGCGATGGAAAGCGTCGCCGCCACCATTCGGTTGGTTTTGGGCGGCACCGCCTTGGTGGTCATCCTGGCGGCAGCTATCATGAATCACTTTGTGCATGACCCCCGGGCCAAAGAGCGGGCGAAAGAGCTCATTGGCGCGGCGGTGGTCGGGTTGCTGCTAGCGGCGTTTGCTCCGCAGATTGTCAACTTCATCGCCAGTTTGTAAACTAAACAGGCGGAAGAAGGGGTGGGTGGGATGGATCAGTATGATCGGTTGGAGCTGTATGGTATCGAACGAGTCGTCTTCGGACTGTATGTCTTTTTGTTCTGTGCCGGGGCCCTGATGGTGGTGACCGGGAACAATCCCGGGGCGATATGGCGCTTTTTTCTCTGGGCGGCCTTTCTGCTGGTGTGCAACAGTGGGATCGCGGGCTTGTTTATCGCCATCCGTGCGGAGACGCGTGCTCCGGAACACTCCGGAATCGTGACGGATAGCCTGATTGCCGTGGTGACGTTTTTGGGCCGGATTTGGGCGTGGGGCGTGGATGGGGTGATGATCTACGCCCTGGCGTCGAATCAACCTGGCGCTACCCACTGGATGGCGTGGAACAGCGCCGCCTGGAGCCGGGTGGTACCCAACAACGTGCTGTGGCTGTTACAACAAAGCGTGGTGTGGCTTCTCAAGCCCTGGGGCCGGACGCTGCCCGTCCCGATGGAGCATTGGTCAATTTTATCCGCCCGGGCCATGAATACCCTGGGCGGCTTATGGTGGCGCTATGACGTCTCCCTGGCCGTGGTGTCGTTCGGGGTGGCGGCGGTCTTGTTTTGGCTGGCCTCTTGGGAGGTGCGGCTCTTTCCACCGAAACCGCAAACCCCCTTTAAAATCGTCCGGCGGGGCACCATGACGGAGGCCGACATAGACCGGTTGATAGGCGCGGCGGATTCCGCCTCGTCCGCCGAACCCGGGGATCCGCAGGCTCAAAGAAAGAAGGGAAAGGACCATGAGTTGGCTGATTAATCAACTCGGGAACATTGGGGCGGCGATTTTTAAGGCGGTCATGGCCATTACCGGCTATTTTGCCGACAAGATCGTCACCTTTGTCTTACAAACGATCGTGCTGCCCGTATTGAATAATACGATATTTAAACCCTTTTCCATTACCAATCAACCGCATTCCGTGGGCGGCGTGCTGCTGGGAGTGTGGGAAACGCTGGCGGTGATTTCCGCTATGGTCGCCTTGACGATGCTGCTCTTTGCAGTGTTTTCCCATATGGCGGGGAATATTGGCGGGCGCAAGAGCTGGGGAGAAGTCGCCGAAGGCTTGATGGTGTGGTTGATTGTGTTAGTGGGAGGCTGGACGTTTCTGAACTTGTTGGTCCAGATTTCCAATGCGGGAACCCAGGCCTTGAAGGGAAGTATTGATGCCTCGGCCATCGCGCTCTTTAGCACACATGTGAACACGGCCACCTCGGCGATGAGTACGACGATGGTGATTTGGACCGATCTCATGTCGCCTTTGGTGCTGCTGCTGATGGGAGCCCTGGCGCTTTGGGCCGCAGGCGTCTGGCTGATGCGGCAAATCGACTTGGTGCTGTATGGAGGGCTGTTGCCCTTAACGGCGGCCTTGGGCATCAACGGCAACAAGACGCCGTTCAAGTGGGCCTGGAGCGAAGCCATGGGTGCCGTGTTCAACCAACTGGCCATGGCGTTTATTCTTTGGGTGGGCTTTAGTTTTATCAGTCCCAGCGGGACGGGTACAGCCGCTGCCGCGGCTGCTTCGGGATCTGCCTCGATTGACACCCAGTTTGTGCGGATCTTGCTGGCTATTACCACCTTCACTCTGGCGGCGCGGGCACCCCAGATTCTGGCGAATCTCACCGGCCATCACAATGCCGGCTCCGGACATCTCTTGGCCGGAATGGCCCTGGGATATATGGGAGCCAAGGGATTTGGCGCGGCCGCCAAAATGTCTCCGGCCGGCCAGGCTGTTTCTATGGCCGTCCAAGGCCGGCAAGGAGCCGCGGCGGCGACGGCGATGGGATGGTCCGGACGGCCCAGTGTGGGCGATCGGGTCAAGAATTCCGCCGTGGGTCAAGCTGTCAGTCAGAAGATGAGCCAGATGGGGTATGCCGCTCGGAATTCCAAGGCGGGCCAGGCGGTCAGCCAGGCCGCCAGTGACATGGCGGAGGCGCATCCTACCCTGGCCCGGGCTGCCAAAGGGGCGGCAGGCGCGGCCGGCAGCGCGGCCCGAACCGTGTCCAAACCCCTGCGTACCGCAGCCAGCATGGCCTATCAGCCAATGGCTACGTTGGGCAATATGGCCGCCGGCGGCGCCGCCGCCAGCATGGCGACCCATGGCGTGGGCAGCAGTGCGCCGGAGCATTCCCGGGCGACCATGGCCCAATCGCAAGCCGCGACGATGAGTTTGGCTCAAGATGGCGTCGAGGCCACCGGTCGCCGCCTGGCCGGATCCGATCCCACTGCGTCCCTGGATGACGGCATTGCGCAAGCAGCCAATTTGACGAATTCCAGTATTTCCCGCCTCTATGAGCATCCTGGCACAGGCGCTCAGATGCAAGTGCCCGTGAATCCGGCTGCGATTAAGCAAGCGACGGCGCAGGGGTATAAGCCGGTGATCAATCCTCAAACCGGACAAGGGGTTTACCAGACGCAATTTGCTAAAGGGTCGTGGCAAGGCACGTTGTATGACAAGATGCAAACCAGCGTGCTGAAGAACATCCCCCATGCGGAGAACACTCAGGCCAATTATTATAACGGCTCATACGGCAGCAGCAACCCGACTCCGGGCGGCAAGACCGGGGCGTAAGTATCAGAGATTGCAGGGAGGTGCAAAACGATGCAGGTGATTGTGCCAGCGGAATATCGGCAGGCGGCTCGGTGGATCTTTAATTTGGACGCCGGGTCGTTTGTCATCTTGATTGGCGGCGCCGTGCTCGGCTTTGAAATTTTTCGGGAGCACGGCGCGATCATTCCGCATATTTTGGAAGCGGTGCTGATTATGGGCACCTCCACCGTCATCGCCTTGGTGCGGTGGCCACTGGATCACGGCGATCGGGCGCTGACCTGGGCCCGGCGCGGATGGGACTACTACTTTCGTGCTCGCAAAGGCAGCACCTGGGGCGATTAGACGGATATGAGGTGCCGGTATGGTGTTTGCGGGTGGGCCACCGGGCCTGAGAAGGTCTTCACCGGGAACGGCAGGCCCCGCCCTATCATGGAAAAGAGGGTAAGACGATGCGGATCTGGCTGATTTGGCCTCAAGTGCCACAAGAACGCATGCTGTCGTTGATTCAGGCTGTCGGAGGCCAGGTGGTGCAAACCGACGAATTACTGGACCGGGCCCAAGAGCATTTGGCGACCGTGGAAGCCGATGTGGTCATCGTCAACAGCTTGACGCCGGGAACGGACGATTTGGTCGACTGGCTGATTCGCCGCAAGTATGATCGCGAGGATTTGCGGTGGGTGGTGGCGTTTCCGTCGCTGGCGGAATATCCCCGGGCCACCCGGTGGCTCTATTTGCTGCTGCGCGCTCAAATTTTCGACTGGGTCTTCGAAGGCGATACCTTTACCCAGGACTTGCAGCACCGGCTGATCACACCGTGGAAATGGTCCGACGCTGTCACCGTGCTGGGCGGACCGGATGCCATTCGCAAGTGGGACGAAGCCCTGTCGGGGGATCGCCCGGACGCCGTGAGGTCGCCCGACGAAGGCCCGATCTTTGCGGCCGCCCCCGCCGAACCCGCGCCTCCGGGGCGGCGGGAAGTGGTGGTGGTGTCGCCGGCGAAACCGGTCATTATCGCCGTGGCGAGCTTGGCTCCCGGCATGGGAGCCAGTTGCGCGGCTGCGGGCATGGCCGAACGATTGGAAGCCTTGCATCAACCCAGCGTGTTAGTGGAATTGGCCAAAGTCCGGACCCAAACGTTTGCCGACTGGCAACCGGCCTTGCAGGCAACGGTGGCCGGCCCGGATGACCGGTGGGATCTTCTGCCAGTGCAACGGAAATGGTCCTATATTCTCGTCGATTGCCATACCCTCTGGCAAAGCCTCCCGGTTTTTGCCGATCTGATCGTGCTGGTCGGTCCCGGTCACTGGCATCGCTGGGGGTATTGGAGCGATTGGGAACGCGGCGTGCGGGAAGGACGCAAGGGATTAGATGTCGCCAAAGGCCAGTATCTGGTCGCCCCCGGTCCGCAGGCCGCGGAGATTCAAAAACGTCTGAAGGACTTGGAGGGTCTGGCGGGCATGCCCATCGCTTGTGCGCCGGATGTGTTTGCCGATCCCGCCAGTGCCGCCTGGGACGCCATTCTCGCGCCGGTGCTGCCCGCCTTGCCGGACAAAACACGCCGGGTGGGCCGATCTGTGCTGTCCGGTGTGGTGTCGGGTCTGTTCCATGGCACTCAGCACGGGATGGCTTGGGCCGGCGAGGTCCTGGGCCAGTGGGTTGAGCGGGTGCGCGCCCGGCACACGCAAGCCTAAAGAAGGGAGAAAAAACCCGCTGGTCCCCCAGCGGGAACGAGTTGAGCGGGTGTGTCGACCCGTGCCTGGCTTAAATGAAAGGAGACGAAGTGGATGGACACCGATGCGCGTTTGCGGGCATTATTTTACACGGTCTTACAGCCGCCGGATCTCGTCTTGGCCGCGGCGGACGAGGCCACGCTTGTGCAGCAATTTTTACAGCATATTTTGGGCCAAGGGGTCTTTCACGCCGCGGCGGTGTGGCACCAACGGCAGCCGATGCGGCAAGAAGGCGCACCGCAACCGGAGTCGGTGGTCTTAGTCAGTACGATACGGCGCGGCGGCCAACGGTGGGGCACCTTGCGCATTTGGATGAATGCCGCCGCCAGTGCCGACAGTGCAGTGCAGGATTTGGTGCGGTGGGCGGGTGCTGTCCTCGGTCAAAGTTTCGATCTTTGGGATACCCGGCATCACTTGGAAGAAGAAGCCGTCCGGCAACGCTACCGGGCCAGTCACGACGATTTGACGGGATTGGAAAATCGCGCCGCCTTTCTGGCCGCCTTGCCGGCGATGCTGACGCAAGCGCATCAGGATCAGACGCTGTTGGTGGTGGGCATGCTGGATTTGGATGACTTCAAACCGGTCAATGACACGCATGGGCACGGAGCCGGCGATCAGCTCTTGCGGGATTGGTCCCATCGCTTGCTGACTTGGATGCATGGACCCCACCGGGTAGCCCGTATTGGCGGGGATGAATTTTTGTTTGTGCTGGGCGGCTTTACGCAGTTCGCCGCGGTGGAAACCTTTTTACAGGACTGCTTGACCGATTTGACGGAACCCGTGGTGCTGCCGGATGGCGAGTCGGTCTGCGTGCATGCGAGTGTCGGGCTGACGGTGGCGCCCGAAGACGGCAGCGATCCTGATGGCTTGATTCGGCATGCCGATTGGGCTTTGTACCGCAGCAAGGAAACCAAGGCGCATCGCGACCGGGTCTGGACCTGGTATCAGCCGCCGGCGGCGCCGTCCCGGTTTCATGCTGCGATTCCCCAACATTTGCGGGTGCATTACCAACCGATTGTGGATGGGCAAACCGGCACGGTGCAAAGCTTGGAAGCCTTGGTGCGGCTGCAGGACGGGGCCCGGCTGTTGAGCCCGATTCAATTTTTGCCGCAGCTCAGTCCCCAGGAATTGGAAACCTTGACCTTTGGCGTGCTGGACCACGTGTTACGGGATATTCAGCAGTTGGATGTCTGGGGACACACTCCTCAGCCGTTGTCGGTAGCTTTGAATCTGGAACCCTCCATGCTGTCTCCTGCCTGTATCGACCACATTGGGGAGCAAGTGCGGCAGGCCCGGGTGCAACCGGATCGGATTACTCTGGAACTCTTGGAAACCAGTGATTTTCTGTCTCGGGATTTGGCCAAGTCCCAATTGCAAATTCTGAAAGCGCGGCAGTTTCAATTGGCCCTGGACGACGTGGGCTCGGCGTATTCTTCCCTCTTGCGCATTAAAGAACTGCCCATCGACACCTTTAAATTGGATCAAGCGTTTGTGCGGCACATTCCGGATGATCCGGATGATTTGCTGTTTGTGATTAGCATTCAAACGCTGGCCCGGGGTTTTCAAGCGCATTTTGTGGCAGAAGGCGTGGAGACACTGGAGATTTTGGACGCCTTGCAAGTCTTGGGCGTCGACCGGATTCAAGGCTATGTGTTCGCCAAACCCATGCCGCTGACGGAGTTGCTGCATTGGCTGCAGGCCTTTACGCCACAGCCCGCCGGCACTCAGCCGCGCTCGTTGTTGGGCGCCTACGCGGCCCATTTGGCTTATCAGTTTTTGGATCGCGTGTTGCCGCGGGCGACCGGCTCTCACGGCCGGGCCGAGGCGTGTCCGCTGACTCATTATCTGCGCGACCGGGGGTTCATGCAGACCGACCTGGCCCGGGAACATGATCACTATCATGCCCATTGGGAATCGGTGACTCGGGACGCCCAAGCCAGCGCGCCGATGAAAGGCGCGTTGCTGGCCGGGATGCGAGAGCTCGCGCCGGCCGCCGGGATGCACACGAACGCGGTGGCCCACGCAAAGCCCTAAGAAGGAGGTGGAGTCATGTCGGAGGAAAGAAGTATGGAATGGATTTTGGGACACGCCTTGGGAGACGTGTCGCCGGAGTTGGCTCAACAGATCACCGGCGCCTTGGTTCAGGATCATTTGCCCGGTTGGTCGGCGAAAGAGGCGGCCACGACCACCGAAGGATTGGCGGCGATAGCCGATTATCAAACCACGTGCCCGTGGACGACGCTCTTGGTTACGCCTTGGCTGGCCGGGGCGACACCGTTGGATCAGGTGTTGATCCACCTCAAATTGAAGTGGCCGGATCTCCGCATTGCTGTGCTCTTTGGTGCCCCGGCTCCGGAATACCGGTCCTTGTTGACGACCTTGGCCGCGTATCAGATTTACAACTGCCTCATTGCCGACGAATTTCAATATGACGATTTGGTGCAACTGGTCACGGCGGACTGGCGTTGGCAGAATGTCCAACCGTATTTGGGCACGCCGGACGGCATCGGGCCGCCGTTGCCCGACACCATGCCGCGACAAGTCGCGCTCAGACGGACGGATCCCGCTGTCAGCGGGCCGTCCACCGTCATTGCTGTGATTAGCGCACAAGGACGCAGCGGCAAAACCGGGTTTATCGCCAATGCGCTCTGGGCCACGGCCAATCAAGGCAGTCTGGCGCTGGATTTGGATATGGACAAACCTGCGCTGCCCGTGTATTTTCGCGAGGCCAACCGCCCTTATGCCATTCATTTGCAACAGCTGTTGACGTCCCTGGCTCCGACGCCGACGGTGGACGAATCCACGATGGGCGAACGGCTGACGCCGCAGGACAAGCAAGAAATTCGGGAATATTTGCACCGGGCCGTCGAGATTCGCACGGGCGCCCGGCTGGTGCCCGGTCCTTTGCGTTCCCATACCATGCTGGCCCAAGTTCCGCCGGGCTTGGTCACGGAAATGATCCGCCAGGCCCGTCACCTGGCCCGAATTATTTGGTTGGACTTACCGGCCCAGCCCACGCATCCGCTTTGGGACGAAGCGTTGCAAAACGTGGATCAAGTGGTGGTCATCACCACACCCGAATCCGTGGCGGTACTGGAAACACTGACGCTCTGGGAGAAACTCGACCACTTGCGGATTCCCCGGGCTGCCCGGCGGCTGGTGGTCAACCGCGTGCGCAAAGGCGGCGTGCCGCCGCAAGAAATTGCCGCGGTGCATCTGCAGCATCCCTTATGGGCCGTCATTCCCGATCAACCCAAACGGTGGGAGACGGCGTTTCAAGCGCATCAGCCGGTGGCGGCGCGTCAGGAAAAGTGGTGGCTGCGGTTGATGGCGTCCATTGTTACCGCGTCGGACCCGGTGGCCGGCTCGACTCCCCCGGATCGCCCGGTCCGCATCGGGCGCAAAAAAGCTCCCAAGACGCAAGGAGCGCGGGTGCCGTCGCCATGAGACGCCGGGGCGGGTTAGGAACAGGCCTGGTGATGGGGCTGATCCTGCTTACGGGATGCGGGACAGCGGCCACGCCCAGCCATCCGCCGGGCTCTGCCCGGCAAACGGTGTGGTTAGGATCGTCGGCACAATCCGTCACCGTCATGCCGCGTTTTGTTCGGGGTACCGTCTGGTGGCGGCTCGGGGTGGAGCCGTGGCGGCACAGTGCGTGGAATCATCCGCCGGCGTCTCTGCCCACACCTTTGCGCACGACGCTGGACTGGATGCGCGAATTGCATCAAGGCCAGTGGCCGGGATCGCCCGTCCCGATGACGTGGGCGGCCTGGGCGGGGCATGTCGGAGCACCCTTGGGCTGGGTGATATTCCCCGAACCCGCCAACGGAGGCCCGCGGCATCCGCTTAGCATTTTAGTCATTCTTCCGCAAAAATCTCCGTACCACGGATATGGCAAGTTCTTTGTGCTGTGGACCGATACGCACGGTCAATGGCAGGCGACGGTCCACGGACCGGTGGCGGAACCCGCCGAGATCGGGTCGCAACTGGGGCTGCTCTGGCATGAATCCACGAGTGCGGCCCACTTTGCGCGGAACTCCGGAGAAAAGCCCGTGGGACAACCGTTGCGACAGTAGCCAGACTGATGGTGGCCATTTCTACACATTAGGAGGCGATACTCATGGAACTGTCCGACATGTTCAATGCGAACCAAATATCATTGATCCTCGCGCTATTGCGGGGTGAGGCGACCGTAACATTCCTCGGACCGGTTAGCACGGGGCACTGTGACATTGCGCGTTAGCACCTGCATTGCTTATCTCCTGTTAGACACCTTTTCCACCGTGCAGTTAATCGCTACGGCTTACACCCGTCCTCAGTATTTTCCGGCTGCGTCATGATCGTTGATTGCCCAGACTGTCGATGCAGGTTCCGTTATTCTTTCGTGGAACATGCTGGTATATGATCTTCTATGGTGTTCCAGATAATTCTTAACCAAGATAGCATGTCGGTTAAATCAACAGTTTCACGATAAAACTGGTTAACAACCTTTGACGTATCGAATGGAGCAGTCGTTGAAATAACCGGAATATCCACGTGTTTTTGCAAAAATGTCATGAGAGTTTCATGTTGGCGCATTGTTGGGCCTTTTGCCAAAGCATTACGCGATTCAGCAGTGTGTCCTCCCATTACGTAAAACGTACCCAACTGATTAAGCCAATCCGGACAGAGTACAGCAATCCAATAATGATTGATAGTCTTTGCCGCAAAATCCAGGCTACGTACGTCAATGACACACCGCAATCGCAATCGGTTGTGCCACAGAACCGCGAGGAATTCAGGAACAGGACGACCATCATCACTGAAAATGGGAACAACAGTCAATGGCGGACCACTATTGTTCATATCACATAATTCCCTCCATGCCATTTGTTCTCCAGTGTATCGAATTTTGTCGGTTATGACGAGACATGAGAGGAGTTTCATTATGATTTATGACCGTACTTTAATAGGTCGCGGATTGCTGTGGCCGATGGATGTCGGCAGTCCTTTATGGGTCATCCAAAATCTTGGAGCGGAGGACGAATTGGCGAGTCAAGCGCTGGACACTTTGATGGACCAGTGGAATCAAGCCCACATTTTTACTCGGCGTCTCTTTATTTTTCCGCCGAGCCTCATGCTGGATGCCCCGGATCTTATTCCGGCGCCGCCCCGATGGGCCATCCAGCACCTCCTGCCCTGGTCAGACCGCCTGGACGGTGTTCTAGCGGAAGAACCGAGGGATACGCTGCTTGGTTTTTGGGCTTTACCGCTGACAGAGTGGGACCGGGTTTTGACACAGTATGCGACGCATCCGTTCGTGCTGATGGCCCGGGCTATTCCGACAGCATGGAAACATCGGCTGCCTTTGGTGATTCAGTGCCAGCGTTCCACGGATCGGTGGCTGCAAACGTAAGTGCATAACTTTTCACACCTTTATGACTCAATCGAGGAGGATTGGCACCCATGCGTCATCGCACACTTAGAAACGGGGCTTGGATAGGAGCCATCAGTATTCTGTCACTGCTTAGCGGTTGTGGCTGGTTCGGAGCCGCGCCGGTGCAGTACCAGGTGCATCTCGTGGAAACTGTGCCCAGTACTCCGCAACCGTTGAACATCACGTGGCAAGGCGTCCTCCGCAATACGTCCCATCCCGTTTGGACGCAGTTGCGCGAGCAAATCGGATCTCGGGGGTTTACCTCCATCTTGCCTCCGTCAGGAACTCGGTCTACGCCGACGACGGCCACCGTGGCCCGAGAGGCTCTGATGTGGACGCATACCGCATCCGCGTGGCCCTCGCAGCCCTTGCTGACGGTTCCTATGACCCTGACACACCCCTTGCGCGTATCCGCCCAGACCGCGCAAATCACCAAAGAATGGCACACGACGGTCAAGTTGGGTCATCAAGCTTTACGGGCTACGGTGTTGCTCACAGCCACCTTGGCACGACCCCACGGCGTGTTGCAACAAGCGCAGTGGACGTGGATTGTGTCCACCCCGGCGCAGCAAGTGAAGACAGCTCAGGGCACGCCTTATAGGCTCCCGGCGCTGAACTGGACAGAGCGGGGAAAAATTACGCGGCAATAGCAGGAGTTCTGGCCGCGAGATCGAATCCTTGTAAGAGGAGCATAGCTGGTCGTCCGGGCGTCCCGCCCGGAAAGAGTGGGGACATATTCCGTGCGAAATCCAAAAAGGAGGGGCCGTTATGTGGGGATCACGCAAATTGTGGGGGATTGTCGGCGGAACGGCTATTGCCTTAGCCGGCGGCGGCTTTGTGGCCTGGCTGGTATCTTTGGGCCCGGTCCAGGCGGCTCCGCCGATACACGGAGCACGCCATGCCTTGTCCGCGAGTTCTCACTCGGCCCCAACGTCCTCCGGGACGTCTCAGCCGACCGCATCCCCCACGTCCCATGTGCCGTCGCTCAAGACCTCCGTGTCCCAGACAAAGACGGTGTCGGTCACCAAGCGGTCCACGGCATCACCGGCGCGGAGTACGGCTTCTCCTACCCATACAACACAGTCTCCCACGCACTCCGCGACG